>WQSR01000012.1 GCA_009787785.1 Defluviitaleaceae bacterium
AACCCGCCCCTGTGGTGGAAGCCACCCCTACCCCCACGCCGCACCCCACCCCCGCGCCCACCCCATCCCCTGCACCGGTGGTGGCGCAGGGGATGACCGAAGTCGTAGTCTACCGCGTGATTGACGGCGATACCATAGAGCTCTCCACTGGCGAGCGCGTCCGTTTTATCGGCATCAATGCGCCGGAGAGAGGCCAGCCCGGCGCGGCTGAGGCCACCGCCTTTGTGCGGGAGCGTGTGGAAGGGCAAAGCGTTTGGCTGGAATCCGACGGAAACAACACCGACGTCCACGGCCGCCTACGCCGTTATATTTGGTTGCGCGTTCCCACTGATGTGGACAGCGAAAGCGAAATCCGCGCACATCAGCTTAACGCGATGCTACTGGAAAACGGCTACGCCACGCTCCTGATTGTCGGCGCGGTACGGCACGAAGCCCTCTTCACTCGCTTGGCACCCGCGCCCACGCCACAGCCATCCCCTGCCCCCTCTCCTCCCCCAGCGGCCACCGCCGCCGCGCATATCATCTTCGCACCCACCCAAGCGCGGCGCAACGAAACCCTTACCCTCACCCTCCAAGGCGAGCCGAATACGCAATATTATCTGGAAATTATTTCCGCCGCGGGAAATAAACTCACCGCCGCAGGGCTGGGCACCGCCACATCCAACGCGGACGGCGTTGTGTACTGGACGTGGCTTGTGGGCGGAAGAACCGGCGCGGGAACGCAACGCGTAACCATCACAGGCGGCGGCAAAACCCTGCGCCATGAAATACGTATCATCGTAGATTAAATTTTCGCACCTCCAGATATTGATAACCCGTAAAAAATAGTGTAAATTACAGGGAGGAATATATCCAAGCAGGAGGAGTCCCATGTTCAATCAAATTTTTGTTCCGTTTTTGGTGGAGGAAGGTCTGTTGACCAAAGAGCAGGGAAAGGAAATTTTGGAGCAACAAAAGCACGCGCGCATTCGCATGGGCGTTTTGGCTGTGGAAGAAAAGATGATGACCAAGGAAAACGCGGACCATGTCAACCGTTTACAGGCGTTGCACAACGCCCGTTTTGGCGATATCGCCGTGGCCCGGGGGTACCTGACTGCGGACCAGGTGGATATTTTACTCTCCAAGCAGGCCCGTGAGCATATCGTACTTAAACAGCTCATTACCGATAAGGGCTATATCACGGGGGACAAATTCGATTTGGCTCTGGGCACGCTCAAGACGGCCCTGGGGGTCTCCTATGATGATTTCGTGCTGTTGCAGGACCGGGACGTGGAAGCCTTCATGCACATCATCGCCGACATGGACAGCACCGATACCGTACTTTGGGAGTATATAAAGCTTTTTGTGAACACGACCATACGCTTTGTGGACCGGGAAATACGCATCGGCAAAGCCTACACCGCCAGCAATATTAAATTCAAGCACACCGTATGGCAAAGGAGTAGCGGCGAAACCGACGGGGAGTTCACCTTCGTGCTGGCCACCAACGACACTTCGGCGGCGTGCAACTTCGGCAGTGCCTACGGCAAGGTGCCCATCGACGCCATGGACGAGGACGGACAGGACGCCGTCAAGGAATTTTTGAATTGTGTGGGGGGCTTGCTCACCGCAGACTTGGAGAACAAACAGGTCAAGTCTCTGATGATTGACGTGCCGGAATACCAAAAGGACCATGTGCTGAGCCAATCCCTGACCATCATCCCCATTACCCTGTCCTTTGGCGATTTTTATCTGACCGTCATCGACCCCACCAAGGCCAACCCCGTGAACAAAAAGCGGTTTATCATGGTGGACGACTCCAAGATTGCCCGCCACCTGCTGAAAACCATTGTGGAGGACGCCGGCCACGAGGTTATCGCGGAAGCCTCCAACGGTTTGGACGGCTATGATAAATACCGCGCACTCAAGCCCGACTTCATTACCCTGGACGTGACCATGCCCATCCTCAACGGCATCGAATGCCTGAAGATGATACTCAACGCCAACGACGCGGCCAATGTAATCATGGTGACTTCCGTGGGCAAGGATTCTCTGGTGGCGGAAGCCATGAAAATCGGCGCGAAGGCAGTCATCGTCAAGCCCATTGAGAAGAGCGAGGTACTGTCGAAGATTAACGCGCTGTTATAGCCTTCACCCGCAGTGTGGCCGCGTAGATTTCCTTCTTGCGTTGCTTGGGCGCAAGGGCGTGGAGGCGTGCGGCAGCGGTTTTTAGGTCACAGCCCTCCGTGGCCATAATGTCAACCAGTTGTGCCTCAAGGGATAATGCCCCTCGCGTGCTTGCGGGGGGTTCTTTTTTTTGGGCTTGCCGGGAAGGGAGGGCCACGCAGGTGTATTCGCCCTTTTCGGCGGCGGGGTTTTGGGCGAGCTGGGCGGCCACTTCCGCCGGGGTGCCCCGGTAGACGCGCTCAAATTTTTTCGTAAGGTCATTGCACAGGCAAATTTCCATGTCCGGGTCGGATTCCGACAGGAACAATAGTGTCTTGGCGATGCGCCGTGGGGATTCGTAGAAGGCCACGGGGCTCCCCCAGGCGGCAATGGCTTCCAGGGCGGCGGCCTGCTCCGCTTTTTTGCGCGGCCAAAAGCCCAGGAAGGCGAAGCGGGAGGCGTCCAGGCCCGAAATGGAAAGGGCGGCAATTACCGCGCTGGGGCCGCAGATGGGAACGATTTCAATGCCGGCGGCGGCGGCCTGGCCAATGAGCCGGTGCCCGGGGTCGGAGATGCAGGGCGTGCCCGCGTCACTTAGCAAGGCCACGCTTTTGCCCTCCTGCAGTGCCCGGATAAAAAAATCCCCCCGCTTCTCCTCGTTGTGCCCGTGGCAGGAGAACAGGGGGGTTTTAATCCCAAAGTGGGCGAAGAGTGCGCGGCTGTGGCGGGTGTCCTCGGCGGCGGCCATATCGGCCTCGGAAAGCACCCGCACCCCACGGGGGGTCATGTCCCCCAGGTTGCCGATGGGGGTAGCCACCACATAGAGCGTGCCGCGCCCTCCCCCGCCCGCCTGCCTCACAGCACCACTTCCATGGAAGCCTCGGGCGCGGGCGCGTCCATGGCGATACCCGCCGTGCCGCCCACATCGAAGGCTACCGCCGGGGCGGGGGCGTGGTGGGTTGAGGGGAAGCCAAAGGGCTTGCGCGGGTCGAAGCCGCCCTCCTTCGCGGGGTAGAGCATGTCGCGGCGGATGCGCACGGATTGCTCCTGCATATCGGCGCGGCGTCGTCGGCGTCGGTTGGGGCATTCGTCCCGCCGGGCCTGTTGTTCCTCCCGTAGGGCGCGCTCCCGGCGTTTGATATTGGCGATTTGCCTGTCGATTTTATCCAGCTGCATCTTTACCGTGGCCACCATGGCGTCCCGGATTCTTTTTTCCACGTCCACGGCGGCGGCAACCTCGCCCAGCTTTGCCAGGACGCGGCGGCGCATGGCCATGGCCGTACGCAGGGAATCGGTGTTGGAAAGGCGCACCGTTCCGGTTTTGGGCCTTGGGCGGCGTTGGTTTTGCGCGTTTTTCTGCGCCGCGTTGTGGGCTTCGAAGAGCTGGCGCAGCTTGCCGCCGCGTTGTTCTTCGGCGGAACCTATTTTCCAGTGCGTGCTCATATGCGTCATTCCTTTCATGCTTCTATGATAGGCCCTGGGCCACCGCGCCCGGTTCCTTTGACAGGGCCTCGAATAATTTTTGTATCTTTTCCCCCAGCCCGGCCTTGACCAAGTCGATGCCGAATTGCTTCTCGTTGGAAAGGATGGAGCCCAGCCCGGGTGTGGAGCCCAAGGGGAGGCCGTGGAGGGCGGCGATTTCCGGGGGAACCAGGGGGTCGGGGGCTAAGGTGAGGGGCGCGCCGCTGTCGTCCATGCCCATGCGGTAGCGTAGCCAGAGGGCGACAAGGAGGGGGATGGCCTCCAAGTCTTCCATGGGGAGTCCTGCCTTTTCGCGTGCCTTCAGGGTCTGGCCGAAGCGGACGGGGATTTTCTGGGAGGAGTCGGTGGCGATACGCTGGGGGGTGTCGGGGATGAAGGGATTGGGGAAGCGTTGGGTGAGGACTTCCTCCAGGAAGGCTTCCGGGTCGATGATGCCGGGGTGGGCCACCACGGGGAGGGCCTCGGCGGCGGCCTTGCGCACCAAGGCGACGAGCCGGGCGTCTGCCATACAGGCGGATATGGTGGGGTAGCCCAGTAACATCCCCGCGATACCCAGAATGGTATGGAGGGGGNTCAGACAGGCGCAGACCTTCATATGGTCCACCCGGCGCACGGTTTCCCGGTGGGTGAGGTAGACGCCGGCGCGGCGGGGCAGTTTTTCGAAGGGGGGGCGTCCGTTGGGGAAGGTGTCCTCCATGACCAGGTACTGGGCGGCTTCGGCATTGACGAAGGGAGCGGTGACGGTGCCCTTGGCGGTCTTGGTGATGTGGGTGTGGGGGACGCCCTCTACGGCCAGTAGCTGGGCCACTTCCGGGGAGGGGTGGGGGGTGATTTTATCAATCATGGTCCAGGGGTAGGCTTGGGCGGATAGATAGGCGCAAAACGCCTCGGGAACGTTCCCGGCGTCAGTCCATGCCCCGGCGATGGTGGCCAGCGCGGCCTTCAAGACGTCGCCATTGGCGGCAAAATTGTCCATAGTGACCAGAGCCAGGGGCGGGGCACCGGCTTCGAAGCGGGCCAGCAAAGCGGCGGTGAGGCATTCCAGTGTGGTGGCGGCCTCCTCCGGGCCGGGGGAAAGGGCGGCGGGGTGTACGGCGTAGCCCTTCTCGGTGATGGTGAGGGAGATGATTTGCAACCCGGGGGCGGCGGCGACGCGGCAGAGTTTCTCCTTGTCCCGGCCAAAGGCGTCGGTGATGCTGGCAATGCGGCGTTTTTCGATGCGGCCGTCGGTGTGGAGGGTGACGCCCAAAGTTTCGTTATTATAGGGCGCGAAAACCGTGGGGATGAGCTCCTCGTCGAAGCATTCACAGGCCACCAGGCCGGAATCCCCAAGCCCCGCGTCCAGTAAATCCTGGGCCAGGGCGGCGATGAAGACCCGGAAAATATTCCCCGCGCCCAGGTGGAGCCATTTTGTCCCGCTCACAGCGCGCCTCCGCGGCCAATGGCTTCCCACAGGCCCAGCAGGTAATTCGCCCCCAAAGCGCGGTCATACAGGCCGTAGCCGGGGCGGCCCTTCTTCGTGGTTTCGTCCCAAATCATGCGGCCGTGGTCGGGGCGCACCCATTTGTCGAAGCCTACGTCGTGGAGGGCCTTCATGATGCCGTACATATCCAAAGAGCCGCAGGGGGAATAATGGGCGGACTCGTAGAAGTCCGTTTCGGTCTCAAATTTCAGGTTGCGCACATGGGCGAAGTGGATGCGCCCCTCCGCGCCGAACTCCCGTATGAGGGCGGGGACATCGTTGGCGCGGCTGGCACCCAAGGAGCCGGTGCAGAGGGTGAGGCCGTTGTGCTTGGAGGGGTGCAGGTCTAAGTAACGGCGCAGGTTCTCCCGGCTGATAATGAGCTTAGGCAGGCCGAAAATGGGCTGGGGCGGGTCGTCGGGGTGAACCCCCATCAGAATGCCCAGCTCCTCGGCGTGGGGGATGATGGCGTCCAGAAAATACTTCATGTTGGCGTAGAAATCGTCCTCGGTGAGGTTCGCATAAGCTTCCAGCGATGCGCGGATATGCTTCATGCGCTCCGGCTCCCAGCCCGGCATTTCGTAGGCTTCGGATTCCTCCGCATAACGGGTGGCCAGGGCCTCCGGCGAAATGGCTTCGATAAATTTCGCCTGATAGCGCATGGTGTTGCTCCCGTCGGGCAAGTCATAATACAAATGGGAGCGCGCCCAGTCCAGCACGGGCATCATATTATAGCAAATGCACTTGATGCCCACCTGGGCCAGCCGTTGCATGGTAATGATATAATTTTCGATTTTCTCCTCCCGGCCGGGTGCCCCCAGCTTGATGTCCTCGTGGATGTTCACGCTCTCGATGACCTCCACCTCCAGCCCGGCGGCGGCAATCTCGTTTTTCATGGCCATGATGCGGGTCATGGGCCACGCCTCCCCGGCGGGCATATCCAGCAAGGACGTGACCACCCCGGTCATGCCGGGAATCTGCTTGATGTGTTGCAACTGCACCGGGTCCGCCCCCGGGCCGAACCAACGGAATGTCATTTTCATGTGAATTGCTCCTTTCGGTTATATCCTACCCATTTGCGTTATTTTTGCAAGATATATTCCCTTTCACCGTGCGAATTGGTGTTTGAATGGATGATTTTATTATCGCCTATCAGCGTTTTAATATCTTCATCCGTGTAATGGCGGAAGCGCAGCCCATCCTCGTATAAACGGCTGCCGTCTTCCAATACCTCGTGCTTTTTGTTTATATCCTCCTCACCCAATGGGTCAAATGTGATAAAGAGGAGTCCGCCGGGCGTTAAAATTCTGAACAGCTCCCCGAGGGCGGCGCGGGCATCCGCCAAAGAAACATGGTCAATGACAGCATGGGCCACAACCGCGTTAAACGATGCATCGCCATATTCAATTTCTGTTATGCCGCACACCTTGTACGCCCCATAGGCGCAACTAAATTTTTCCATCATTGTTTGTGTCAGCCGGACCGACTCATCAGAAATATCGAACCCGCTGACGGCATAACCGTTCTTCGCCAGCATAACGCTGTATGCCCCGAACCCACAAGCCGCGTCACATACCGATTCAACCTCGTATTGCGCAAATACGTCCAAAAATTTCGGCTTCCAGGTCACGTAGCCGTTGACATATCCCATGTACTTTTCTATGTCGGGGCTAGCCCATATTCCGTTCCAATATTCCTTCATGCGTCCTCCTCATACCAGGGCGTAGGAACACGCCTTGCCCCGCCCGGTGATTATAATCCAGCTCATTCAATTATAGAATCTTTTTTTGTTCGACCGGGCACCTGCGCCACCAAAATAGCGGCGAAAATCAGCACACAGCCTAAAATCTCCCGGGGGGACAGGAATTGGTTCAGCACAAACCAGGCGGTAAAGGTGGCCACCACCCCCTCGAAGCTGAAGAGCACCGCCGCCACGGTGGGGTCTGTGGTTTTTTGCGCCTTCATTTGCAATATGTAGGCCACGCCGCTGGACAAAACCCCCGTGTACAGCACATAGGGCGCGGCGGGGAGCAAGGCGACCAAAGAGGGGGTTTCGAAAACAAAAGCCAGCACCAGGGAGATAGCAAAAACCGTATAAAACTGGACGCAGGCCAAGGCAAAAACATTATGCCTGGGGGAAAAATGGCTGATAATAATAATTTGCACGGAAAAGGCGACCGCGCAGAAAAACACCAGGACATCCCCCCGGTTCAGGTACAATCCGCCGGACAGGCTCAAAAAATACACCCCCGCCATGGCCGTGGCCACAGCGAGCCAAACGGGCAGGGCCGCCTTTTTCCCGAAGGCGACCAAGGAGATGAGGGGCACCATAATCACATACAGGGAGGTGATAAAGCTGGTATTGGCCACGGTGGTAAACATCAGGCCAAACTGCTGTAAATTGATGGCCAGACAAAGCACCGCCCCGCAAATAAAACCGGCGGTGAGGGTGCGCTTACTGATGGCGGCGGGAAGCGTACCCTTTTCAGGGGCATTTTTCTGGCGGAGCAAAAAAACCAAGGCGGGGCCCAAGGCCACCGTCCCCCCAATAAAAAACCGCGCCGCGTTGAATGTCAGCGGAGCCACATGCTCCATCCCGGCAGATTGGGCCGCGTACCCCGCTCCCCAAATCAAGGTGGCCGTGAGAATCATTAAACTACTGGCTATGGGTTTTTTGGTATGTATGGGTCTCAACGGCATGACCGGGCGGGCGCGATGAGTGCAAAGGCCAGGGCGTCCGTGTCCGTATGGGAAATGCTCACCTGCACCCGGTACCCCCGCCGCGCCCTTCCCGTGATTTTGCGCGCCCTTTTGTCCGCCTGGTGGTGAAGCCTTACGCGGGGCTTGCCCAGGGCGTCGTGCCAGATTTCAATATCCTGGGGCCAAAAGCCCCGGAAGCCCGTCCCCAACGCCTTGGCCACGGCCTCCTTGGCCGCGAAGAGCCCGGCGGCGGTGGCGGGATTGCTTTTCTTCAATAAATAAGCCCGCTCCCCTTCGGTGAAGACCCGCGCCATAAAATGGGGGGTCATCTCGGTGAAGCGGGCAATTTTGATTATGTCCGTACCGATGGCGCGGGTCATCCCCACACCTGTACCCCCATATCCTCTAGCTGGACGCACAGCTTGCTGACGGGAAGGCCCATCACGGTGTAGAAATCTCCCTCCACCCGTTCGATGAGGAGGGCTCCTTTTTCCTGTATGCCGTAGGCTCCCGCCTTGTCGAAGGGCTCGCCGGTGGCGATGTAGGCGTTAATTTCCCGGGGGGTGAGGGGACGGAAATGGACATAGGCCGCGTCTACGAAGACGTTCATTTCCGGTGGCATATCGGTGCTGTCATTTACCTTGAGTATAGCCACGCCGGTATATACCGTATGCTTGCGCCCTTGCAGGGCTTGAAGCATGTCATAGGCTTGGGCGGCGTCCTTGGGCTTGCCCAGGATTCTGCCCGTGCCGTTGCGGCTTTCCGTGTACACCAGTGTATCGGCGGCGATAATAAGGGCCGGGCCGGCCACCCGCTCCACCACGGCGTTGGCCTTACGCTTGGCCAGCGCGGCCACCTGCTCGTAGGGTTCGCCTTCAACGCTCTCGTCGGCGTCGCTTACCAGCACTTCGAAGCGTAGCCCGGCCTGGGTCAGCAAATCCTTTCTCCGGGGGGAGCCGGAAGCTAAAATAATGCGCAAAATCTATTCACTCCTAATGGCCGCAAGGGCACTCAGCTTCGTGGCGCGGCGGGCGGGGAAGTATCCGCTAAGCAGTCCAATCAGGCCCGCAAACAGTAAGGCAAGCCCACAGAGCCAGGGCGTCACCAGCGAGGGGTCCCCCACCTCTATGCCCATCATGGCCAGCATGGGGTCGGGCCGCATGAAGGGCACGTCAAAATTGTTTAACACAAAGGAACCGACTAGGCTCAGCACCACGCCGAATAGCCCCCCGAAGAAGCCAATCATGGCCGACTCCAGCAAAAACAGCCGCCGTATGTCCATAATGGCCGCGCCGATTACTTTCATGATGCCGATTTCCCGGGTGCGCTCATAGACCGCCATAATCATGGTATTGGCGATGCCGATGGCGGCGATAACCAATGAAATCGCGCCGATGGCGGCCAGGAGCTGCTGTTGCTGACGCTGGCCGGCCACCAGCATGTTCAAATGCATACCCGGATAATGGGCGTCAAAGCCCATCTCCCGGATTTGTTCCGCCACCTGGGAGGTGAAGCGCATGTCCGTCACCCGCACCATGACCTCCTCGAAATTTTCCGGTGGCCGTTGCTGGATGGCGGAAAACCATATCTGCCATTCGTCCTGCACCTCGTTTTCGGTGCGGATACGCTCGTTATTCAAATATAAAAGGACTTCGATATCCATGAAAATCGTACGGTCGGAACGCCAGTCGCTGGGTTCCAGCAAGCCCACCACCTCCACGTTGTAGGAGCGGATGGGGCGAATGCCTCCGGTCAGGGGTTGGGGCTCGTCCAGGCCCACCTGAATGAAGCGGCGGTCAAAGGACATGCGCATGGGTGCGCGCATCACATCCACGAAGGTGGGTATCTCGGTGCCCTCGGGCACCCACATCCACATGCGGTCGCCCCGGTCGGGCCAGGTGGAGCCCAAAAGCTCGAAGCCCCGCTCGGCGTTGGCACCAAAGACCACGGCAAATTCATCCCCCGCTTGCAGTACGCGCCCTTCCGCTACGGGCAGACCCATGTATTGCATCACCTCGGCACGGATGCCCGTAATATCCCAGGACTGCATATAATAGGGGTCGGCGCGGAAAAACAACTGCCCCCGTATGCGCGGGCTGGCCAGCTGTACGTTGGCCATGGCGTCGAAAGTATCCACCATAGCGTCGTTGAGCACCGGCGTGCCCTCGGGGAAAACCATCTGTTGCAGGTTTGGGTCCCAATCCCCTGCGTCCCAGGGCATACGCACGTCTATCATGGTCATGTCCATTTCGGCTTCTTCCATTTGGGCGCGGTGCTGTGCCTCCGTGGCAAGACCCAGGGAAATCATCAGCACAATGGCCGCCGTGCCCACCATTACACCCAAAATGGTCAGAAATGTCCGTAGCTTGCGCTTGAACATATTGCGCAGGCACATTACCAGTACGTCCCAGTTACTCACAGCCCGTCCCCCCTCTCACACATTCGCTTTGCGAATATGTTCGCATAAGTTACTCATCCATATCCATCATTTCCGCGGTACGCCTTTTCATTCTGATTACAAGGAGGGTAATCCCCGCGCCCAGCATAAGGCCGAAGGGGAACAGGAATATAGGCATACGCACAAAGTTCCACAAATTAATGAAAAACGGGTCGCTAAGGGGCTCGGGCTCTTCCCAGCCAAACATATCGCCGCCCATGCCCATGCCCGGGGACATGGGCCGCCCGCCGCCGGGGCTGACTACCACACTGCCGCCGCCAGGGCTAACCACCATACCGCCGCCGCCGGGGGTGATGATAACCTGCCGCGTCAGTTCAAAGCCGCCGTTTTCATAGCCGGCGTCCCCCCAAAATTCCCCGTGGAAAAACATATCCTGCTCTTGCTGGCCATTATCGCGCCGGTGCCCGGCATAGCCGCCCAAGGGGGTGGTCAGCCAACGCCAAACCCTGCGCCAGAAGCCTGGCTCTTCTTCCTCCCAGGGGCCGCCGTGGAAGCCGGGGTCGCCGGGCCAGAAGGGGTCCTCCGGCCAGAAGGGGTCGCCGAAATAGCCGCCCTCCCAGGGGTCATCCCCAAAGCCGCTCCAGTCACCGCCGCCGCCCCAGGGGTCCATGACATAGATTTCAAAGGGGATGCGGTGCTCCACCAGCTCGAAGGCGGGGTCATCCCCGTAGATGATAATATCCCCGGTGATAAAGCCCGGTACCAGGGGCACGAACATGCCGTTGTACATGAGCCAGCGGCTGGGCCCCATATCGCCGATGGGCAGATTCGCCTGGGTGGTGTCCAGCAGGGGGAAGTTCGGGTCCCGGTTGTGCTCCTCCACCCGCAGATGCACATTGTGCAATGTCACGCGGCCGCTGTTGATTACCTGAAAGTCCATCCGTATCGGGTCGCCTACGTTTACCACGCTGGGCATCATAAAGTCCTGCACGATGTCCAGCCGCACGAATTGCGCCACCCGGATGGCCAAGTCCACATATTCGCCCAGGGCGTTGGCCCGGAACCCCGGGGACTGATAGTCCATGGTAATGCGCATGGTGTAGGAGCGGGGCATGGCGTCGCCCACGGTGAAGAAGGTCATGACTTTATCCACCGTGCCCCCCGGCGGGATATAGTCCACAAACAATGTATTGCTACTGCCCCCCACGGGGATGAACACGATATCGCCCTGGGGGCCCACCCCTTGGGGGGTGAAGATAATCCGGGTGCTGTGCACCGAATGGATGGGGCTGGTGTTGCGGAAGGTAATATTCATGGTAAATTCCTGCCCCGCCTGGGCGATGGTGGGGTTTACCGTAAAGTTTTCCACGATAAGCCAAGGGCGGTCGGTCATGTCGTAGTCGTCCCTGGCCGCGCTGGGGTTATATACATGGAGGGCGGCGAATTGGGGCACAGGCTCCGCCGACGCGCCGTTGACGTTGAAATCCACACTAAACTCGATGGTATACACCTCGGTGAAGGCCGTATCCCTGGGGGTGAAGCTGAACTCCACCCAGGTGCTGGTGCCGGGAGCCAGGGAATTAAGCACCACGGTGGTCTGGGACATGGGCGCGATGGCCGCCGGAGGCACCGCCGTGGCGATGATGCCGGTAACGGTTACATCCCCGGCGTTGTACAGCTCCAAGGCGAAGCGGGCATTCTGTCCCGGCTCGAAGCGTCCGGTAGGGCCGGTGATGTCCCGTATAACCAAGGGGGCATCCGCGCCGTAGGGCACCACGTTGATAAAGCGGGTGAAGCGGGTATCGCGCCGCTGGCCGCCTTCGGTGGAGAAAGCCACCTCGAACTCCAGGGGCAAGGTACCCCGGGGCACTCCGCTGGCGGCCTGGAAGGTAAAGGAAAGGGTGTGGGTCTGCCCCTGGCTCAGCGTGGGGACAAGGGCTTGGTTCAAATCGCTGATTAAAACGGCGTGGTTGGCGTTGAGGCCGGGGAAGGTAACTTGCAAATTTTGTGCCGTGCCCTGGCCTGTGTTGGTGATATCCGCCGTCACGGTGAAGCTTTGCCCCGGCTCCACGGGGGCGTCCAGCCCACGGAAATTGGTGAGCTGAATATTGGGCGCGGCACCCACGCCGCCGATGTGTACCGCCAAGGTATTCTCCGTGGAGCCCGTACCCGGCGCGCCGGTGCGGAAATCATGCCGCAGTGCAATCCCCGGTGCGTTGCCCGGCTCCGCGTCCGCGCTGGCGGTAATGCGCAGGGTAAGGGTGCGTTCGTTATTTTGTGCCATGGAGGCGATGCGGGCATTGCTTATGATGTCGATGATAAAGGGCCCGGTGGAGCTTACGGAGGTCACTACCTCGGAGGCTGTGCCCACGCCGGTATTGCGTATGGTCAAAGGCACGTCACGGGTTTCCCCCGGCTCCAGGGTTACGGTCTGGGGGGAAATCAAGCGAATATTGGGGGCGAAGACTTGGGGTGCAGAAGGCGGCGGCGGGGGGGGCGGCACCACCGGGAACAAGGAATTTAATATATCCGTCAGCCGTTCGGCTTCAGCGATATTCCCCATAGTCAGCTGGACGGATATCATGCCCAGCAGCTCTTCCCGGCTGAGGGCGTTCACCGCTACCGGCGGCACCAGCGCGAACACCAGCACCACAGTCAGTAGCATTACCAAAGCCTTTCTCACCCATTTACCCATAAACAATCGTTTCATTTTCCGTACCTCCCGTTCCTGTTTCATGGTTCATATTTGTTGGTTCCGGTTCGTCTATTACGGCTTCCCCCGGCATGGTGGCCCGTTGCTCCAGGATGCTCTCTACGGAGCCGTCCTTTATGCGTATCACCTGGTCGGCGTATTGGGCGATTTCTGTATCGTGGGTGACGATGACCAGGGTTTGCTGTCGTTCCCGGGCGATGCCGATGATTAAGTCCATCATTTCAAAGGTGGTGCGCGTGTCCAGGTTGCCTGTGGGCTCGTCGGCGAACACCACCTGGGGGTCGTTGATAAAGGCCCGGGCGATACTCACCCGCTGTTGCTGGCCGCCGGAGAGCTCGCTGGGTTTGTGCCGCCAGCGGTGGGCCAGCCCCACGGCCTTGAGCATCACCTTCGCTTTTTTTATCCGCTCCCGCTTCTTCACCTTGCGGAAGGTGAGGGGCAAAGTTACATTTTCCAGCGCGGTGAGGGTGGGGAGCAAATTGTAGGACTGGAAAACAAAGCCCACGTACCGCTGGCGGTACAAGGCCAGCTGGGTCTCGTTCAATTTCTCCAGTTGCTTGCCCATAAAAATAATGCTGCCCTTGGTGGGCTTCTCCAGCCCGGCCAGCATATTCAACAACGTAGATTTGCCCGACCCGGAGGTACCGAGCAGGCAATAGATTTTTCCTTTTTCAAAGGTGAGGCTCACATCCTCCAGAGCCACGATGCGCTCCTCGCCCATGCGGTACACCTTGCGCACGTTTCTAAGGTCGAATACGGTTTCCAGCGAGAATCCCCCCTTGCTTTATATATAAACGTAAGTTTTTGTAGAAAGTTCTGTTTTATGCACGGATTATTTCTATGCCAGCGCGCCCACGCGCCGTACATATTTCAGGTACACGAAATGGGGCCGCATCCGCATGGATTCCAACAGGGCCAGCATGGTGAAGTAGCTGTCTTTCATGAGTGCCAGGTCCTCGTCGGAAATCTGTGCCTTGCCGTATTTTGCCCGGTTGTACAAAGCAATCAAATCTCTGAGGAACACGGCGTCGCTTTGGAAGGCGAAGCGTTTCCCGGCGCGCCGGGCGTAGCCTAAAGTGGTTTCCCCCGCGTTCAGGGGCAGATGATAGTATTCGCTGATGTTGAGTATGCCCTTGAAGTAGGCTTGGGCCTGACGGTTATTCCCCAGCCGCGCCACGCGCTTTAAGGCATGGTTGAAGCGCAGACGGCAAAACAGCAGGTACAGAAACAGGATGCCCCCAAGGCCGCCGGTCAAAAATGCCACAAAGAGCACTAGCTCCCATATGCCATCGCCTTCGTCCTCGCCTCCGGCCTGTTGGCCGGCAAAGCCCACCCCGCCTCCGGGGCCCGTGCCGCCGTGCTGGCGCATGTAGTAATACATCCACCAGTCGTACTCATATATAAACTCATCCCAATAGGCAACGGGCCCGCCGAAGCCGAAACGCCCCTGGGCCAGTGCGTCCACGGTTTGGGCGTGGGGCGGGGTGGCCTCCATAATGAGCCAGCCGAAGCCCTCCAGGTACACTTCCACCCAGGCGTGGGCCATGCGGTTGGTGACAACGGAGAGGGCGTATTCGTTGCGGCCGGTGCCGGGCACGAAGAAGCCCTCGATGTAGCGGGAGGGTACCCCCGCAATCCGCGACATGATGGCCATGGCCGACGCGAAGTAGGTGCAATAGCCCTCCTGCCCTTCAAACAGGAAGAAATCCACGAAGCACACGCCCCGGGGGACGGGTACGGGGTCCAAGGTATAGGGGAAGCTGGTCAACAGGAAATCCCGTATGGCGGTGACGCGGCCGAAGTCCGTTTGTTCATAGCGTATGAGCTGGGCGGTCAAATCATGTACCCGCTGGGGCACGCTATCGGGGACGTAGAGGAAATGGGCGCGCACACTTTCGGCGTAGGCGGCCAGGGCATTCCATGTGAAGATGTCCAGCAGGGATTCCATGTCGCCCCGGTGGGAAAAATAGTGGCCTACATCTGTGGTGTCTATGCCGTGGTGGGCAAAGGCGTTGAACACATCGCCTATCCCAAGGAAGTGGAAATAACGCCAAAATTGCTCCTGGGTAATAATCACGCCTCTGTCCCGGAGGGGCTCCATCCACGCTTCTATGAAGGCGGCGACCGCCTCGCCCCGCGCCGCGTACAGCCCCTGTTGTGAGGCATGTAAAATATCCTCAATGAAGGACAGGCTCGGGTTTATGTGCAAAAATTGCTGGTGGTACACCGTGTTGCGCCCCATGAAGCCCGGCGTGCGCAAATCCCCCGAGGGCGCGGTCTGCAATACGGGCAGATAATTGTTGCTGTCCCCGTCGAACCAAACCTGCTTCACTCCCGGCGGGCGGAAAACCGTGCCCGTGCGGTTGCGCCCCATGGCAATGGACACCGTATACACAGGCAGGTAGGCGTGCCAGTAGTAGCGCACCCGGCCAAAGGCATTGGGCACGGGCATGGTGCCATAGTTGGGCGCGGTTTCAAGCCACGCGGCTTGCCATTCCAGATAATAGGGGCAGACGATGGGTACGTCGAAGTCCAAAGTAATGTGGGCGCGGGTTTGGGTGCTCATCAGTCTTTCTTCCATTTGTGTGAATATCCGCTCCTGTAGCTCCAGTGCCGTGGGGCAAAATTCCAGGTTAAAGGTCTCCTGGGCGTACATGCCCACCACGGCGAAATTGTTTACATGCAGATACCGGGCATTGTCCCGGGTAAATTCGGAGCGAAGCACCGCGCCGCTCAGCGCGCTCACGCCACGGGTCAGTCCCGCGCCGCGCATCAGTGCCTGGGCGTTCTCCATCATTTCAAAGTGGCCGGGGTCCATGCCCTGGGTGTAGATGTCGCCGTCCTGCAAGGTATTGAGCCAGGAGAAGCCGGTGTAGTGGTTGCTGGCCACTCCGCGCAGGTACAGCGCGCCGGGGGCGGAAACCTCCATGACATGGCGGTTGTTGGGGGTGACGGGCCCGCCCAGCCGCCCGCCGCCGCCGCCAAAGCCCGTAGCGGCAAAGGAAAAATAGGTGGGGTTGAACAGCTCAAAGAAAAAATCCTCGACGGCGGTAAGCCGCCCTTCGAAGGCGTCGCGCAAAGTGCGGCGGGTAAAGTGCTCGCTGTAGGCGGGCATTTGTATCTGTGCGAGCAAAATCACCCCAAGGCACAGGGGTGCCACCGTAGCCACGGCGGAGATGTTCTTGTTCATCTTGCGGATAAAAAGCAGGACGAAGGCGAACAGGAACACCAGAAAGGAGCCCGTGTCCCGGATGAAGCTGGAGGTCCAGCTCAAGGTGAAAATCAAGCCGCCGCCCAGAGCCAGCACATAGAAGCTGAAGCGGTACAGCATAAAAACCACGGTGGTAAAGCTCAACGCGATAATAATGAGCCACATCAGGGTCTGCCCCAACTCGGGGGCATAGGGCAGGTAGCCCGTAGTCATCAGGAAAACATCCCTGAAATGGTGGAACAAGCCCTCGTAAGCCTCCCGCCGCCACAGCAAAAACAACGCCGCCAGCACAAGGACGGCAACCGTGGCTATCCGGGTAAAGCGGTTAAACAGCATCGCCGTAAAGGCCAGCATACACAGCATCCCTATGGCGAACATGCCCAGGGCCGTAATCTCGATAACCGTAGCCGAAAGGATGGCCCGGTTGATGGCGAAGAGGTACAGTCCCCCCACGCCGAAGAGGAAAAGGTATTCATGTTTTGTTTTGAACTGGGATTTTTTGAACATCAGGCCGCCTCCTCGCTTTCCTCTGTTAAGGTATTCTCCGTTATTTTGAAACAGGGCGCGCCGCCTTCGGAGAGCAACGTGAAAATCCGCTCCGAGTCCTCGTCCTTGAAGGCCGAGGGAAAATACAGCACGGCGATGAAGTGCCCATTGTTCATGCCGTTGGCGATACGCTCGTAAAGCGCGCTGTCCAGGCGGGAGGTCATGATAATGGTGTTGAGGTAGCCGGTGGCGTCGTTGAGGCATTGGGTGAGCATGGAATGGGGGGTGTAGGGCGGCTTTTCCAGGAAAACCAGCTGGGCCCCAATTTGATAGATGATTTCAAAGGACGCCGCGTTCTGGCAGGACACAGCGGAGCCGGCCCCCACCATGAAATCCACGGGCATTCCCTTGCGCAGGCAAAACCGCCCAAGCCCCATGGCCGTCTCGATAATACGGTCCTCCATGACAATCTGCTCGGTGTAGCGCAGGGGCATTCGGGTGGCGTCCAGCAGTATCGTGACTTTGTTCAGCGCGTTGGACTGGAAATTCTTCACCAGCCATTCATTGCGCTTGGCGGTGAGCTTCCAGTGCACGCGTTTAATCGAGTCCGTGGGCAGATAGGGCCGGATGTCGGACAAAGTGGCATAATCCTCGTCCTTGATGTCAAAGCGGGAATGGGCCTGGGTCAGCAGATTCATGGACAGGGGGAAGTGGGTCATGTCCACAATGCGCGGGAGGGCGACGACGTCGGTTTTCCGGTTCATCCCCCGCCTCAGCCGGAAAAGCCCCATAAAATCCGTAGCGTATAGGGCCTTCAGGCCGATGGGGTAGGTGCCCCGGTATTTTATCTGAAAGGAAATGCGTTGCTCCCCGGTTGCCAGCCCCTTGAGGGCGAAGGCTTCCTCTTCCTCCACCGCCACGGCAAAATCGTCGGTATGAAAGGCGCATTGGATATGGGATAAAAACAGGGGCGTGGGATTATGTAGGCGAAGGGAGATGTAAGCCGGGGTGCTTTTGACCACGGTGCGGGGTGCCAGTTGTGTCACCTTTAACAGCCGGAGCAAAATAAAGGTAAGCACAAAGGACGCCACAGGCATGGCCGCGAAGACCAACAGCCCAAGGTATAACAAACGCTCGCCGTATATCCACGCAGAAGAAAGGAAAACGGCGATGATGGCAATATACAAGCACCAATTGCTGACCCGGGGCCGCTTAAAAAACTTCATTACAGTACGGCCCCGGTGGCCTCTTTCAACGCGCCGGCGATGATATCAGGCACCCGTATTTTCTTGATGGCCGCCTCCTGCTTCATGAGAATGCGGTGCTCCAGCACATGGGGGGCCATCTGGATAACGTCGTCGGGTATGACATACTCCCGCCCGTTGTATAAGGCCCACGCCTGGGCCGCCTTGTACAGGCAAAGGCTGGCGCGGGGGCTGGCACCCAGCTGTACGTCCTCCTGGGCGCGGGTGTAGCGGGCAATATTTACGATGAAATTGTTAATGGACTCGTCCACGTGGATTTCCTCCACCAGCTCCTGTATGCGGATGATGTCCTCCCCTTCGGCCACGGCCTGAAGCGCTGCCAGGGGGTTGCGCCCCTTGAACCTATCGAGCATCTTGCTTTCTTCCTTGTCGTCGGGGTAGCCCAAGGTTATCTTCATAAAAAAACGGTCGAGCTGGGCCTCGGGCAAGGCATAGGTGCCCAGATACTCCACCGGATTCTGCGTGGCCAGCACAATAAAGGGCTTGGGCACATCGTAAGTCTGGCCGTCCACGGTAACGGTATTTTCCTCCATGACCTCCAGCAAGCTGGACTGGGTCTTGGGGGAGGTACGGTTAATTTCATCCGCCAGCACAAACTGGCTCATCACCGCCCCGGCCCTATACTCAAATTCCCCCGTCTTGGGCGAAAACGCCGAATAGCCCGTAATATCCGACGGCATAATGTCCGGCGTAAACTGAATGCGCTTGAAACTCCCGCTCACCGACCGGGCCAGTGCCGCCACCAGGCTGGTCTTGCCCACCCCCGGTACGTCCTCAATCAACACATGCCCCCGGCAAGCCAGTGTCGCCATAACCAACGACACCGCATACCGCTTACCCACAATAACCTTTTCCACATTGCTGATAATCGCTTGCATGGTGCGCACGGCCTGCGCGTTGTTGGTTATCTTATGCTCATCCATATGAGAACCCCACCCTTTGTATGTAGCCTATTGTATTCATTATGCTACCACAAGTGGGGGGAATATGCTATGGGTTTTCGTTCAATATCATTCCTTCCAATGTGTATATTTGTACTTGCCCGCTTTCGTGTAGTGCGCGTAAACGGGAGGAACATAATCCCTTTACAAAAATATACAAATACACCTGTTCGTATGAAAACAGCGCGCTCTTTCGTTTTAAGCCGGCGTACACATCCATATCAACCGCCGTGTTTTTCCACTTGCATTCCGCGAATAAGGCTTGGTTGCGATAAACCGCCATCAAATCAACTTCCTCTTGGCTACGGGTTTTCGCGTTTGTCCCCCACCAACGCCCGGCACTGCCGACAAAAAACGGCATATCTTCCCGCCGCAAGAGCCATTGCCTGCAAATATCCTCAAAAACCAGCCCCATATATGCATTAAGCTGTGCGGCTACCTCATGGGTGTATACGGCATCTCCCCGCCCCGCCGTGATGGCCGATAAATTGGGAAAAACAAAGCGGTACCAGAACCGAAACATATTGTCCGCTATTTTATAGATGCTCCGTTTCCCCGGCTTTTCGCCATACGGATATTCCTTGTTCACCAGCCCGAGGGTAATTAGCGTACTCAGGTACTTCGCGCATTTATTGGCTTCCAATTTGCATTTGGTAGAAATCTCATTAAGCCGCGACGCGCCGGAGGCAATGGCTTCAATGATTACATTGTAGGTTGCCGGCTCCCGCAACTCCTGCTTAAGCAAATTAGCTGGCTCTTCAAAAAAATGCCCCGATGTGGAAAAAAATAAATCGACCATATTTTCCCGCACCGATTTTTGTACGTTAATCTTCGTCAAATATTCAGGAACGCCCCCGGTCATGCCATACAAGGTTGCCTTGTCCGCCGCATCGTACTCCGTAAAAAACGGCAACGCCTCAAAAAATGAAAAGGGCAGCACCTTAAACTGCGCCGTACGCCGCCCATACAACGGACTCTTATACCCCAACACCTGATGCTCCATAAAGCTCATACTTGACCCGCATAAAATCAACATCAGCTTGCTGTCTGCCCTGTGCCGGTCAATCGCAATTTGCAACAACGACGAAATTCCCCGGAATGCCTCGGCTAAATAAGGAAACTCGTCTATCACAAAAACCAACCGCTCCCCCTCCCCGGCGGCGAAAATCGCCTCCACTGTGCTTTCATAATCACCATACACCGGCGCGGCACGCGAACCCCCAACGCACCGGCTCAACGAAAGCAAATTATCCGTGGCGGTACTCTCGCTGGCCGCGAAGAACAGGGACTTCTTCCCCTTTATAAATTCACGTATCAACGTCGTTTTGCCCACGCGCCGCCTGCCGTAAATCACAGCAAATTCAAAATTACCGCTGTCGTACATTTCCTCCAGCTTTCCCAACTCCGCCTCGCGCCCGATAAACATGCTATCCACTCCAAATAAATAAACTCATAAGTTTGCAACTCACGAGTTTATTCTAGAGGGGTGGGGGTGGGGTGTCAAGGGGCGGTTCCGTGCATAGCGTATTGTGAGGATTTGGCTCGTTTTGAATTTGTGTTAAAATCCCCCAAGTGATTGTCCGTGAAGGAGACAGATTTTATGCACAACCCGCAGGATGCCCATCAGATGCAGTCGCATCAGGTGGAGGGCATGGTGGAAAATGTGATTTACCATTCGGGGGACAGTGGGTTCGCGGTGTTTGTGTTGCGCTTGGAGGGGGAGGAGTTACAGCTTACCTTGGCGCAGTATATGGGCGAGGAGGAGAATTGCCTCACCTGCACGGGGTATTTCCCGGATATATATGAAGGGGAGCGGTTACATATTGGCGGGCGGTTTGTGAACCATCCGCGTTATGGGTGGCAGATACAGGTGGCGTATTCGCGCCGGCTGGCACCCAGCACCTTGGCGGGGATAGAAAAATACTTGGCCAGCGGGGTGGTTAAGGGGATTGGGGAGCGCACGGCCAAGCGGATTGTAGCGCGCTTTGGGGCGGATACCTTCGATGTGCTGGCCAATGAGCCGGAGCGGATTGCGGATTTGCGTGGGATTTCGGTGAAGATGGCGCGGAAGTTTTCCGAATCCTTTCACGCCCAGTCGGACCAGCGGCAGGCCATTCTTTTTTTGCAGGAGTATGGCATTTCCCCCGGGATGGCTATGCGGATTTATAAAAAATATAAAAACGAGACCGTGGAGCTGGTGCGGGAGAACCCCTACCGGCTGGCGGATGACATCGACGGCATCGGCTTCAAGAGTGCCGACGCCATCGCTCAGCGGCTGGGCATGGATGTGAACGCCCCCGAGCGGATTTGCGCCGGGGTGCGCTTCCTTTTGTGGGAAGCCTCCCACGAGGGGCATGTGTATTTACCCCAGGGGGAATTGCTCCGGCAGGCGCGGGCCTTGCTGGGGGTGGAGCCTTCTTTGGTGGACAACGAGTTGATTCGTATGCAAATGGAGCGGCTGGTGGTGCGCGAAATCGTGGCCGGGGAGGAGGAGCCCTTGGTCTTTGTGAGCGCGTTATACTACGCCGAGGGCGGGGTGGCGCGACAGCTTTCGGCCTTGGCGGGGGTGGCGGTGCCCCACGTCGCCGGTGCGTCTGCTCCGCAAGGCGGCGCGGAAGGACTGGTGCTTTCTCCCGGCCAGGGGGAAGCCATCACCGCGGCCATGACCAAAGGGGTGCTGGTTATCACCGGGGGGCCGGGCACGGGGAAGACCACGGTTATCAATACATTGATTGACCTGCTGGAAAAAAAGGGGCAAAGCATCGTCCTGGCCGCGCCCACAGGGCGGGCGGCGAAGCGTATCACCGAAGCCACCGGGCGCGAGGCCAAGACCATCCACCGGTTGCTGGAGGTGGCGTTTATATCCGAGGACTCCCGCCGGACGGTGTTTAACCGGAACGAGGAAAATCCGCTGGAATGCAATGTGCTGATAGTGGACGAGGCTTCCATGATAGATATTTTGCTCATGCACAGCTTGCTAAAGGCCGTGGCGGTGGGGACGCGGCTGATTTTGGTGGGGGATGTGGACCAGCTGCCCAGCGTGGGGCCGGGGAATGTGCTCAAGGACGTGATTTCCAGCGGCGCGGTAGCCGTTGTCCGGCTTACGGAGATTTTCCGGCAAGCCCAGGAAAGTGCCATCATCATGAACGCCCACCGCATCAATCAGGGGCAATACCCGGAGCTGAACCAGAAGGGGAAGGATTTCTTCTTCGTAAAGCGCGCCCAGGCAGAGGGCGTGGCCGAAACCTTGGTTGAGCTGGTGACTAAACGCCTCCCCGCCTTCATGCCCCTGGATGTGCGGCAGGATATCCAGGTGCTGACACCCATGCGCAAAACGCCCCTGGGCTCCGTCCGGCTGAACACGCTCCTCCAAGGGCGCATTAACCCTCCGGCCCCCCACAAAAAGGAACGGGAAATGGGCGCGACCCTTTTTCGAGAGGGGGACAGGGTCATGCAAATCCGCAACAACTACGACGCGGCTTGGGCGACGCCGGAAGACCGGGGGACGGGTATATATAACGGGGATATGGGAATTATCACCGGGATTGACGAAGACGGCGGCACCATGAGCGTCCTTTTCGACGACAACCGGCGCGTGTCCTACGATTTCTCCCAGCTTGACGACCTTGAACTGGCCTACGCCGTAACCGTCCACAAATCCCAGGGCAGTGAATACAAGGCGGTGGTCATTCCTGTCTTTGGCGGGCCTCCGTTGCTCCTTTCGCGCAATTTGCTCTACACCGCCATTACCCGCGCCCGGGAGCTGGCGGTGCTGGTGGGCCTACCCGAAACCCTCCACCGCATGGTGGACACCAACCACGTAACCCGCCGCCACACCGCCTTGGCACGCCGCCTGGGGGAGCTTCATGAAATGCGGAGCATGTCCCCGTGATACTCGACTGGCTGTACCCGCCTACATGCATGGGCTGTAAAATCCTACTGCCCCTCAACGACAAGCGCAGATGTGCCATATGGCTGTGCGGGGAATGCGAATCCCTGCTGGAGCGCGTACCCCAAGGGGCCTTTGTATACGAGGGACTGTTGCGCGACATTATCCGTGACATAAAATTCCGTAGCAAGCGGAACCACGCCCGGGCCTTGGGCCGTTTGTGGGCGGGGGAAAGCGGGCTCCCCCGGCGGGGAGCCATTTTCGCCCCCGTTCCCCTGCATCCCAGTAAAAAACGCGAGCGCGGCTTTAACCAGGCGGAAATACTGGCCCGGGAATTGTCCCGGGGCTTGGGTCTCCCCATGGAAAACGCCCTCCGGCGCATCGTGGACACCCCGCCCCAAGCGGGACTGCACCCCGCCATGCGAATCGAAAACGTGGCAAACGCCTTTCGCGTAGCACCGCAATGTACGGTGGCGGGAAAATCGTTTATACTGGTGGACGACATCTATACCACGGGAGCCAGCCTGAACGAATGCGCCCGCACCCTTACGGCCCACGGCGCGAAGGAAGTAACCTGGATGACGCTGGCGGTCACGTTGAAAAAGAAACCGGAGGGATTGGAATGAATGAAAAAGGAGACCATCCCCACGAACGCAGGAAGCAACCGGACTGGATGGTGAAGGGCTCCACGATTTTGTGCGTAATTTCCTGGCTACTCTCCATTTCCGCCGTGCTGGTCATTGACATTGCCGCCCCCGACCAGGCCAATCTGCTCACCCATCTCCTTGGCGGCGAGGAACGCGCCGTGTGGAACACGGCTTTAATCCTACTGGCCTATATCATGCTCGTACTATCGGTCTTCGCCTGTGTGGCGGCCTTTGTCTTCAATATCCTACGTATGCGCAGAAAAACCGACAAACTAAAATGGTCCATCCTTTCCATCACCATTCTGACGGTGGGGGGCTTCCTTCTGTTTACCTTCAGCTTTTCTCAGCAGTTATTTTAATTTGCTCTATTCCAAGCCCCCTTAATACCTCGTTTGTTCTGAGCAAGGCCGCCACGCTTCAACGCATCTTCGTATTGCTCTATATGCACCATTAAATCCCCAACACCATAACCGTACATTTGGGGGAATGGAATGTTTGGGCACCCAATGTGCATGTACCATTCATTGACTATGTAAAGGTTAGAAAAAACACGATATTAACCAAGGAAATAAGCTATGCTCTCCCCGCCTGTACTGCTATTTTACTGGAAACTATGTCGCTATTCAATGGTAAATGTGTACTTCGTGGGGAGAAATTGCACCAATTATTCATCTTTACTTGTTCTTAAACACTTTGTTTAATCTCGGTATGACACTGATAATGCATAAGAAAAACATAAAGATAAAAGCACGTCCATCTGGTTAATTCTACAACACATCAAAAACGCGCTCAAATTCAACGGACAATATTACCCTCTTCAATGAATATGAATAACAACATATCATTTTATGGCTTTTCTGTTGCGGTTTCAGGACAAATAGTATCAGCCAATTTTTTTCCAAAAAGAGTTAATTTATACGTTGTTGATTTTTCGTTTGTAGACTTCTTTATCAAACCAAAATATTCAAGATTTTCCAATGAAAATAGAATTTTATTATCAATGTTATCTTTATATGTAACACTATCGCCCTGTGCTACAATTTCAAAAAAAATTATTGCGTCATCCTTAGACATTATTTTTAGAGTTTCAATCATTCTTGGATGTATTAAATTTTCGTCAGTTGTTGCCGATGATACCAAATTACCCCATATGCTTTGAAGTTCCTCATTCTCTATCCTATATTTGGCATTTATCCATTCGTTCTTTTTTTTGTTTTCGTTCACTATGTTTGACATGGTATTTATTAAAGACAATGATGTAGCTAGAGGTGGAAATAAAGGTAAAAAATCTGTAATCGCAAGTGATGTCTTAGTGATTGTATTAAACAGTTCTTTTTTCTTTTCGGGATTTATATTGTTAATTGTTTTTTTGTTTTCAATCTTTTCATCATTGTATGTGTTAATAATGTCATTAATAGTTGGCTCTTCAACCGGAATAGATTCAAGTGAATCATTTAATTTATTGATTATTAATTTTTGTAAAGATAATTGGTATGCTTCTTTTTCACTAATATAAATATTTAACGGTTTGACAATAAAATCTATAAAACCAAAAATTGGTTTTGATATAAAATCTATAAAAATGATAACTGGCTTAGTGATAAAGTCAGCAAAAATAAACAACAATTCAAAAATAGAATTGTTACTGTTTTTGCTTTCTTTTCGCATCCTTTTTATCTTTAATTTTTCTTCCTTTTTCAAAAACTTATTCGCCTTATTTATAGCTTTATCGAGCGAATTATATTTAAGCATATCAGCGGTATAGTCATATATAAATTCGACTGCTTTTGTATAAATAATTTGTGTTTTTTCACGCGCATTGTTGTATGTTCGCAAAAAATCTGGGGATAGAATAGCGATATTATCATCTACAATGCTATTATTTTTGATTATTATTGATTCAAAAGAATCATCGCTTTTCAAATTCTGATAAATAGGAACAACAACCGAATCATGTTGACGTTTAATAGCGTCATAGATTAATTTATCATGTCCACTCTTTTTAGAAAATCTATATGACAAATACGCAGTAATAACAGAAGTAATTACTGCGATAAAACTTATAATCAAAGGTATAATTATTATTTCAAAAACAACTAATTCATCAATATTTGAGGGTGGTGTTTGAGTAGGCACTACTTCACTTGCTAATAATGTCAACATTGGAACTATCCCCCAATCAAGCGTAAACATATTTTGCTTACAACCTCACCATTGTACTACTATATGGAATCTTGTCCCAAAATGCAAGACAAAAAATGACAGGGTTTTCATCCCTGCCACTCTATAATTTCCCCCGGTTTTGACTGTGAAGCAAGAAAAAGCGCGTATAGCTTCAAATCTTCTTTATACCCCTCGAACGTGTCAACCCTCGTAATACTGTAAAATTTTTCTTTGTAGCATACAAAAAAAGCTGTCGGCGGGTCTATATCATCACGCCAATTTATGGTAAAAAACATTTCTTCTTTTTGCTGTAATGCCTGTGAAGCGTAAAACTCCCCCGCCGATAATTGCCGTACATACGCCCATAACTTACCTGGATGTATCGCCTTGTAAATCTCGCCTGCAAAACCCGCGCTATCTTTTACCGTTGTTTTTCTGCATAGCACTATTTTTTTATCTTTCAAGTTCCGCATATGTTCCCGCCCTTTCCCGCCAAAAAAGAAATATAATCATAATGCCGCCGTGTATTCTGCGTAATGCTCATACAGTCCAACATAGGCATTTAACAAACTAGCTGTACTGTCTATGCGCTGTTTGGGTGGCTGGTTCTTAACTGGTACTATGTTTCCGTTGCGGTCTGTCTGTATGCCTGTATTCGTCAAGCACCATTTTAATATCTGATTGTTATTGTAATTTACCCGCTTTGCTTGCAAGTCTACCCCTAACATCTGCATGGGTAACGATAAAGTTTTTGCGCCTTGTATGCACCGTTCCATTCTAAATCCCTCGGTGGTCATTTCTTGCACCCAATACTTTGCCGAATAACTGTTATAATAAACCCATGCAATATTTACCTGTTGGCAAGCAGAATACTGTCAAAAAACCAGTAGCGAGTGCAGGGCGGCATAGCGCAAACAAGAGCAATAACGGAACCTTCATTACCCGTGAATGCCCGTGAACTATAGGGGCGGGAAGTGTGAAGGATAAATCACCCACCAGATATCTGCGGGGAAGGAGCGGGGTGGGGTAAAGGGGGTTGAATGGGCAAGCGCGTCTCGCGGAAATGCGAAATGAGCGGCGAATGGGCGGCTTATGTATTTGGCGTTCGGCTCGCGGAGCGAGACTAACGCAAGTACTTGCCGCACAGAGCCGTTCATGAGCGTTCCCGTGCCAGCGCGGCCCATTCAACCCCCCTTTTCCCCACCCCGCGGGTTCTCCAACAATACGTGTAAAATAAATTTACATTTCCTACCCCACCCCTTGACAACGGAAATTTCCTCTGATAGGATTAGTTTGCAATTGATAATGAATATCAATTAAATCCAAAGGAGGAACGTGCATGTCATTAATTGGCAAAAAAGTGGGCTATTTCAAGGCGCAAGCCTATGTAGGCGGCGGTTTCAAGGAAGTGAGCAGTGAGGATTTGAAGGGCAAGTGGTCGGTGTTTGTATTTTATCCGGCGGATTTCACCTTTGTGTGCCCCACGGAGCTGGGCGACTTGGCCGATACTTATCCCGAGTTCGAAAAGATTGGCTGTGAAATTTATGCGGTTTCCACGGACACCCATTTCACCCACAAGGCGTGGCATGATGTGTCCGACACGATTAAGAAAATCAGGTACCCCATGCTGGCGGACCCCACCCACAAGATTTCCCAAGACTTTGAAGTGCTGATTCCCGAGGAGGGGCTGGCCCTGCGCGGGACATTCATCGTCAATCCCGAGGCCGAAATTGTGGCCTACGAGGTAAACAGCCTGGGCATCGGGCGCAACTCGGCGGAGCTGTTGCGCAAGGTACAGGCGGCACAGTTCGTGGCCAAGCACGGCGACCAGGTTTGCCCCGCCAAATGGACCCCCGGCGCGGAGACATTGAAGCCCGGCCTGGACTTAATCGGTAAAATTTAATGGCAATGTATGATGTAATCGTTATCGGTGCTGGGGCTGCGGGCCTCAGCACCGCTATTTATGCCGGGCGCGCCAAGCTGAAGACCTTGGTGCTGGAGAAGTCCGGCGTCGGCGGGCAGATTAAGATTACCGCAGAGGTGGTGAACTATCCGGGGGTGTTATCCACCAGCGGCGCGGAGCTGGCGGAAACAATGAAAAAGCAAGCCCTGCGCTTTGGCGTGACCTTCACCACCGGAGCGGTATCCTTCGCCACCGGGGCGGTGCGCCGGGTGGATTTTGCCGGGGACGTAAAAACCGTAGAAATGGAAAACGGGGAAATCTATACCGCCGTGTCTGTGGTTATCGCCACGGGTGCCAAGCCCCGGAAGCTGGGCTTTGAAGGGGAGGCGGCCTTCGCCGGGCGGGGGATTGCCTACTGCGCCACCTGCGACGGGGCATTTTTCGCGGGGAAGGATATTTTTGTCATTGGTGCGGGGTTCGCCGCCGCCGAGGAGGCCCTCTTTCTGACCCGCTTCGCCCGAAAGGTAATTATTATCGCCCGGGAGCCGGCCTTCACCTGCTCCCAAACCATAGCGGACAAGGTGCTGGCCCATGAGAAAATCGAGGTAAAATTCAACACCGAAATTGTTTATGTCCGGGGAGAAAGGGTGGTAAAAAGCGCGGGCTTCGTGAACAATCAGACCCAGGAAAGCTGGGAGCACAGCGTAGACGAGGGTACCTTCGGGGTGTTTATTTTCGTGGGCTATGAGCCGGAAAGCGAAGCCTTCAAGGGGCAGGTGGCCATGGACAAATGGGGCTATATCCCCACGGACGAGGATATGCAGACGGATATTCCGGGGGTATATGCCGCCGGGGACATCCGCCCCAAGCGGCTGAGGCAGCTGGTGACGGCCACGGCAGACGGGGCCATCGCCGCCACAGCGGCAGAAAAATACATCGCCGACACCAAGGCACGGGCGGGCATTGTCGTGGCTTATGAGCCGGAGCCGTCCTCCGCCGGGGAGCCTCTGCTGGATGCCCAGGTGGTGGCACAGATAAAGCATGTCATGGCGCGGTGCGCGGAAACGGTGCATATATGCGCGGTGCTACAGCCCGACTGCGGCCTGTCCGCCGAAATGAGAAAATTCCTGGCCGAATTTGCCGCCGCCACGGAGCGGATGCCGGTGCGGCTATACGAAAAAGGGGAGAACCCCGCCCTGGAGGCGCAACTGGCCACGTCTTTGTATCCCGTCATCGCTCTGCTGGACAAGGACGAGGCGTTCACCGGGGTCAGCTTCCACGGGGTGCCGGGGGGACATGAGCTGGAATCCTTTATTTTGGCCATTTATAACGCGGCCGGGCCGGGGCAAGCCATGGAAGACGCCCTGGCACAGCGGATTAAAAATCTGCCCGCCCATACCCTAAAAATCGGCGTGTCTTTGTCCTGTACGATGTGCCCCGAGTTGGTGCAGGCTTGCCAGCGCATCGCGTTGCGCAATGGGGGCATTGCCGCCGCCATGGTGGATTTGCAATATTTCCCGGCATTGCGGGAACAATATGATATTATGAGCGTGCCGGCGGTGATTATCGACGACAGGGACGTCCTGTTCGGCAAGAAGGGGCTGGAAGAATTGGTGAATATCCTTGGGTGAGCGCAACACCGTACAAAAGCAAATCATTTTGGATACCTTGAAGCGATTTGACGCCCACCCCTCCGTAGATGAGCTACACGCCGAAATAAAAAAAAGCCACCCGGCCATCAGCAAGGCCACGGTGTACCGTAATCTGAAACAGCTTGCCGAAAAGGGGGTTGTTATGCAAATCGCCGTGGCCAACGATGTGGCCCGTTACGATGGGGGCACGGATTTCCACCATCATTTTATTTGCGATGTCTGCGGCGGGGTCTATGACATAGACGCGGAGCGCGGGGAGGCCCCGGCGGATTCCTACGCCCGCATCCAGAAAAAATACGGCTTCGCCGTGGAGCGGAGCATGACTTCGTTCTTTGGCATGTGCGCGGCGTGCAGGGTGCCCCTTACCCCGTAAGCCAAGCGAGCATTTTTTTAGGCAAGGGCAACAGCGCGATATCCCCTTCCCGGAAGCCGCGTATGAGCATCATTGCCGCTACATAGGTAGAAACGCCCAGCACCAAGGTGAGTATCGTCGCCGCCGCCTGGGGCATGACCACGGACAGCCCCCGGTGCAAGCCGATACAGGCCACGCCCATGATGGCTGCCGCCGCCACGGGCTTGCCCAAGGCTTGGAAAAAGCGGGGGACAATCCCCGTGGTACGGTAGAGGAAAAAGGCGTTGAGGGTACCGGCCACGATGAAGCACACGCTGGTACTGATTACGGCACCCAGCACGTTTATGCCGGGTACGCCCATCAGGAACCAGTTGACGGGGATTTTCACCAGCAAGCCGAAGAAGGCCGCCACCAGCGGCATACCCACCTTGCCGATGCCTTGCAAAGAGCCGGTAAGGATTTGGTTAATGGCGATGAAGACCACGCTGGCCGCGCCCCATTGCAACAAAATGCCCCCCTGGGGGAAGGAGGGGAATAATAGGGCCAAAATTGGGTCGGCCATCACCGCCAGCCCCACGGCGGCGGGCACGGCGATGACCATGGCCAACCGCAGGGCGGTATTTATATTGTCCCGGATGCTTTTCCTGTCCTTCAAGGAATGGGAGGCCGAAATCTCGGGGATGACCGCCACGCTGAAGGCGGCGGCCAAGGCCACGGGCAACCCCGTCAGCACCAAAAATTTCATACCAAACTGCCCCACCAGGATATCAATTTGCTCCGTGGAAAAGGCCCCGGTGGCGGCCAGCCGGGCGTTGGCCATGCCGATATCCAGCGGCGTGCTGAGCTGTATCAGCCCCAGCCCCAGCAAAATGGGCCAGGTGGTTGCGAAAAGGACTTTCAAATGGGTGCGTTCACTTTCAAAGGGCTTACTCAAATCCTTCACCATGCGCTTGTTGAAATCCCGTTGCACCAACGTATACAGGCCAATGAGCACCAGCAAGCCCACCAGCGCGCCGATGCCCGTACCCGCCGCCGCCCCGGCCACGGAGCGGTGCAGACGTTCCGCGTCGAAGAAAAGGAAGGCCAGCCAAAGGGAAAAGCCCACGTTGAATAGCTGTTCCGCCGTTTGGGACATGGCCACGGGCAAGGAGCTCTTCATACCCAGGAAATAGCCCCGGAAGGCTCCGATGGCACCCAGTATGAGCATGGTGGGTGCCAAGGCACGCAGGGCGTAAAAGGACTGGGGCGAATGGAGTACACGGGTAATGAACCCCGCGCCGAACCACATCCCCAGTCCCGCGGCCACACCGATAAGGGTGGCGAAGGTCATGGCGGTACGGAAGATGCCGTGGGCGTTGCGGTACTGCCCCAAAGCGACACGCTCCGCCACCAACTTTGACACGGAGGTGGGCAAGGCCCCCGCCGCGATAATCAGCACCACGGTATACACCGCGTAGCTGGTGGTATACCAGGCGTTGCCCTCGTCGCCAATGAGCCCCGTGAGGGGCAGGCGGTACACAAAGCCAAGCAACCGCCCGATGAACATGGACATGGCGATGATGGCGGCCTGTCTCACAAAGGGCGTGCCTTGGGGCTTACCGGGGAGCGGGGCGGGGCGGGCGGGCATGGGCTACAGTCCGGCGGCGGCGGCCTGGTCGGCCACGACGGTGACACAGGGATGCAATTGCAAAATAGACGCGGGCACCTGGGGTGTAATGGGCCCCTGCAAGGCCCGGGCCAGGATATCCGCCTTCCCCGCGCCGCTGGCCAGGAGCAAAATCCGCTTCGCCATCATAATGGCGTGGATGCCTATGGTCAGGGCGTGGCGGGGCACCATGGCGGGGTCTTCGAAAAGCCGCGCATTGGCTTCAATGGTGGAGGGTGTCAAGGGTACATAGCTGGCCAGCCGGGCAAACGCCTCCCCCGGCTCGTTGAAGCCGATGTGGCCGTTGTGGCCGATGCCCAAAATCTGCATAGCCATTTCCCCGGCGGCGGTCAGCCTTGCCTCGTAGCGGGCGCATTCGGCCAGGGGGTCCGTTGCCTCGCCGTCGGGCACATGGGTGTTCTTTATCCCCAGGGGGCCGAAGACCCGTTCCTTCATATAATAATGGTAGCTTTGCGTGTTGCCGGGTTGTATCGGATGGTATTCGTCCAGGTTAAAGGTAGTGATGCCGTCGAAGCGTGTACCGGTTGCGTGCATTTTCGCCAGCTCCTTGTACAGGCCCTCGGGGGTGGAGCCCGTGGCAAAGCCGAAGACCCCGGCGGGGCTTTCCTTTACCGCCCCGGCAAAAATCTCCGCCGCTTTGCGGCCCATGGCGGCATAATCCTCTGTGATGTGTAGCGTTATGTTGCGTAGCATCCTATCCCGTCCTCTCGCACAGATATCGTTCGCGTCCTTTGAAATACACGGGGGCGAGCCCTGCCTCCTGGGCGAAGCGCAAGGCCCGCCGGTAATGCCGCCCCAGTTTGGCCGGGTGGTGGGCGTCGGAGCCGATGGTGACATGCCGCCCCCCCAGCTGGGCGAAGCGTGCGTAAATGGGAAACAACGCCCGCTCTATTATATTGTCGCCGAAGCGGTGGGTATTAATCTCCAGGGCCTTGCCCCCGCGTGCCAACGCCGACAAAAGGGAATCAAATTCCCGGGGGAAGTGTTCGTACCGGAGCCAGGCCGCCGTCTCCGGTGCGTACCGGCAGATATAGTCGATATGGGCCAGAGAATCAAAAAAACCGCTTAGCTCAACCATTTCCCGTGCATAGGTCAAGTAGCGGCGGCAGAGGGTCTGCGCGTCCTGGGTGTGGCCTTCGGAATATAAATCCAGTCCGTCAACGGTATGCACCGCACCCAAAATAAAATCATAGCCGCCTTGGGCGGTGTGTATATTCAACGCTAGAAAAGCGGCGTTCAAGGAAAATTCCAAGCCCATCAGCACCTTGTTGGACCGCAGAGGCGGGTATTCGGCATGATAACGGTCAAAATCCACAATAAAATCCCCCGCGACCCGGGGCGCGTCGGTAGCGGAAAAATCCCGCCCCTCGGTTTGCGTCACAAAGTCGCAATGCTCGGTAAAAATCACGCCCAGCCCCATCCGCGCCAAAGTGGCTATGGCTTCCCGGGGGTCCATGTCAGAATCGGGTGAAACCACACTGTGTACATGGGCGTCAAAATGCATGGCCTTACCCGAAGGTGGTGTCCAGTATTTTTTCAGCCTCGGGCTTGTCCACCTCTTGGGAAAGTATCAGCTCCGACAAAATAATCTGCTTGGCGGTGGTCATCATTTTCTTCTCTGCCGTGGAAAGCCCCCGCTCCCGCTCCCGTAGCATGAGGTTGCGGTACACCAGAGCCACTTCGGCCAAATTCCCCGACTTGATGCGCTCCATATTATCCTTGTACCGCTGGTTCCAGTTGTCCGACATGACGATGGGCTCGTCCAATACGCCCTGTATCACGCCCAGCATCTCGCCCTTGGGATAAATCTCACGCACGCCCAGGCTCCCGGCTTTGGCCGCCGAAATCATAATCTTCAAATTGCCCACGGGTATATACAGCACATAATAGGTCAGCCACTGCCCGTCAACCTCTTTTTCCTCAATGTCGTCGATGACCCCTGCGCCATATGGCGGGTAAACAATTTTGTCTCCTTTGGCGTACATGTATGCCCCCAATCTCCACAACCATCCTGTATTTCCTGATTATAACATTCGTACCTAAGATTGGGAAGTGTGCTATAATGCACCCTCCCGCCCCACCCGGCGGGCTCCCCCACCGCATGTGCAAAACAACTTATTTATAAGGAGGCATTCCCATGCGCATTGCAATCATCGCTGTTTTTCTTGCCACTACGGCGTTCGGTTTTTTTCTGAAGTATTTGACATATTCCCGCCGCAACGCGTCTTTGCCCGCCAATGTGCGGGATGTTTTCGATGAGGAGAGCTACAGGAAGAATCAGGCGTATAGTATGGCGCGGATAGGGTTCTCTGTGGTGGACGGGATTATCGGCATGGTGTTTTCGTTGCTGGTATTGGTGTTCAACGTGCATTTCCGGCTCTTTGAATTTATTACGGGCTATACGGGCAATGTGTATCTTAGCGCGTTTTTCATTTTGGGCGCGCCCATGCTGGCCGGGGCGGTTATCGACCAGCTGGTGGGCATCTATGAGACCTTTGTTATCGAGGAAAGGTATGGCTTTAACAAGACTACGCCTTTGACCTATATTGTGGATTTCTTTAAGAATCTGCTCATTGGCGGGGTGATTGGCGGCGGATTGCTGGCCTTATTTTTGCTGTTGCACAACGCCATGGGGAACTGGGTATTTCTGGCGTTTTTCTTTGTGCTGTTGGCGTTCCAATTGTTCATGATGTTTATTTCGCCCTTCATGCTACGGATATTTTATAAGCTGACCCCCCTGGAGGAGGGGCCGCTGCGGGATAAGGTGAACGCCCTGGCCCAGCGCACGGGCTTCACCTTCAAGGGGATATACAAGGTGGACGCGTCGAAGCGTTCCACCAAGCTCAACGCCTTTGCCTCGGGCTTCGGCAAGACCAAGACCATCGGCCTGTTCGATACCCTCATCGAAAAGATGACCGAGGACGAAGTTATCTCCGTGCTGGCCCACGAAATCGGCCACGCGAAACGCCAGCACATCCTCAAGCGCGCCCCCCTGAGCTTGCTGGCCATGGGGCTGGTATTGCTGGCGGCGTTTTTCGTGGTGACGATGCCCGAGATATCCATGGCCTTCGGCTTCGCCGGGGCGAATACGGCCTTTGGCTTATATGTATTGTTTATACTGGTTTCGCCCCTGATGCTGGTGCTGAGTATCCCCGCTAACATCGTGTCCCGCCGGTTCGAATACGAGGCCGACGGCTTCAGCAAGGAGCTGGCCGGGGAAGGGGTGGCGGTTTCCGCCCTGAAGACCCTCTACCGGGAGAGCTTCGGGAACCTTACCCCCCATCCCTTCGTGGTTATGATGGAGCATTCCCACCCCCCCTTGACAGACCGGGTAGCGGCGATAAAGCCGACGTAAGACACGCTTTAATTACGTCCCGCTGGATGGCTTGGTCCACCCGGTGGGAGAAGTCCGGTGTTTCGGGGAGGGAGAGGCCGTGGGCGGTGAGCAGGCCCTCCATTTCCTCCCGTGGGATGAGGAAGAGATTCCACGCCAGCACCATGGTGCCCCCCGGTTTGAGCACCCCAAGCCAGCCGGGTAGAGCTTCTTTCAGTAGCCCCAGCGCGTTCCGGGTAAAGCCGCCGCCATGGGGTTGCTTTTTGTCCTTGCTGGCGTGCTGTACGCCATAGGGCAAATCCGCCACAATGGCATCGAAAAAATGCTTCTTGTAGAAAAGGGGTGCCTGGCGGGTATCGCCCTGGATGATTTCAAAGTGGCGGGTATCGCCGGTGCGGGCGGCGTCCTTGTGGCGGGCCAGGGTAAGCTTGTGGCGGGTGGCGGAATGGACTTTATCCTTGTGGGCGGTATGCTTGTAGCGGGCCAGCTCCAGGAATTTTTTCAGATACTGGTGGGCTTCGGCGGGGTATCTGGGGTCGATTTCCACCCCATGGGCGTGGTGGCCGTGGATGAGGGCTTCGAACAAGGTGGTGCCCTTTCCGGCCAGGGGGTCCAGGATGCGGAGGGGGGGCTGGGCCGCCTCCGTGGCGAGGTGTAGCATAAGGCGGGTGAAAAGCTCGTTGGTTTTTCCGGTGTATTTGAGCAAGGCGGACAGGCTCTCGTCCATGAAGTAGCCGGGGCTTTTCTCCAGGGGGATAAGGTACGGCGGGGCGGGGGCCTCCGCTTTCTGGTATTCGAACATGGCACAGGTGAAGGACGCCCGGGAGAGGACGCGGATTTCCTCCGTTGTGAGGGGCCCGGCCCGGTCAAAGGCCATGTAGTCCACGCCGCCGATGACCTCCGGGCGCGGCGCGGCACAGGGGAACAGGGCCGCCAGCTCGGCCAGGGCCATCCGCGCCGCCGCGTTCTTGTAGATGCGCTGGTGCATGGGGTGGTGCAAAAGGGCGTAGGTTTTCATTTGCCGCCGATTTTACTGCGAACCCTTATTTTGCGCAAGTTTGGGAATAATATGGTATAGTAATCGCCGTAGTAATTGCCGGGAGTGATACCATGCCAAAGAAAGACGCAAAGCCCACCCGCTTCTTTGAGGATGGCTTTGACCTGGAAAAGGCCAAAAAGGGCTTGAACAACGTAGCCAAGGAAAAAGCGCGGAACAAGCGACTGCACATCATATTAAAAATACTAAAATTTCTTATTATGCTCGCCAGCTTCGGGCTGTTTTTGTTGCTGTTTTTTCTGGCTATGGAAATAATTACGCAGTTTTGAAGGAGAACGCTATGATTCATATACGCAATTTCTGCATCATCGCCCATATCGACCACGGCAAGTCCACCTTGGCCGACCGTTTGATTGAACTGGCCGGGGTGCTGACCCAGCGGGAAATGACCGAGCAGGTGCTGGACAATATGGACCTCGAAAGGGAGCGGGGCATTACGATTAAGGCGCAGAGTGTGCGCCTGGTGTACCGCGCCCCCGAGGGCGGGGAATATATCCTGAATTTAATTGACACCCCCGGCCATGTGGATTTCACCTATGAGGTGAGCCGTTCCCTGGCGGCCTGCGAGGGGGCCTTGCTCATTGTGGACGCGGCCCAGGGCATCGAGGCCCAGACTTTGGCCAATGTGTATCTGGCCATGGACAATAACCTGGAAATTGTGCCGGTTATCAATAAAATTGACTTGGTGGCCGCCGACCCGGAGCGCACCAAGGCCGACATAGAGGAAGTCATCGGGCTGGACACGGAAAACGCGCCCCTTATTTCCGCCAAGACGAAGCTGAACATCGAGCAGGTTTTCAAAAGCATTGTGGCGCAGATTCCCCCGCCCCAGGGAGACCCCGCCGCGCCCTTGAAGGCGTTGATTTTCGACTCGAAGTACGATGCCTATAAGGGCGTCATCGTGTTTATCCGGGTATTCAACGGGCGTATTTCAAAGGGGACGAAGGCGTTGTTCATGGCCACGGGGAAGCAATTCGAAATCGTGGAAACGGGGTACTTCGGGCCGGGGAAATTTCTGCCCGGCGAGGGTCTCGCCGCCGGCGAGGTGGGCTATATCACCGCCAGCATCAAAAATGTGCGCGACACCCAAATCGGCGACACCGTAACCGAGGCCGCACGCCCCACAGACGCGCCCTTCCCCGGCTACAAGACCGCCAACCCCATGGTGTATTGCGGTGTGTTCCCCGCCGACGGCGCGAAATACACCGACCTGCGCGACGCCCTGGAAAAGCTCCAGCTCAACGACGCGGCACTGCACTTCGAGCCGGAAACCAGCGTGGCCTTGGGCTTCGGCTTCCGTTGCGGCTTTTTGGGCCTTTTGCACCTGGAAATTATCCAGGAGCGGCTGGAGCGCGAATATAACCTCGACTTAGTAACCACCGCGCCCAGCGTCATCTACCGGGTGCATATGACCGACGGCGAAATCATCAGCCTCTCAAACCCCAACGACATGCCCGACCCCTCCCGCATCAGCTTCATGGAGGAGCCCGTCGTCCGGGCGGAAATCATGCTTCCCCCGGAATACATCGGCCCTGTAATGGAGCTGTGTCAGGAGCGGCGGGGCAACTACGAGGGCATGGAATACCCCAGCGCGAACCGCGCCATCCTGCGCTACGAAATGCCCCTCAATGAAATCATTTACGACTTCTTCGATACGCTGAAATCCCGCTCCCGGGGCTACGCGTCCTTCGACTACGAATTAACGGGCTACAAGCAATCCGACCTGGTAAAGCTGGATATTTTGGTCCACCACGAGCCTGTGGACGCCCTGTCCTTCATCGTCTACGCCAAAACCGCCGCCGAGCGGGGCCGCAAAATGGCCGAGAAGCTCAAAAAGGAAATCCCCCGCCACCAGTTCGAAATCCCCATCCAGGCCAGCATCGGCAGCCGAGTCATCGCCCGGGAGACCATCCGCGCCATGCGCAAGGACGTCCTCGCCAAGTGCTATGGCGGCGACATCACCCGGAAGAAAAAATTGCTGGAAAAACAGAAAGAGGGCAAAAAAAGAATGCGCCAAATCGGCTCCGTCGAGGTGCCCCAACAGGCGTTCATGAATGTGCTGAAGCTGGATGAGGAGTAATATTAAGAAGCATGACGAGAAATTTAACCTGATTATTATTTAGGCTTTACCCCAATCTGGTTAAAAACCGTGCGGCGACGGCACGGTTTTTGTCAATATCATCCCAAAAGGCTATGGTCATGCCGCCTTCCTTTTTTGAGGCAATGGCCTCCCAGGTGCTGTCCGCTTCCGCGTAGTCGTCATATCCGGCGATGCAAAGAATGCTAAGGCGAAACATGCATTCAGGGTCATTGTACAACCGGGAATATTTGTGCATTTACACAACAAGCGACCTGTGTTATATTCACGCGGTTATTTTTACATTATTACATTATGTCTATACCCAGTGGCGGTAAAAATATGAAAAATGCATACACCGACGTACATAAAGCGAACCAACACATCAACCTGCTGGAGCAACGGCTGGAAGCATTGCAAGCCGATTGTGATGCGGCGGAAGCGGCAAACAAAGCCAAGACTATTTTTTTGGCAAACATGAGCCACGAAATACGCACGCCCATGAACAGTATACTGGGCTTTTCTGAGCTTGCGCTGGATTATAATATTCAAGCCAAGGCGAGGGAATATATACATAATATACGCGAAAGCGCAAATTGGTTGCTTAACATAATAAACGATTTACTGGACATATCTAAAATAGAGTCGGGCTCTGTGGAGTTGGAAAGTGTTCCCTTTAATTTGTCCGATTTATTTTTCCATTGTCAGGCAGGGCTAATCCACCGCGCCAATGATAAGGGCGTATCGCTGGTTTGCAATGCGGAAAAAATACCCAGCAAGTTTATGCTGGGGGATTCTGCCCGTTTGCGCCAAATTTTTACCAATTTGCTTTCCAACGCCGTTAAATTTACCGCAACGGGCAGTGTAAGTATGCTGGCAACCTTAAAGGGGATTGAAAATAACCGCGCCACCTTTTACTTTGAAGTAAAGGACACAGGCATGGGCATGACCGACGAGCAAATGGAGCGGATTTTTGAACCCTTTATGCAAGCCGACAATAGCATTTCCCGCAAGTTTGGCGGTACGGGGTTAGGGCTTACCATTACCAAAAATATTGTCAATGTAATGGGCGGCGATTTGGTTGTAAAAAGTAAAATTGGCGTAGGTACAACCTTCAGCTTTACCCTTACCTTCGATTTAATTGACGAAGCCACGGCAATTGCCATGCTTACCCAAAACGATATTATCGAAAAGCCCAATTTTAACGGCGAAATATTGGTATGCGAGGACAATGAGCTAAACCAAATCGTCATCTGCGAAAACCTTGCAAAGGTAGGGCTCACCACCGTAGTCGCCAGCAACGGCAAAGAAGGGGTACAAATTATAGAAGACCGCATCAAGGACGGCGACAAGCCCTTCGATTTAATTTTTATGGACATTTACCTGCCCATCATGGACGGGATGGAAGCCGCCAAATACATTACCAATTTAGGCGTAACCACCCCCATTGTAGCACTTACGGCAAGCGCAATACGCAAAATGCCCGAGGAATATACCCAAAGCGGTATGCGCAGCTTTGTATGCAAGCCCTTTACCACGCAGGAATTATGGAGTTGCTTGGTCAAATATTTGCCCGTACTCAGCTATTCCACCATTGCAAAGGACCAGCACTCCGCCGAAGAGCAAAAAATGCTCAAGCATTTGCGTTTAAATTTCGTTAAAGATAACCAAAATACCTTCAAGACAATCGAAGACGCCTTAAACAGCAACGATATTAAGCTCGCCCACCGCATGGCGCATACCATTAAAAGCAACGCGGGGCAAATACATGAAACCAAGCTACAGGAAACCGCCGCCGCACTGGAAGAAAAATTGGAAGGCGGTAATAATTTATTGCAAAAAGGTATGCTCACCCGCTTCCGTTTGGACTTATCGCATGTATTGGATAAGCTTGCCCCATTGCTGGACGAGGCAAACGAAGATGTATTCACCTTACTTGACGACCCGCAAGCAATTAAAGCTATACTTGATAAGTTAGAACCCCTCATCGCCAACAAAAACCCCGACTGTGAAGACATGATACCCGAGATACGCACCATCCCCGATTCTGAAATTCTGGTAAAAATGATAGAAAACTTTAAGTTTAGGCAGGCAGCGCAAGAGTTATCAAACATTAAAAAAAGGTGGGGCATTCATGAGTAAGCAAAAAATATTTATCATCGACGACAGTATGATGAAGCGGGAAATGGTAAAACGCGCCATTGCGGGAGCCTACGATGTAACCACCGCTTCTTCGGGCAAGGAGGCGTTGGAAATGCTGGCGACCGAAACCCCCGACATTATCATCCTAGACGTAGAAATGCCCGAAATGGACGGCTACGAAACCTTGCAGCACATTCAAATGACCGAGTCCTTGATAGATGTCCCCGTGGTATTCCTTACCGCACGTACCGATGCGGCGGCGGAATTATACGGCTTGTCGCTGGGCGCGATAGACTATATTACCGTTCCCTTTTCACCCCCCTTGTTATTAAAACGGCTGGAGCTACACTTATCGCTGATTATGCAAAAACGGGAGCTAAAAAAGCTCAACGAAAATTTAACCGGGCTGGTAGACGAGCGCACCCAAGAGCTGGCACAATCTAACGACAAGCTACGCACCGCGTTAGAAGTGGCGGAAGCCGCCAACCGTACAAAGTCCGTATTTATTGCCAACATGAGCCACGAAACACGCACCCCGCTAAACAGCATTATCGGCTTTTCGGAGCTGTCCCAATTAGAGGACTTGCCCGACAAGGTAAAGGGGTATTTGTCAAACATTTCCGAAAGCGCGGGCTGGTTATTAAATATTATCAACGATATACTGGACATTTCCGTTATCGAGTTGGGCAAGATTGTTTTGGTGCAATCCCCCTTCTATTTCACCGAAATATTGGATTTTTGCCGTACAAAAACCGTAGGCAGTATCGAAAATAAAAACATTACCCTTTCATGGGAGACGACCACCGTCGTAGGCAAAAAGGTGCTGGGCGACCCCGCCCGTTTGCGCCAAGCCTTAATGAATTTACTTTCCAATGCCGCCAAGTTTACCGACAGCGGCAGTATTCGCTTTTCTGCCATTACAAAGAAAGAAACGGACAAATCCGTTACCATTGCATTTAAGGTGCAGGACAGTGGTATAGGCATTAGCCCCACCCAAATTTCCCATATATACGAACCCTTTAACCAAGAAGACAACAGCTCTACCCGCAAGTTTGGCGGTACGGGGCTTGGACTTTCCATTACCAAAACCATTGTGGAATTGATGGGTGGCAGGCTAGAGGTAGAAAGTACGCTGGATGTAGGTAGTTCCTTCGGCTTTGAAATAACCCTTGATTTAGCCATTGGCGAGAGCAAGCACTTTGTTACCGGCGATTTGGAAAAACCCAACTTCCATGGCGAGGTATTGATTTGCGAGGATAATCATTTAAACCAGCAAGTAATCTGCGACCACCTAGCGCGGGTTGGGTTAAAGACCGTTATCGCAAACAACGGCAAGGAAGGGGTAGACATCGTTTCCGACCGCGTAAAGAGCGGTAAAAAATTGTTTGACCTTATCTTTATGGACATTCAAATGCCTGTAATGGACGGGTTAAAGGCCGTGGCAAAAATTCTGGAATTTGATATAAAAACGCCCATTGTTGCCCTTACCGCCAACGTAATGCCCAGCGATTTGGATTTATATAAGATTAGCGGTATGTCAGATGCATTGGGCAAGCCCTACACCACGCAGGAATTATGGAATTGTTTAATCCAGCACCTGCAAGTGGACAGCTACTCCGCCTTGGACAAAGAAAAACAAAAGGCCGACGAGGAAAAATTGCTGAGCCAATTAAAAATCAATTTTGTTAAAGACTACCAAGACGCGTATAATAGCCTTATGTCATCCATTGGCAAGGGCGATATTAAATCCGCCCACCGTTTGGCGCATACGCTAAAGGGCTTGTCGGGGCAAATTGGGGAAAAGGAATTGCAAGCCGCTTCGTTAGCCGTAGAAGCAAAATTGAAAAACAATCAATACCGCATGGATGAGACGGAGCTGGCGGCCTTTAAAGAGGCACTGGATAACACGATTAACAAATTATTGCCGTTGCTGGATGAATTTAATGCAAGGGATACCATTAAACGCACCGACAAAACGGAAATACAAGCCATTATAGCCAAGCTGGAGCCACTCCTGCTTAACCGCAACCCCGACTGCGAGGAAATGCTGGACGAGGTAAGGACCATTCCTAATGTGGAAATGCTGGTTTCGTTGATAGAACGCTTTAAATTTAACCAAGCATTGGAAGAATTAGAGAACGTAAAAAAGACATGGGAGATGGCTACAGGTGAGTAAAAAAAAGCATAGTATCTTAATTGTAGACGACGAGCGACTTAATATTAGCGTACTGCGCAGTATACTAAGCGCGGATTATACCGTTTACGCCGCAGGCGACGGAGAGGATGCGATAGAAACGGCAAACAAATTCCTGCCCGATGTTATTTTGCTGGACATTATTATGCCGGGCATGGACGGGTACGACGTAATTAAGACCCTCAAAAAATCAGAAAAAACAAAGAACATCCCCGTTATTTTTATTACGGGATTAGATAAAGCGGAAGCCGAAGAAAAGGGCTTAACACTAGGCGCGGCGGATTATATTGCCAAGCCCTTTGTTTCTGCCATTGTTAAGCTGCGGGTGCATAACCAAATTAAACTGATTATACAGTTCCGCCAGCAGGTTTTAATGACAAAAATTTCCCACGACTTTTTATCGGACGCGTATATAGACACCGTTTTCGCCAAAACCTTGCGCGGTGTGGGTATGTTTATGGACGTTGCGCAAATTCTCTTGTACAAATACGACAGCGATGAGGATGCGCTCATATGCCAAAGCGAATGGCTGAAACCCGAGCTGGAAAAAAAATCGAAAATCGGGACTACATTAAGGCTGGAAGGGCCTATCTTTTCTATCGTTAAAAACCTATTAGACGGCGACAGGAGCAACCTGCGGAGCGAAACGGCAGACCCAGAGGACGATAAACGGCATATTACCAAGCCCATTTTTGTAAAGGGCAAGCTACACGCATTGCTGGACATTTCTAAAGAGGACGGCGTTAAGGAATGGAGCGAAAATGAACACAACCTTTCTGTTTTGATTGCCGACATTTTTGCAGGGGTTTTTGAACGCGATGCCATGGAACGGCAATTCTCTATCGTAGAAAAAACCCCCGATTTAATTATGTCCATTTCCGAAACAGGGGTAGTAGAATACACCAACCCCGCGCTGGAAACCGTAACGGGTTATACCAAAAGCGAGCTAATTACCAACGGCTTGGGCATCCTTTTCCAAGACGAACGCTTGGAAAAGCTTACGGAAAAATATATTCCCAAGGCCATGCAGGGCGAGTCGGTGCAATTTGAAATGAACTTCATATGCAAGGACGGCATTAAACGCATTTTGTTTGTATCTATTTTCCAACGGGATGTAAATAGCCTTGGTATGATTTTGCGCGACATGACACGCGTGCGCGAATTGGAAGAGGAGAATGAAAAAATATTCTATGACGGGCTTACAGGTATTTACAACCGCCGTTATTTTGATGAATCTGTACCCCGTATCATTGCTTCCCTGTCGCGCACCAACAGCCCCCTCACTATTATGATGATTGATATCGACTTCTTTAAAAAGTTTAACGATACCTACGGGCATATTAGCGGGGACAAATGCTTGAAAGTGGTTGCCGAGGTGCTAAGCAAAGCCGTACCCCGTGCAGACGACTTTGTGGCGCGTTACGGCGGGGAAGAATTTGTGGTGGTATTGCCCAACACCAATGAAAATGGCGCGTGTATTGTTGCCGACCGCATTATGTCGCGCATCCGCGAAAGTAATATTCCCCATGCGTCTAGCGATGTGGCAAAATACGTAACCTTTTCCATTGGATTTACCACAGCGATTGCCTTGCACACCCTAACGCTGGAAAATTATGTACAAAAAGCCGACGAAATGTTATACCAGTCCAAACAAAGCGGGCGCAATAAATATAGTTTTCAATCCCTAATCATGGAGGCGCAAGATGGAGAAAAAAAATAGTGTGTTAATTGTGGATGACGAACGGTCAAACATTACGGTATTGCGCAACATATTGGGGCCGTTGTACACGGTGTATGCATCCTGTGACGGGGAGGATGCGCTGGAAACCGCCGAGGAATTTGTCCCCGACATTATTTTGTTGGACATCATCATGCCGGAAATGGATGGCTTTGATGTATTACAAAAATTAAAAAGCACCGACAAAACAAAAGAAATTATCGTCGTATTTATCACAGGCTTAGACAATGTGGAAGCCGAAGAGCGCGGTTTGTCCATGGGCGCATCGGACTTTATCTCGAAGCCCTTTAACCCCACCATTGTAAAATTGCGGGTAGAAATGCAACTGCGCTTGCTTAACGCGGCGCGTTCCTTACAGACACAGGCAAATACGCTACAAGAGCGTACCGACCATCTGATTCGTGTACAGCATAGTGCGGCGCATGTGCTATCCAGCCTTGTGGAAAAACGGGACAAAATCACGGGCTTGCATATAGACCAAACCTCAAAATATATGGAAATTCTTATCAACGCCATGAAAGCAAGCCCCCGATTTAAAGACGAGGTAAAGGATTGGGACATTGAAACCGTGGTAACGGCATCCCGCTTGCATGACATTGGCAAAATTTCCGTTTCCGACTTAATTTTAAATAAACCCGGCAAATTTACCCCCGAGGAATACGAAGAAATGAAAAAACATTCCATACAGGGCGAAAGCATTATAGACGACGTTATCGCAAACTCGGGCAAGGAAGCCATCTTTGATAACGCAAAATTATTTGCGGGCAGCCACCACGAGCGGTGGGACGGCAAAGGCTACCCACGCAATTTAAAGGAAAAGGAAATCCCCTTCCATGGGCGCGTAATGGCTATCGCCGACGTGTACGATGCGCTGGTTTCCACCCGTCCTTACAAGGAAGCCCTGCCCCACGAAAAAGCGGTGGAAATTATTACGGAAGAAAAAGGCAAGCAATTTGACCCCGATATTGTTGATTTATTCCTAAGCGTAGCGGAAGAGTTTAAGCAGGTGTAGCAAGCAACGCGCACCTGATTTACAAGTATGCCGAAGGGGATGGGATGAAAATTGCCTAGCTTGTTATGATTTACATCCACATTCCCTTCTGCCGGAGCAAGTGTGCCTATTGTGATTTTTTGTCCTTCGCGGATAAAGCAGACAATGCGACCAGAGAAGTTTTAATGGCCGACTACACCCAAGCCCTCCTGGCCGAGCTGGAGGCCGCCCGGAGGGGGGACATGGGCGGTTGCGTCATTGACACGGTATATATAGGAGGGGGTACGCCCACGGCGTTGCCCGCCTCTTTTTTGTGCGAAATTATTGCCGGAGCGAGGCGGTTTCGCCTTGCCCCCGGCGCGGAAATCACCGTGGAAATGAACCCCGGTAATATTTCAACCGGTAGCAATCCGTTGCCGGTTGCCGCGCTGAAGGCCGTCGGAGTGAACCGGCTCTCCATCGGATTACAGGCATGGCAGGACTTTTTGCTTGCCCGCATACAAAGGGCCCACACCGCCGGGGATTTTATGCAGACCTTTCGGGCGGCGCGGGACGCGGGGTTTGACAATATCAACGTGGATTTGATGTTCTCTTTGCCGGGGCAGACCATGGATATGTGGCGGGAGAGCCTCGAAGGGCTCATCGCGTTGCGGCCGGAGCATATTTCGGCCTATAGCCTGACCCCCGCCCAGGGTACGCCCCTGTGGGATTGGTTGGAGGCGGGGGCGGTCACATTGCCCGATGATGAGGCCGACCGCGCTATGTACCGGGACGCCAACGCGCTACTGGAGCGGGCGGGCTACAGGCGGTACGAAATCTCGAACTATGCCCTGCCCGGTCGGGAGAGCCGCCACAATGTGAATACCTGGAAACGCCGCCCCTATCGCGGCTTCGGCCTGGGGGCGCATTCCTTTGAGGGGAGCGCGGAAGGCGGCGGTACCCGCTGGCACAATACGGAGGATATGGGGAAATATTTGCACGCGTGGAAGCATAAACTGGAGGGCGGGTGCCGCGAGGATATTACCCCCCTCACCCCCGCCGAGGCCATGGCCGAGACCCTCATACTGGGGCTACGCCTGACCCGGGGCGTGGACGAAGAAGAATTTCGCGCCGCCTTCGGCAAAAATATCCGTGACTGCTACGGCGCGCAGGTGCAAAAGCACATCGCCGGCGGCTTGCTTGCCCGGGAAAAGAACCGCCTCTTCCTCACGCCCCTGGGTACGGACTTGGCCAACCAGGTATTTATGGCCTTTATAGCCGAATAAAAATTTATTTTTCGCCTCATTTCGTGGATAACCCTTGTAAACCCCTTTTTTGTGTGTTATGTTAGTGTGGCATCCGACTTTTTTGGTATTGGGGGAGCGGGTTTCATGGTGGAAATGTTCACGGCGCGGACATCAGAGGTGGATACTTTTGACGAAGCCATAGCCGAGATAGAAAGTCAGATTGATTTTTCATCGTTGAAGAAGTATTCCGGGGGCATTATCTTCTGTTGTATGGAGTTTCTTGAAAGTGGCATGGTACAGGCATTGTGTGAGACGTTGCCCTTTGACGTAATCGGCATGACCTCCATGGGAACCGCGGATTTGCAGGGCTACGGATTCTTTGACTTGACGCTGACCGTGCTCACCAGCGACGAAGTGCGCTTTAAGGCGGGCATGGTGCATGATATCAACAGCAGTAACCACAGGGATAAAATAGAAGAATTGTATAAGGGCATAAGCGCGGATGGGGAGCCCTCCCTCATCTTTGTGTTTATGCCCTTTGTCAAGGATGTGGCGGGGTACGAATTGCTTGACGCGGCGGACAAGGCTTGCAACGGCGCGGAGCTTTGGGGTGCCCTTCCCACCAGTATAGATGTGATTCAAAGCCGGCTGGGCGTGATGTGCAACGGAGTCGCCCACGAGTCCTCCATGGCCATGCTGAGCCTGTGCGGGCCCGTAACCCCCCGGTACGTCGTTGCCAATTTGCCCGAGAACATAATTTCCAACACCCGGGGCATCATAACCAAAAGCGACGGGGCGGTTCTTATGGAAGTCAACGATATGTCGGCCATGGAATACTTCAAGCACCTGAATGTAGAGGTAACTACGGAGAACCTGCGGGCAACGCCCTTGCTGATATACCGGGAGGGTACGCAAAAGCCCGTGGCCCTTGCCATTTTCGAGGTGACGGAGGACGGCGCGTTTCTGATGGGGGGCGAGATACCCCAGGGCGCGGCGGTATCCGTGGGCGGTATCGACGCCACCACCATTATCGAGTCCTGCCGGGAAGGGCTGGCGGAATTGCTGGCCATGGAAAACCGTAACGCCACCGTGATATTACCCTGCGTATCCCGGGGTGTGATGATGATACCCGACCAGGAAGGCGAAATGCGCCTGATATACGAAACGCTAAAAGAAAGCGGTCTGCCCTACGCCATGGGCTATTCCGGCGGGGAAGCCTGCCCCATGAAGGACGCGGAAGGGAAAATGCACAACCGGTTCCATAATTATACCTTCTGCGCGTGTGTGCTGTAATGTCCAAGGATAAACAAATCGCCGCCCTGGAAAAGGAAAACCGCAAGCTGGCCCGGGAAGTGACCCAGCTCAAAACCATCGCCAGCCGGGAGCGGTCGGCCTATGCCTCTGTATTGAACCAGGAGAAGACGCGGGCGTTTTTGCATCGCGAGCGGGGGCGTTACCTGCTGTTGTTGCTGGAGAACTCACCCAATATCATTTTTTTCCTGGGTCAAACCGGGCGGATTGAATTTTGCACGGAGTTTTTTGTGAAAAAGGCGGGTATCGTCAGCAGTGAGTTCCTGCAAGGGCGCAAGATTACCGAAGTGATACGGACCTTCATCGACGCGGAAAGCCACGAAGCGTTATTGGTGGCCATGAAGGACGTGCGCCAAAAAAAAGAAGCCGCCGAGGTGGAAGTCGCCTTCTCCTTCGGGCGGGAGACCTTCTACTACGCGGGTCTAATCGTACCCATGACCGGCAAGGTGGGCGAGCCGGACGGGACGATGCTCCTCTTCTACGATATTACCGATTTGAAACGCTCCAGAGAATACGCGCTTGCGGCCAATTTGGCCAAAAGTGCTTTTTTGTCGAATATGAGCCACGAAATCCGCACCCCGCTCAACGCCATTATCGGCATGGCCCACATCGGGCGCAACGACAGGCGTATGACCGGCAAGGACGACGCCTTCGAAAAGATTTCCAGTGCGTCGTCCTTTTTGCTTTCCATTATCAACGATGTGCTGGACATCTCCAGGATAGAATCGGGGATGGCGGTGCTCTCGCCCATCCATTTCAGCTTTTCCCAGCTCATCGACCGGGTGGTAAGCGTGGTCGCGGTGGGTATGCAGAAGAAAAACCAGAAATTTGATGTGGACATCAGCCCCGATGTACCCACCACCTTGCACGGCGACGACCATTGCCTTGCCCAGGTGATGATAAATTTACTCTCCAATGCCTCCAAGTTTTCCCCCGACGAGGGCGAAATTTCCATGGCTACGGAGGTTTTGTACCAGGACAGCGCGCGCTGTACTTTGAAAACCACGGTAAAGGATAACGGCATCGGCATGACGCCGGAGGAGCAGACCCATATCTTCGACACCTTCCGGCAGGCGGAGGCGGGCATATCCCGCAAATACGGCGGAAGCGGCCTGGGTCTGTCCATCACCAAGCGCATACTGGATTTGATGGACGGCGAAATCACCGTGATAAGCGAAAAGGATATAGGCACCACCTTCATATTTATCGTGAGCTTGCTCGTCTCCGACGGGAGCGGGCATATCAGCACCACCGATGACGATGACGGCACCCGGGACTATGGGGGCAGGACCGTCATGGTGGTGGATGATATAAAGCTCAATCTGGAAATCACCACCTCTATACTGGAGTCGGTAAATATCCGGGTGCTTCAGGCAAGCAGCGGAAAAGAGGCAATCGCGCTGTTTGAAGCCACCCACAGGGAATGCGACATGATTCTCATGGATGTGCAAATGCCCGAAATGGACGGACTCCAAGCCACAAGGCTTATCCGAAAGCTGAATGTGCCCAAGGCAAGGACAATTCCCATCGTGGCCATGACGGCCCATGTCTTCAACGAGGACATAAACAGATGCCTGATGGCCGGTATGAATGCCCACCTGGGCAAGCCGGTGGATATAAAGGAATTTATGCATATGCTGGACCAACAACTTAATAGTGGAGGAGAAACGATTGTGAGACTTTGGAAGCCGGATTACGAAACAGGCAATGAGGCTGTGGACAACGACCATAGGGAGATATTTAACCTGGTAGAAAATATGCTTGTTTCGTCTAGGGTAAAAAATAAAGAGAAAAACGAAACCGCCATCATCTTCCTGTCGGAATATGTGGTAAATCACTTTGCCCGGGAAGAGGCCCTGATGGAGGAATCCCAGTATCCCGATATAGAAAAGCATAAGAAAGAGCATAAAGACTTCCTGGGTGTGGCCGTACAGTGGAAAGAGGACTTCGACAATGGCGGCTACGCCCTGGGCGAGCTGGAGGACCACCCGGAAACCCAGCACCTGAGCAAATTCATCCACGAGGTGCTCATTAACTGGCTCACCAACCACGTCATGGGTAGCGATATGGCCATGGCGGAGCATTACCGGGAGTGGTCGCGGCAGATATTTTAATAATGACTGCTGAGTTGAAAATTTTATTGGCCAGCCATGATAACCTTCTGCGCCACACGCAAAGAGAGGTGCTTGCCTTGTGCGGATATACAGTGGCGGGAGAAGCGGACACGGTTGAAAAAGCCATAGAAAAATTCAAGGAAATAAATCCCGATTTTGTCGTGTTGGATTTTCACCCGGAGGAATTTGACGTTATAAAAGCAATCAAAGAAATACAGGCTGTAAACAGCGATGTGATGATTATTGTCAATTCCTCATGGTGTTCCCATTATCAGACAATCGAAGCCATGCACTTGGGTATAAAAGACTGGGTGCCCAATTTATTCCCCAACAGTCCGGCGCGCTTTATGACAACCGTAGATTTGCTCATAGGTGATGCACTCAGGATTAAAGTGCAGGAGCGTATGCTGTCAGCGCAGGGTATGGAAGTCTTTAAACGCTTGAGAAAGGCAAATATCTACGGGCTTTGAATGGCGGGCACGTATTTTCCCACCCCCTTTCGCGGGGATAGAAATATTTGCCATTATTGGGGGCTTGTGCTACACTGGCGTCAGGCTGTCATTTACTTTGTCTGTGAAGGACGAATCCGTGTATGATTTTCTACTATACCCGCACCCGGAAAACCCAAGTCGCGGCCCAAGCCCTCCATGAAATCACGGGCTTGGATTTGTATGGCCTTGACGCGGATATTAATAATGATACGGGCCTTCGTTTTGCCTTTAGGGCGATTAAGTCGGTAATTTCCGCGAAGGGGTGCCCCGTGGGGAATATGCCCAAGGCGGTGCCCGGCGAGATTTACCTTTGCGGGCCCATTTGGGCGGGGGAGATGGCGGGGCCCTTGAAGTATTTTATACGCAACGTGGATGTGTCGGGTACGAAGGTGCATCTGTTGCTTACCGGAAGGCAGCCCTCGGAGCAAAACCGGGAGCGGGCGGTGAAGGTATTGACCCAGGCGGGATGCCAGCCCGGCAACATTTATCTCATCGCCACCACCGGCGAACTGCCCGAGCAGGATTTGCTGGTGGAGCAATTGCGCACGATAATGGAGGCGGCGGACTAGCCTATGGCGGCTACCTTCGCGGTACGCACTTTGGGCTGTAAAGTAAACCAATGCGACGCCGACGCCCTGTGCGCCCGGTTGGGGGAGGCGGGGTATGTCCCGGTGGCCTTTGGCCCTTCCCATACAGCGGATATATACATTGTGAATACCTGCACCGTGACGAAGACCGTGGATAGGAAATCCCTGCAAATGATACGGCGTGCGCGCCGCATGAACCCCAAGGCTTTCGTGGCGGTGTGCGGCTGTGGTGCGCGCCTTTCCGGGGAGATGCAGACCCTTGGCGAGGTGGACTTTGTGTTCGACGCCCGCAAGCCCGAGGATTTGCTTGGGGCGTTGGGCGCGTGGAATGCGCTACCTTCGGGTACGGCTTCGCCCCAGCCGGGTAAAACCCGCGCCTTCTTAAAGGTACAGGACGGCTGTGACCGCTTTTGCGCGTACTGCATCGTGCCCTATGCCCGGGGCGGCGTTGTGAGCACCCCCACGGAGGAAATCCTGGGCAAGGCCGCCGCTTTAGTCCGGGGTGGCACCAAGGAAATCGTCCTGACGGGTATACAACTGGCCGCCTACGGCAAAGATACACAGGAGACCTTGCCGGGGCTGATACGCCGGGTGGCGGGGATACCGAGCCTGGGGCGGTTGCGCCTCTCCAGCCTGGACCCCTGGGCGGTAAACGCGGATTTTTTACAAGCCGTGGGGGAAACACAAGCCCTCTGCGACCATTTTCACCTGTCCTTGCAAAGCGGCTGTGACGCCACGCTGATGCGCATGAACCGCCGCTACACCACCCTTGACTACGCCCGGGCCGTTGAAGGACTACGCGCCATCCGCCCCAACGCGGCCATAACCACGGATATCATCGTGGGCTTCCCCGGTGAAACGGACGCTGACCACGCCCAAAGCCTGGCCTTCGCCCGGGAAACGCGCTTCGCCCGTATCCACGTGTTCCCCTACTCCCTCCGGGAAGGGACCGCCGCCGCGAAGATGCCCCACCCCGTCCCCGCCCCGCTAAAAAAGGCCCGCAACGCGCAAATGCTGGCCCTAGCCGCCCAAAGCAAGGCCCAGTTTCTGGCCGCTCAGGTGGGCCGCCCGGCGGAAATCCTCTACGAGACCCCCCACCAGGGCCACACCCGCAATTATTGCCTGGTGCGCACCCCCCAGGCCGCGCCTGTAAATACGCTGGCTACCGTACATATCACCGGCCAGGACAACCATATGCTAAAGGGAGAAAAATGCCATGATTAACAGCGACACCCAAAAATTCGTACTCGAACGCAACAACCCCCACGAGACCAAGCGCATTCTGGAGGCGGTCTACGTTGCCCTGGACGAGAAGGGCTACAACCCCCTTACGCAAATCATTGGGTACATCCTTTCGGGCGACCCTACATACATCACCAGCCACAAAAATGCCCGTGCCCTCATTGGCAAGCTGGAGCGGGACGAATTGCTGGAAGAGCTGGTGCGTGACTATCTGCGGGGCGTTGTGTAGCGCAGGTGCGCTACCTGGGCTTGGATTATGGTGACGCCACCATCGGCGTAGCGGTGAGCTGTCCCAGGGGCAAAGTCGCCACGGGGGTGGAAACCCTGCGCCGTAGCGACCCGGCGGCCATGAAGCCCGCCATGCACCGTTTGCGCGCCCTCATCACGGAGTATGGCATCACCCACGCGGTGCTGGGTTATCCCAAGCACATGGACGGCACCCTTTCCCCCCGCTGTGAAAAAACCGAGGATTTCGCCCGGCGGCTACGGCGCAATTTCAAGCGGCTCACGGTGGAATTTTGGGACGAGCGGCTCTCCACCCGGGCGGTGGCCCGGGTCATCGGCACCCCCCGCCACATAGACGAAATGGCGGCGGTGTACATTTTGCAAGGCTATTTGGACCGAAAAAATAACGTACGGGCATTGGAGGCAACCATGGACGACCAAATCATCATGATGAGCGAGGACGGCACAGAGCAACCCTTTAACATATTGGCCACGAAGGAAAAGAACGAAACCATATATCTGCTGGCGGCGGAGGCGGTGAACGACACCGCCGAGGTGGCTGAAATCCTGCATTTCAAATGTATCGCCACAGAAGGCGACGATATGATTTTCGAGCTGGTGGAGCAAGACCACGGGGATTTCCCCTTGGTTATGGAGCTGTTCAAGGCCGATTATGAGGCGTTGGAAATTGAAATAGAAGAGTAACACTTGAATAGGAGGTTTTTTCTGCTTGGCAGCTAAAAAAAATAAACTCCGGGTTTTTGCCTTGGGTGGACTGGGCGAAATCGGGAAAAACATGACCGTACTGGAATACGGCAACGATTTGATTGTAATTGACTGCGGGGTAGCCTTCCCCCAGGATGAAATGCTGGGGGTGGATTTGGTCATCCCTGACTTTTCCTATCTGATACAAAACCACCACAAAATCCGCGGGCTGTTTCTCACCCACGCCCACGAGGACCACATCGGCAGTGTGCCCTATCTGTTGCGGGAGCTGAGCGTGCGTATTTTTGGCACCCGGCTCACCTTGGGGCTGGTGGCGAACAAATTGAAGGAGCACGGGCTTTCCTCCCAGGCCGAAATGACCTGCATTAACCCCGGCGAGGCGGTGAATGTGGGTTGCTTCGGGGTGGAATTTATCCGTGTGACCCACAGCGTGGCGGATTCTGTGGCCATTGCCGTGGAGACCCCCGTGGGGACGGTCATCCATTCCGGCGACTTTAAGGTGGACTTCACCCCCATCCAGGGCGAGCCCATGGATTTGCAACGCTTCGCCGTGCTGGGGGACCGGGGGGTGCGGCTGTTTTTGTGCGAGAGCACCAACGTGCTTTTCAAGGGCTATACCATGAGCGAGCGCAATGTGGGCCGGGTATTCGAGCAGATTTTCGAAGAATCTACCAACCAGCGCATTATGGTGGCCATGTTCTCGTCGAATATCGACCGCATCCAGCAGGTGCTGAACTCCGCCGTCCGGCATAAGCGAAAGACCCTTTTCATGGGGCGAAGCATGGTGAACGCGGTGCGCACCGCCACGGAGCTGGGCTACTTGGACATTCCCAAGGGCCAGGTTATCGACGTGAACGAGGCGCGCAATTATACCCCCCAGCAACTCTGCATCGTCACCACCGGCTCCCAGGGCGAGCAGATGGCCGCCCTTTCCCGCATGGCCTCCAGTGACCACCGGCAAATCGTCGTCACCCCCTCGGACAAAATCGTGATTTCTGCCTCCCCCATCCCCGGCAACGAAAAAATGATTTCCCGGGTCATAAATGATTTGCTCAAGCTGGGGGCGGAAGTAATTTACGAGGGCATGATGGAGGTTCACGTCTCCGGCCACGCCAAGGAGGAGGAGCTCAAGCTTATGCACGCCCTCATCCGGCCCCAGTACCTGATGCCCGTCCACGGGGAATTTCGCCACCTCAAGCACCACAAGGATTTGGCCGTTTCCATGGGGATGCCCAAGGAAGACGTGTTCCTGATGGACATTGGCCAGGTGCTGGAAATTACCGGCAAGGAAGCGAAAATCAACGGCATTGTCCCCTCGGGGCAGTTGCTGGTGGACGGCCTGGGTGTGGGCGATGTGGGCAACGTGGTTCTGCGTGACCGCAAGCACCTCTCGGAGGACGGCCTAATCATCGCCGCTGTGGGGGTGAGCCTCCACGATGGTGCGTGCCAAATTATCTCCGGCCCGGAAATCATCTCCCGGGGCTTCGTCTATGTGCGGGAAAACGACGACCTGATGCAGGGCGCGCGCTCCATCGTCAGCGAAACCCTTTTCGAAGTGGAGCAAAAAAATACCTCCGACATGCAATACATTAAAAACCGTATCCGCGACGACTTGAAGGAATTTATCTGGCAACGTACAAAACGCAACCCCATGATTTTTCCTATACTGCTTGAAGTGTAGCCCCGCCGGAACGCGCTCGGACGCGGGTGCGGGTGAATGGGACGCTCGCTGGCAAAAAAACGGGGGCTGACGGCACCGCCAGCCCCCGTTTTTTTGAGGCTTCGCTTACCCATTCACCCGCACCCGCGTCCGAGCGCGTTCCGGCTCTTGTGCGTGGAAATAAAATAGCTAAAAGCAAAAAAACCAAGAGAATCATGAAAGACAGGGGCGGATGGAGATGCGAAAAGCAATTGTTTTTATTTTGTTTTTCATTTTGATTGGGGTATTTTCTGCCTGCGGGGTGCAGGATGTGGCCATGGAACGGGATGAAAATTTGGCCAGGCTGGGCAAGGTGTGGGGGTTTGCGAAGTATACCCACCATGCGTTTATTTCCGGTGGGCGGTGCTGGGATACGGAGCTACTGGAACTTATTCCGGTTATTTACCATGCCAGCGCGGCGGATGTGAACGGGATTTTATATACTTGGTTTGCCGGGCTGGGCGAGGATGGCTGGGAGTTTGCATTTTGGTATGATTTTTCGCTGACGGATTTTTTGGCCCAGTGGCGGGAGAGTATGGCCCAATGGGAAGTCTACGCCGATGAAATCGTGGATGACCCGGAACTAAGGGAAATTATTGAAGCGTTCCGTGAGTTATATGCCCTTTTTGCCGATGCACAGGCGCAGGGGCGTGACCCGGATTGGGCATTGGCCATGGAACGCTTCCCCCAATTTGCCGGGATAATACCTCGCTTTAACCCGGCGATGATGGCTATGGACATGCGGCCTGTTGCGGATTTGTCTTGGATTAACGAGGAATATCTGGGCGCGCTGGCGGCGCGTTTGCAACGGTTTAATGGGGTGGCGGCATTTAATCGCTCGGCAGGCCCGGTTTATTTCGATGCCATGGGCGTACCCCAATTTTCCAACCAGCAAGCCTATTTTGACATGGACTACGGCGACAAGGGGTACCGCCTGCTTGGGTTGTTCCGCCTGTGGAATGCGATGAAATATTTTTATCCGCATTTGGGTATCTTGGATGTAGTTTGGAATGATTTGCTTGTGGAATACATACCGAAAATGCTTGCGGGTACGGACAGACTAAGCTATGAACAAATTTTGCTTATGTTAAGCCATCACAACCGGGATTCGGCCCATACCGTCTTGATGGGGACGACTTTCCTGCGGGAGCATTTCGGGCGGTACCTGGTACCCGTACAGCTTATCGCCGCCGAGGGGCAGTTGGTGGTAAACAACACAGTAGGCAGGGATAACCCCTTACAACGGGGCGACGTGATTTTAACCATAAACGGAAGGGATATGCACGAAATCGCCGCCGAGGTTTTGCGATATATCCCGTATCCTGATGAGGAAAAAGCCTTGGCCTTCCTCGCTTCACCGTGGGCGGGCGGGGCCTTGACCCAAGGCTGGCAACACACACCCCTGCGCTCACACACCCGGGATATAGCACTCCGGGTACTGCGTGACGGTGTAGCCCTCACGCTGGCTGTAACCGGTATGGTAAGCCATTCGCCCTTCCCCGTGGCGGAGCTTCAATCCCATTTAATTTTAGAAAATAATATCGGCCTGATAAACCCGTCTTTATATCCAGAGGGCGGCATCCGGCGCATCATGGATGAATTTGCCGATACCCGTGGCATGATTATAGACCTGCGCCAACGCCCCGTTTATTCCTTTGGCTTTTTTTCGGAGCTGATGCTATACCTGCCGGAAGCCCCAACACTTTTTGCCCGTTTTTCCTCGGCTGTGCCTGCGCGCCCCGGTTGGCGCATGGATGAACCCTATTACCGTCTTGCCGTACAAAGTGCCTACGCTTTCTCCTATGACCGCCCCGTGGTATTGCTTATGGACGAGCGTACCATCAGTTACCCGGAAACGGTAATTATGTACCTGCGTACCAACCCGAACGTAACCGTTATCGGCCAGCCTTCCATGGGCTCCAACGGAAATATTACAGGGTTGCCCTTGCCCGGCGGCATTAACATGCGATTCACTGCCTTGGGATTCTACACCCCGGAGGGCGGCCAAACCCACCGCGTGGGCTTAACCCCCGACATCCGCGCAAATTACACCATCCAAGGCATAGCCGAAGGCCGCGATGAGATAATGGAAGCGGCGGTAGCATTTATTTTAGCCGGATAACATGCTATAGCCGATTAAATTGGAAACCGTCTGCCCGACAAGTACTGTGTATGAAATGAACCGTGGGAAGCTTCCGTCCTCGCTTGTACACGAAATTCGCCCGAATGGGCCCAGCGGCGGCGCAGTGCGCCACGAATGCGCGG
>WQSR01000013.1 GCA_009787785.1 Defluviitaleaceae bacterium
GGGCAGAGTGTAACGGCGGCGAAGTTTGAAACTTTTGCGGAAACATGGTTAAAAGATTATGCGGAAATAACCGTAAAACGTACAACCATGTGTGTATACCGTGAATTGATAAAGCGGATATATCCAGTCATAGGACACATAAGGATTGATAAAATATCGCCGCTTAACATTCAAAAACTTGTACAAACCCTAAGCAATGAGGGAATGTCACCACGAACAATAAAAACCTATGTACGTTTTGTGTCGGGCATATTAAATTATGCCATTAAAAAGCGGCTCATAACCTACAACCCCTGCACCACCGTTGATTTTCCAAAGGAACGACCCAAAGAGCAGCTAACCCATGAAATTTACAGCATTGAAGAAGTAAAACAACTGTTGGAACTGCTAAAACAGGAAGATAACGAGAAATATCCGTTTTACGTGTATTTCGTATTAGCAGTATACATGGGCGCAAGAAAAGGCGAATTGTTAGGGCTTGAATGGAAAGACATAGATTTTGATAATGATATGATTTCCATAAACCGTGCCTATTACTACAGCTATTTAGAACGTGAATATTACACCGACACGCCGAAAACAGCAACAAGCCGCCGAAGCCTAAAACTTCCCGTCCATGTGATGGAAACTTTGCGAAGTCTGCAAGTGTGGCAGGAAAAGTACAGGGAATTATGCGGCGGTTCGTGGGTGGATAATGACAGGCTTTTTACAACATACAACGGTGATGTAATGGCAACAACCGCCCCCCGCGATTACTTTCAGCGTTTTTGCAAACGTAACGGCATACGCTACATCAAGCCCCATGCGTTCAGACATTTTAACGCCAGCATCTTAATCAATAGCGGTGTTGACATTGTAACGGTTCAAGCGGCGTTAGGGCATAGTACACCTATCACGACACTAAGGGTATATAGCCACGCTTTCAACAATGCAAAAACTCGTGCAATGGAAGCTATTGCAAACGCTATTGATATTTAACAAGTGCTTGTACCTTGTGTTTGTTTCCAGTAGCATATACCATAAAATCTTGACCAAACAAAGACCAAGTGAGGTAAAGACCAAGATTTTATGAAGCAAAAAAGCCAGTGTTTATGCGGGTTTAAGGGTGAAAGGTGGCTTTACACACTTACGTGTGGTACATAAGTGCGCCATTTGTTTTTGTTGTTCAGCTAGTGAAGTAATTTTATCACATCGTTGTTGCTTTGTGCTGATGTTATCCGAACTGCGTTATTTACACCTTTCACAAATTACATTGTACTTGTTTGTAGTAAATTTACAAGAAGGGAAGTTTTCACAGCCTAAAAAATGAACGTTGGTATTTCTGTTAAGCTTCTCAATAAGGACGCCGCGGCATTTTGGACAAACAGCATTTTTAGCGGCCAGCTGTTGCAGATGAAGCTCTCTTACAGACGCATCAGGGCGGGAATATTTTGAAAGATGGCTGATAATCATATTTCGTTCGTCTTTTGAAATAACATTGGGAGATTTATTAATCACTTTTTTTATATAAGATTTGAAACTTTTTCTTTGGATAACAACAACATTGTCGGAAGTGACAGAAATATTTTTCAACGTGCACCGGTCACTGAAAACTATCAGAGAAAGAATAGGAAGCGTCGGAAACTGTGTAAGCAAAGGCTTCAAAGAATCAACGTGTGTTTGATTTTGCATGATTGGGTTATAAAAAGAAAACTTATATCCCGGGAGGGTCTGCGTCCAGTTGATATCTTTTTCATGACCGTAAATCCAGCCACTCAAATTTTTAGATTCAACAACAATTATGCATTTGCGACAAACAACAGCCAAGTCAATTTCAGTAAGCTCTCCGTTGTTTTTGGGTATGTATAGGTTGCGCAGTATTTGGCGTTTGGAAAACCATCCACGAAGCTCCCTATAGGTAAATTGTTCGCCCATAGAACCACGGTCTTTGTATTCATTTGGGTTAAGCAAATAATCAATAAAAGTTTCAATGTGGTAAAAAAATCCCATGTCTACCCCCAAACACGTCTATCAAACTCGGCTTCTTTTTCCATCTTTTTGAGAATCTTCTCGCGCTCGCGTTCTTCGAGTACCTGGCGCATGGCATTCAATCCGCTGTCCGAGGAAAGACCGACGAACCAATCACTGGTAACCTCAAAAAGTTTTGATAACATAGCCAACATTTCAAGATTAGGTTCTGTACTATATAATAGTACCAATAAGTTAGCAAATTATTAGGTGGGGAGAAACCATGGGTATAAAAAATTCGACAAAAGGCTATTTGGCACAATCTGTACGCACAAACGGAAAGCTTGTACTGCTCGTGTTGCTGGGTATATTAGTGGCAGGGATTGGTGTTTCGCTTGTGGGAATTATCCCTGAGCACAGGGCGTTAGTTTCCGTAATCATTTCTGACATACCGGCGAAGGTAACAACCCTTCTTATTCCGATTATTTTAATTCTTAAAACAAAAGACTACGCGGAATGGATTTTGGCAAACCCAAATGTAGATGTCACGAAAAAAGGCTTTATAAATGGAATGTATCTTGAAGGTTTTTTGGCATCGCTCTTGGGTCTTGTGGCATTAGCAATCATTTGGGTTGTCGCACACTTCATAAGCCCCGAAATAGTTGATATGAACGAAGGGATTGGCGTTATTGGTGGCGCACTTGGCATAGCGTGGGGCATGATAGGCTTGGTTTATTCACTTCAATTTACAAAACTTGGAGAGATTAGCGAGGGTGCGATATTGTTTGCAATTGGCTTTTTTGTTCCATTTGGGGTTGTTGTGGCAATCCAGCAAATATTTCATGCGCTTGAATTGTCATTAGCATTTATTGCTGGTGTTCCCGCTCTGGTCGGCATATTGGTGCTTGTGGTGTCACGCCCGGTAGCTGTTATATGGCAAGAAAGGGTAGATTTGTAGCGGAGAGTATAGCCGAATAAAACGGGAACGGGCCGCCACAGCGCAATCATTTCAACCGCTTAGCGGGATAATGGTATAAGAATGAGCGGTAGCGCGGAAAGATTTGTGTGGCAAAAATTTATTTGGAAGATAGGGTAATAGGCGCGGTTATGATAAACCTTGCGCCTGTTGGTGCTACGCTTGAAATGTCATCGTAAATATTTTCAGCCATAATACTTCCGTCCACTTTTTTAATTACATCTTTACAAATAGCCAATCCCAAGCCGGAATTGCCATTTGCACCTTTGTAAAACCGCTCGAAAATATGTGGCAAATCATCTTGAAGAATGCCACTACCGTCATCTTCGATTGTGATTTTGACGCGCTCATCCAACGATAAATAGCTAACCTTAACCCTAGTTTTCGCGTGTCGTATGCAGTTGGACATTATATTGTCAATCGCTCTTTGCAATTTTTCTTCGTCAGATTGCAAATTCATTTCACCGGGAGGGAAGTCAAGCTCCAATTCCTTTCCGCTTTTATTACCCAAAATTTTTATTCGCTCGGCACTATCATACAGCGTATTTTTTAAGTCAAATGATGAGATGTTGAGCGCATCCATCCCGCTGTCCAATCTTGATAAATACAAAAGCTGTGCAACCAAGCCTTCCATTCTTGAACTTTCCACAAGAATAATTTGCGAGGCTTCGTTTTTGTCTAGCACATCAGCTAAAATCCCCTCTGCGTAGCCTTGAATTGACATGAGTGGTGTCCGCATTTCATGGGAAACGTTTTGGAAAAATTGCTTCTGGTTACTTTCGTAAGTGTTAAGCATATTTGACATATTGTTCATGCTTTGTGCAAGCATATTAAATTCTTTGTAATTGAAACCGTCTACCTTTTCATTAAAATTCCCCTGTCCAATTATTTCTGCATAATTACAAAGTCGCATAATTGCTCTTTGCACAGTCGTTGAGATTAAAACAGCCAGTAAAACACTTATAATCCCGGAGGCAAAAAGTAAAATCCCCAATGTTTGGTTTATGTTCCTCATAAACATCATCGCAGATGTTATGTCGGTATAAAGCAAAACAGAAAAATATATTTCTCCGGGTATCATGTACTTTACAGCCGCTAAATAGTAGGTGTTGTTTGTACCTGCCAACCTAACCATTGCGGCATCTTCAAATGAACTTCTGTTTCCTATAAAATAATTTGCAAGAAAAATGATTTCTGAGGCTAATTCATCCTCCATTTGATGTATATTGGGTGAAACAATTTCATTAAACTCGCTAATGATAATTCCATCCGTGTTCATCATAAGTTGGCGAAGTGACCCCATCTGCCGTATTTGCAATAAAACATTTTCCATTATTACAATAGAAGGCTGCCGTCCTCTGCCAAAGGGAAGATTCATCATCATGTTATCAGCAAAGGTTTCTATATTTACAATACTTCTTGAAAGCTCACGATTCGCCTCTGCGCTAATAAAGTTATTTGTCAAAACATTAAAAAGCAATAGCACGATGGACAAAATAACAAAAAGCATACCGATAAAATTGCGGATAAGAATTAGCTTGAAACTTCTCATTTGTTACCACCTTTTCCTATCTTGAAGCCGAAACCCCAGACTGTGTCTATCAACACATTGCTGTTTGCGCTGGTCAATTTTCGGCGTAACCGCTTAACCGTGTCATCGGTTGCCCGGCTCTCGACAGCGTTGGCATATCCCCATATGGTGTTTAACAATTCCTCTCTGGATACGGCTTTGTGTTTATTCTCAATCAGATAGACAAGCAGATTAAATTCGGTTTTCGTTAAATTCAAACCCTCATCTCGGCAGTGAATGGTCATTCCGCGTGGAGCTATTTTCAAATCTTCGTAGGTAATTTCCTCAGATTCAGCTTCTCCCTTCGCGGCAGCTTGGGTGTCCAAATCAACCCTGCGGAGAATTGCCTTCACGCGCATGGTTAGCATCACAGGACTGAATGGCTTTGTGAAATAGTCATCGCTTCCCAGCGAAATCCCCGAAATATAATCTTCTTCTGTGTCTTTCGCGCTTAGCATGATTATGGGTACGCCGGATTCTGCTCTCAGCTTTGTACATATTATTAAGCCGCTACTCCCGGGCATCATAATGTCAAGGATTACCAAGTCGCATTGCTTCTTATTAAATGCCTCCAAAAGTAAATCCCCTGTTTCAAATACTTCAACTTGGTATCTTTCTTTTTCCAAAAAGGCTTTTACCAAATTACGGATATTTGCTTCATCATCGGCTACATAAATTAGCTTCTGCATAAAATCACCTTTTTAATAATACCATGCCAAGTCTATTGAATAAAACAGCAAATCGGTTTTGCCACAAAGTTGCCACAGAATTTCGGAGATTTTTCCGCAGGTTGAAATGTAGAATACACACATAACAGCAAAATCAAGCGTGGACACTCTTTTGCCACAAATATTCCGCAGAATTTCGGAGATTTGCCGCACAAGGCAGTGTAAATACATAAAATCAGAAAGCAGGGAATTTCAATGTTCATATTTCAAAACGCTTTGCAAAACTTGATGCGTAATAAGGGACGGAACATCTTACTGTCCGCTATCATTTTTGCCATTATCGCCACCACAGCGGTTACGCTGATTATCAACAACACGGCAAACGGGATTATTGAAGATTACCGTGTGCGCTTTGGCAGTGAAGTTAATATTATTCCCGATACTGCCCAAATAATGGACAATATCGGTGGCATGTTCGGCGGCGGCGGTGGTTTTGGCGGCATGTTCGGCGGCGGTGGCGGCGGAGGATTTGGCGGCAGGGGTGGTCTTATTCCCCAAGTTACCCCTCAGCAATATCTCGCTTTTGCACAATTACCCCAAGTGCTTTCTTATGACATGACGGCAACCCAACCTGCATTTAACGAGCATCTCTATGTAGTTGATGGTGACGTTGACATTGAAATCGGTGGCGGTATGTTTGGTGGCGGTGGCATGGGCGGTATGTTTGGTGGTGGTGGCGGCATGGGTGCGGCCATGGCCGGTGGCATGAACATAGAAGAATTTGGGATGCCGAATGTCCGCTTACAGGGCAATTATTGGGAAGATTTCCACATGGGGCTTAGAGAGTTAGTAGATGGGGCATTTCCCCAAGCCTATGGTGAAGCCATAATAAGCATGGAATTGGCAGAATTAAATGGCGTTGTAGTGGGAGACACCCTTCGCCTGTACACACCTATCATGCCGGCAGATTCTGATGAAATGTCCTTAACTGCCAGAAATTTAACCATTGTGGGCATCTATTTTGATATGACCCAAGAAAATATTACAGGCGGTTTTGTCCGAGCGGCGTTCTTAAACAGGCGAAATGAAGTGCTTACAACGCTGGACACCGTTACCGCATCCATTGGTTACAGCGCGAACGGTGTAAATATAACAGCAACCTACTTTCTACGTGAGCCGGAACTGCTTCCCTATTTCGAAGCAGAATTGAGAAATCTCGGACTTGACCCGATGATGTTGGTAACAACAAACGATGCCGCATACTATGCCATTGTTCAGCCTGTTATGGGGCTTAGAGATATTACCTCCACTTTTATGATAATTGTACTTGTGCTGGGTGGAATCGTGATGGTATTTCTTGCATCCATATCCATTCGGGAGCGGAAATATGAAATCGGCGTTCTTAGGGCAATGGGAATGAAAAAGCGCAAGGTCGCTTTGGGATTATGGGCAGAAATGCTCACTATTACACTAGTCTGCCTTGTGTTGGGATTGACCGTAGGAACAGTGGTTGCACAGCCTATTTCTGATACCTTGTTGGCGGCACAGATTGAAAATATAACCCCGGTGGTCGAAGAAACAACAACAGGCGGCATGAGCGGAATGTTCGGCGGCGGTGGTGGTTTGGGCGGTATGCTCGGCGGCGGCAGATTAGGCGGTATGCTCGGCGGTGGCAATCAAGTGGATGCAGAGCCATTGTCCGAGCTGGATGTTTCCCTCGGTACAATAACAATCTTGCAGATAATCGGAATTTCCCTGTTTTTGGCAACAGTAGCCGGGGTAGTATCCACAATGAGAATTACCAAGTACGAACCCATCAAAATTCTTATGGAAAGGAACTAGGTGATGACATGAGCGTATTAACCTTAAAGAACGTGACATACAAATACGAAGGCACAACAAAAAATGTGCTAAACGGCATAAGCAGTGAATTTGATGCCGGAAAGGTATATGCCATTGTGGGAAAATCTGGCTCCGGCAAATCTACACTGCTATCACTAATCGCCGGATTGGACAATTGCACAGGCGGCGCGATATGGTGTGGCAAAAAGAACTTGAAAGAACTCGACAGAGATTCCTACAGGTCTAACCATATTGGCGTAGTTTTCCAAGCCTATAATTTGCTGACAAATGCCACTGCCGTGGAGAATATTGTACTCTCCATGTACATCAGCAATGACGGCTCCTTCAACAAAAAAGAAAAGAGAAAACAAGCCTATTCCCTTCTGGAAAAGGTTGGCATAGACAGGGAGAAGGCAGACCGCAAGGTGCTAAAACTCTCCGGCGGCGAACAACAGCGCGTAGGAATTGCCAGAGCCTTATCCCACAACCCGGAAATTTTAATTGCCGATGAACCCACAGGTAATTTAGACAACGATACAGAGGACGATGTACTCGAAATGTTTACGTCCTTTGCCCGTGAAGAAGGCAAGTGCGTCATTATCGTTACCCACTCAAGCAAAGTAGCCTCTGTTGCAGATGTAAAATTAAATATGAAAAATGGGGAATTATCGAATGTCAGTTAAATTCCAATAACCCTTTGCAGAAAGGAAGAATGACCATGACAAAAAGAGTGTATATTGCCGATGATGAAGCTAATATCAGAAGTTTAATCAAAGCATTTCTGGTAAAGGCCGGGTATGATGTTACTGATTTTGAAAATGGGGATGCACTGCTTTCAGCATTTGTTGATGAACCTGCGGATTTGGTCGTTTTGGATGTTATGATGCCGGGTTCAAATGGATTTGTTATATGCAAAGAACTGCGAAAAAAAAGCACTGTGCCTATAATTATGCTGACGGCGAGAGACAGCGATTTAGATTATGCTACAGGATTGGATTTGGGTAGTGATGATTATTTAATAAAACCATTCAGTCCGATGGCATTGGTAAAACGCGTTCAATCTATATTGCGGCGAATAGATATTGAACGCGAAGCGGCAAAGCAACCGGATAACCTTCTCTCGTTCATTTCCATCATGAGCAATGAGATGAAAATTCCGATGGGTGCGATTGTTGATATAGCAAACAACGGTCAATGTGCAAAACATATGTTTCTTCATTTAACTTTTCAAAGCGGTTAGAAGGGGTTTCAAATATACTGGGTGTTCAATTAGCGGAGGCTCCATAAATGTCCATTTACTTTAGCGATGAAGAATTTGCAAAGTTAAAAAATATGCTGTGTGTTTACGGTTGGGGTTTGGAAATGTTATTAACAAAGTTGAACATTATCCGGCGTGACCTTTCTTTATTCCAAGATAAAAGCCCTATCGAACACATAAGAACCCGAATTAAAACGCCGGATAGCATTGCAAAAAAACTACATAATTTGAATTTTGACTTAACCACTGATAACGCAAGAAATAAACTGTTCGATGTTGCCGGTGTACGAATTATTACACCATTTGCCAAGGATATTTATTTCTTGGCAGAGCTTTTGCGAACTGTACCCGACATGTATATTTTGAATGAAAAGGATTATGTCGGAAATCCAAAACCAAGCGGATACCGTAGCTATCACATTATCGCAGAAGTGCCCATTTTCTATTCCGGCAAAACAGAAAATATGCCTGTAGAAATTCAAATTCGAACAGAAGCCATGAATTTTTGGGCAACTCTGGAGCATAAGGCTCGTTATAAATATGCTGAACACATCCCAGACCATCTGAGTGATGAGTTAGTGATAATTTCAGAGAAAATTGACGAGTTAGACAGCCGAATGTACCTAATCCATGAAATCATTTCGCTGATAAATCAGGATGTCCATGATTGTATAGCCGAATGAAACGCAAAAGCCCACTATCAACTAAGGTTGAATTAGTGGGCTTGCCTGGTGGCAATCCAAACGCAAGCGTCATTATCCCAAATAAAATCAATTTTGTATGTGTTTAACATAAGAACCTCCTGAAATATTTATATTCGGCTATAGCAAGCTAAGTTAAAGGCTTCCCGGAAAACCCAGGAAGCCTTTGTTTGCAATAGCCGACTGTCGGACTCGAACCGATAACCTGCTGATTACAAGTCAGCTGCTCTACCAATTGAGCTAAGTCGGCGTGTGGGTGCGGGGTTGGTTTACGCGCCGCACTGTTTGCACACTTTTAAGGGTTTACCGTCGTCGGATTTCTCCCATAGGATTTTTACGCCGGTACGGTTGCAGAGGGGGCAGGTGCCGCGCCAGTCCTTGTTGAGTTTGGCCAGCTTGCCGCGCTTGGGTTTTGGCATGGGTGTGCTCCTTATCGAAATAGATTTTCAACCCGCGCATTATACGGGCTGGCGGGGCTTGTGTCAAATTAATACACCAATTTCTGTGCAAGATATTCTTCAAGGGACGCGATGGCAATGCGTTCTTGTTTCATGCTGTCGCGCTCGCGGATGGTTACGGCGTGGTCGGTTTCGGATTCGAAGTCGTAGGTCAGGCAGAAGGGGGTGCCGATTTCGTCCTGGCGGCGGTAGCGTTTGCCGATGGAGCCGGTGTCGTCGTAGTCGCAGTGGAAATGCTTCGAAAGGGCGTGGTAGATGGGCAGGGCGTTTTCACTCAGCTTCTTGGAGAGGGGGAGGATGGCGGCCTTTACCGGGGCCAGAACCGGGTGGAAGCGCAACACCGTGCGGACATCGGGCTTTTCCGGGGTGCCCAGATTTTCCTCATCGTAGGCTTCGCACAGGGCCATAAGGGTGGTTCGGGTGGCACCCAAAGAGGGCTCGATGCAGTAGGGGATGAAATGGGTATTTTTCTCCGCGTCGAAGAGGGTCATGTCCTCGCCGGAATGTTCCATGTGCTGTTTCAGGTCAAAATCCGTGCGATTGGCGATGCCCCAGAGCTCGCCCCAGCCAAAGGGGAATTTGTACTCGATGTCCGTGGTGGCTTTCGAGTAGTGGGAAAGCTCCTCGGTGCTGTGGTCGCGGATGCGCAGATTTTCTTCACAGATGCCGATGCCCTTGAGCCAGTCGATGCAAAATTGCCGCCAATAGGTGAACCAATGCTCGTCCGTGCCGGGCTCGCAGAAAAATTCCAGCTCCATTTGCTCAAATTCCAAGGTGCGGAAGGTGAATTTTCCGGGGGTAATCTCGTTGCGGAAGGCGTGGCCGATTTGCCCGATGCCGAAGGGGAGCTTGCGGCGGGTGGTGCGGGCCACGTTTTTGAAATTGACGAAGATGCCCTGGGCCGTTTCCGGCCGGAGATAGACGGTGGTCTGTTTGTCCTCGGTCACGCCGGTGAAGGTCTTGAACATCATGTTAAACTGGCGAATCTTGGTGAAATCCCGCTTGCCGCAGGAAGGGCAGGGGATTTTTTTCTCCTCGATATAATCGCCCATGCGGTCGTTGGACCAGCCGTCGGGGGTTTCGGCCAGCCCGTTCTCCAGGCAAAAGTCTTCAATAACTTTATCTGCGCGGAAGCGTTCTTTACAGGCGCGGCAGTCCATCAGCGGGTCGTTGAAGCCGCCCACATGCCCCGACGCTTCCCACACCAAGGGGTTCATCATCAGGGCGCAATCCACCCCCACATTGTAGGGGCTCTCCTGGATAAACTTCTTCCACCAGGCGCGCTTCACGTTATTTTTCAGCTCCACGCCCAGGGGGCCATAATCCCAGGTATTGGCAAATCCACCATATATCTCACTGCCCGGGAAGACAAAGCCCCGGCTCTTGGACAAGGCGACAATTTTCTCTAAGGTTTTTTCCGATGCTTGCATAATACATTCCCTTCCAAAATAAAATCCCCTTGCGCGAATATATATCCAGCGGAAGGAGATGTCAAGAAAAGTCCGGTTTCTCCCGTTTGGGCAAGTTTAATGCCACCAGTACATTCCCGAGGGAAAGCACCGCCGCGATGAAGAAAACGTACTGGGGCCCCCAGGCCGCCCAGGCCAGGCCGCCCAGTAGCGCGCCCACAATGGAGATAACGTGGTCGATGCTCATTCCCGTGGAGAGGGTGGGGGAAATCTCCGAGGGGTCGATGGCGATGGTGCGCAGGTAGAGGGTGCGTATCATGCCCAGCTGCATGGTCATCCGGTCTATGATGAAAAGGATGTAGACCAAAATTACGGGAATCCCCACCATGGCAAAACGCCCGGAATCCAGCCCGCCGCTCATCACCCCGAAGAGTATGTATATGAAAATGAAGGAGAAGCCCTCCACGTACATCATGGCCTTTACCCCCAGGCGGTCCGTCATCCGTCCGGCGAAGGGGATGAAAAAGATGCCCAGAAAGGAGCCAATCATCCCCAGAATGGCCAAGGTATCGGCCTGGCGCAGGAGAATATCTATCAGCACCCAGGGCCCAAAAACACCGGCGATTTGCTTATGTGCCCCGTGGAGGGAGGCGAGTATGTAGTAGAATTTATATTCCCTGCGGAAGAGGAAGCGACCCTTTCCGGTGTTAATGCGGGGGTCGCCGATGAGCCTTCGGATGATGAGCAACAGCACGATAACGCCCAAAACAAACACACAGGCGATGAGAAAGGGGAAGCGAATCCCGCCTTCGAAGTGGAAAACCCCGGTGCGAAACCCGATGAAGACAATCAGCCCCACCAGGAACGCCGTGCCCGTGCGCACGGCGTTGACCAGGCCGAATTTGCGCCCCGTGTTTTCCGTGCCGATGATGTTGAGTGCGATGGAGTCCTTCAGGGGCATGTAGAGATGCATCCCCATGGAATTGATAAAGAGGAAAATGAGCATGATGCCGAAGGGCGGGGTAAAGACGCCCAGCAAAAGCAAGCCCACAATGGTTAAAATCTGGGCTACGATGGCCAGTTTGACCTCCCCCAGGAAGGCAAGCAGGGAAATGACGATAACCGCGATGAGGCCGGGGATTTCACGCGGGAACTCGATGAAGCCGCGTTGCGCCGGGGTTACGTGGTAGACCTCGAAATAAAAATTGCTGTACAGGCCCTCGGACAAGCCCGCCGCCAGCGCGGTCAGTGCGGTAGCGGCGAGGAAAACCCCGAAGGCCCGCTTTTTGTTTTGGTCGGTCATCGTTTATGCCCCTTCCGTGGCGGCTTTGTGTTGTTCGGATGTGCGGCGGTGGTGCTCCAGTTGGGATTGCACCGCGCCGTGGCCACGGCGGCTGGGCTTTTTATAGGTGCCGTCGGGCTGTTGCACCCGGCGTTTTACGTTGTCGGCCAAGGACAATTCCAGCTGTGCCATCAGCTCGTTTTGCAACAGCGGGTCCTCTATGGGGAAAAGTACCTCCACCCGGCGGTCCAGATTTCGCGGCATCCAGTCCGCGCTGGAGAGGAACACCCGGCGGCGGGAAGCCGCGCCGAAAATATACAGGCGGTTATGCTCCAGGTACCGGTCCACCACGCTGGAAACGGTGATGTTCTCGCTCAGGCCGGGCACCCCGGATTGCAAGCAACAAATGCCGCGCACCAGCAGACGGATTTTCACCCCGGCTTGGCTGGCGCGGTACAGGGCCTGTATCATCTCGATGTCCGAGAGGGCGTTCATCTTGGCGGCAATTTCTGCGGGGTTGCCCGCCTGGGCCTGGGCGATTTCCTCCTCGATAAGCCGGAGCAGTTCCGGGCGCAAAGTAGCCGGAGCCACGGTGAATTTCTGCCATTCCATGGTCTTCGAATATCCGGTGAGGACGTTGAACAGCACGGAAGCGTCCTGGCCGAAGGTTTCGCGGCAGGTGAAAAAGCCCGTGTCGGTGTAGAGCTTTGCCGTGGATTCGTTGTAATTTCCGGTGCTCAGGTGCATGTAGCGGCGGATGCCGTCGTCCTCCCGGCGCACCACCAGACAGCATTTGCAATGGGTCTTCAGGCCGATGAGCCCGTATACCACATGTACCCCCGACCGCTCCAATAGCCGGGCCCAGTTGATATTGTTTTCCTCGTCGAAGCGGGCCTTGAGCTCCAACAGCACCGTCACCTGCTTGCCGCTTTCTGCGGCTTTTATCAGCGCGGCAATAATAGGTGACTGGCCGCTGACCCGGTACAGCGTTTGCTTTATAGCCAAAACCCGCTCGTCTGCGGCGGCCTCCTGCACAAAGCGCACCACGCAGTCGAAGGACATATAGGGATGATGCACCAGCACATCCCGCTCGCGGATGACGTCGAACATGCTCCGCTCACTGATAAAATCCGGCGCGGGCTTGGGCAGTATGGGCTTGTGGCGCAGGCGGCCAAATTCCGGGTCGAGGGCGAAGTTCATCCAGGCGGTTAAATCCAGCGGGCCGCTTAACTCATAGATTTTCTCCGGGGTTAGCCCCAGTGCCTTGTTCAACAGGGCCTTGGCGGCGGAGCTGAGCCCCTTTTTGGCGTTTACGATTTCCACCCGCATGGGGTCGCCCCAGCGGCGGTCCCGTATGGAGCGGGCCAATTCCACCAGCAAATCGTCGGTTTCCTCTTCGTCGATGGTCAAATCCGAACTGCGGGTCACGCGGAACAACGCCGTGCGCTTCACCTCATAACCCATAAACAGCCGCTCGATGTGGGCCAATATAATTTCCTCCAGCATGATATACCGGTGGAAGCCCGGCAGGGCAAAGACCCGGGGCACCACCGTGGGTACCTGCATCACGGCATAACGGGGCCCCCCGCCCCGTTCCTCGATGATGCGCCAGCGTCCATCCTCCTCGTCCCATTCCACGGTACGCACAGGCAGATTGTCGCTGTCCGTCACCAGCTCGATGAATAGATTCACCGTCCGGTTGTTCAAAGTGGGGAAGGGGCGGCTCTGGTCGATGGCCATGGGGGTGAGAATTTGATACAACACCTCGTGGAAATACGCGTCCACGTAGGCGCGTAGTTTATCGTCCAGTTGCTGGTAGGTCAGCAGGGTGATGCCCTCTTTTTCCATGGCGGGGAGGATGCTACGGGTGAAGCAGTTGTATTGCTTGGCCACCATGGCCTTCACCTGTGCCGTGATGGTGGTAATTTGTGCAGCAGGGCTCAGCCCGGTTGCGTCGGGGCGTTCGCCGTGCCAAATGGGCGGCACCCGCACCATGAAGAACTCATCCAGATTGGACGCGCTGATGGCAAGGAACTTTAGCCGCTCCATGAGGGGGTTTGTCGTATCCTGTGCTTCCTCCAGCACACGCTCGTTAAACTCCAGCCAGCTCTGTTCGCGATTGATAAAAATACTCTCCATTATACCTTCCTCACCCTCAGTTGCGCCTTCAAGCCAAATACCTCCGCGAAGAATTGCCCCTTCTCCGCGAAGGCCCATTGCTCTAGTGCCGCGTTGGTTTGCGTGCTTACCGTGATGGTCAACGCGCCGTCGGTCAGCCTTGTATCTATTTCAGAAAATTTCTGCGTATAGCTACGGTCCAGGGCGTCGGCCAGCTTCAGCAATGCCACCAGCTTCGACACCCGCACCTTTTCCTCCCGCTCCAGCACCGCGTAACAGGCGTCGCCCTCCCACGGCGCGAGCCAGGAGTGGTACCGGCATATCAACGCCACGATTTCCGTTTCCTTGGCTCCCAGCCCCACGATATCCGACGCCCGCACGATGTCATAGGAATGCAGATGATGGTCACGGATATTCACAAACTCTCCGGTCTCGTGCAAAATGGCGGCGACATTGAGCAACAATTTGTCCCGCGTGCCCAGCCCGTGGAGCTTTTTCAGCTTATCGAAAATGGCCAAAGCAAAATCCCGCACCTGCTTCCCGTGGGCCATATTGCACCGGTACCGCTCCGCCAGCAGACGCACAGAAATCTCGGTACTGCGCGCCAACCGTTTGTCCATAGCCGCGAACCGCTTGGGGTGAAGCATGTCAAACAGCACCGCGTCGCAAGGAAGCATCCGCGAAGCACTCAGGGTCTGCGCCTGGGTCAGGGCAAGCAAATTCTGATAAATGCACACCGCGGGCAACAGCGCGTCCGCCTTCTCGATGGGTAAATTAAACTCGGCGGCGATGCGCTCCGGGGTCTTGCGCTTGATTTTCTCCCCCAGCTCCAGCAAGCACGCCCTGGGCAAGGCGAAAAGGGGCGCGTCGGCGGCGTCCACCCCCGTCAGCCGTGCAATCAAATCAATCTCCTGCCCGCTCACAATAAAATGGGCAATCCCCTGGGGGATGGCCGCCGCCAAATGCTGGGTAAAGCTCATGAGATACTCTTCCAGCAAGCGGTGAAATTCCCGGGTATACTCCTGCAACTGCCCGAACAATTCCCCCATGCGCAAGCTCCCCACGGGGATGTTCCAGGTCTGGGGCACCCGCCCGTTTTCCAGCAAATTGACACCGATATTCCCCGTCCCGATATAGACCATCAGGGCACTTTGCTTCAGGCTGTCCTCGGCATAATGGCTCAACAGCTTATATATCAGCCGCTTCTCGTCCAAATCATCCATCAAATCCACGTTCACGCCGGTTTTAATCTTTATCTGGTCCAAAATATAATCAATATTCATGGCCTCCCGCGCCTCGGCATTGGCCACCGTCCGCACATGCCTCACCCCATAACCCTTCGCCGCCAGCAGAAAATTCTTAATCACCTCACAGGCCCTATCCACCTTGTCGAAGCGCATTTTCCCCGCGTGGAAGGTATCCCGCCCCAGGCTAAGGGGATAACGCAAGCTCTCCAGATACCGCACCCCCTCCCGCTCGCTTTCGGGATGGGTCCGCGCCTGGGCAATATGCAAGCGCAGTTCGCTGGAATCAATGTCAATAACAGCGGCAATAGGGGGCTTCTTGGGGTTCATTTTACCGGGCATGGTATCACCTTGGGGGATTGGATATAATTAATGAACATTATATTACTATACCACAATATACACGTAGCGGGGAAAAAGATAAAAGCCGCGAACGCGGCTTTTGGGCAGTCAAGCATTTATTTTACAAAAAATTATGGTGTGTGGGGGTTTCCTACCCCGCTACAGTCCTCCGGGGGGGTCTTCTGCGGGCTTTACGGTAAATGGGCTGGCGGTTCTCGTTGAGCACCAAAGTGGGGGGCGAGTTGGACTCCACCGTTTCCCGGGTAACGATGCACCGTTCCACCAGATTGTTGGAGGGCACATCATACATAATGTCGGTAAGCACGCCCTCTACGATGGCACGTAGGCCCCGTGCCCCGGTTTCGCGCTCCAAGGCCTTCTTCGCGATGGCGCGCAGGGCATCCTCCTCAAATTCCAGGCGCACGTTATCCAGCTCCAGCAGGTATTCGTATTGCTTGGTCAGGGCGTTCTTGGGCTCACTCAAGATGGAGACCAGCGCGTCCTCGTCCAGATTATTTAGGGTGACAACCACGGGCACGCGGCCAATCAGCTCGGGAATCAAGCCATAGCGGTGCAAATCCCGGGGCTGGACGTGTTGCATCATGTCCTCGGAAAGCTTTTCGGCCTTGGTCTTTACCTCCGAGCCGAAGCCGATGACTTTTTTGTTCATTCGTTGCTCGATGATGCGCTCCAGGCCGCTGAACGCGCCGCCGCAGATAAATAGTATGTTCGTTGTGTCGATTTGTATGAAATCCTGATGGGGATGCTTACGCCCGCCTTGGGGCGGCACGGAGGCGATGGTGCCCTCCAGAATTTTAAGCAAAGCCTGTTGCACGCCCTCGCCGCTCACATCCCGGGTAATGGAGGGATTGTCCGACCGGCGGGATATCTTGTCCAATTCATCAATATAAATAATCCCCTGCTGGGCGCGCTCGATGTCATAGTCCGCCGCCTGAATCAGCTTGAGCAGAATATTTTCCACGTCCTCGCCCACGTATCCGGCCTCGGTAAGGCTGGTGGCGTCGGCAATGGCGATGGGTACCTGCAAAAAACGTGCCAGCGTCTGGGCCAGGTAGGTCTTTCCCACCCCCGTGGGGCCGATGATGAGCACATTGCTTTTTTGCACCTCCACGTCCGCGCCGCCCATTTGCTCGGTGGCAATGCGCTTATAATGGTTGTACACCGCCACACTTAGTGCCACCTTGGCGCGGTCCTGGCCGATGACGTACTCATCCAGAAATGCTTTGATTTCCTTGGGCTTGGGCAGGGCGTAGGTTTCGCTCAAATTGGGGGCGTCCCCGATTTTTTCGTCCAATGTCGCCACGCACAGCTCCACGCACTCGTCGCAAATCCACACGCTGGGGCCGGCGATAATCAGCCCCGCTTCATCCGGGTTCTTGCCGCAGAAGGAGCATCGCCCCCGCTCCCGCTCGTCATACCTACTGGGCATTGGCTTTCCCCCCCGGGGTGATTATTTTGTCTATCAAGCCGTATTCAAGGGCTTCCTCGGCGGAAAAGAAATTGTCGCGGTCAGAGTCCCTGGCAATGGTTTCCACGCTTTGCCCCGTGCATTGGGCAAAAATACGATTAAGCCTATCCTTGGTTTTAATGATATGCTCGGCATGAATCATAAAATCCGACGCCTGGGAGCGGCCAATCCCCCCGGAGGGCTGGTGGAGCATCACTTCAGAGTTGGGCAAAGCCGACCGCTTGCCCTTGGCACCTCCGGCCAGCAAAAACGCGCCCATGCTTGCGGCGAGCCCCACACAAATGGTAGCCACGTCGCACTTGATATAATTCATCGTGTCGTAGATGGCCATACCCGCCGAAATGGAGCCGCCGGGGCTGTTGATATACAAATTGATATCCTTGTCCGGGTCTTCGGATTCCAGGAACAATAGCTGGGCGATGATAAGGCTGGCGGTGGTATCTGTCACCACGTCACCCAGGAAAATAACCCGGTCCTTCAGCAGACGGGAGTAAATATCATAGGAACGCTCCCCCCGGTTGGTTTGTTCAACGACTATCGGTACTAATGCCATGATTATTTTTCCTCCTCTGTGGTTTCTACATCTATAATATCGCCTTGTGTTATCTCATCTATAACCGGGAAGGGCTCGTCTGTGGCGATGGCCTTTTCCATAACGAAATCCATGGCCTTGTCCGCCCGGTAGCTACGGCGCAAATCCGCCTTCCTGCGGGGGTGCATTTCTTCGATGAGCTTGGTCAGCTCCTCGTCCTTTATACCGGAGAACTCGCTGAACTTCTCCGTAAATTCCTCATCGCTGAGGGTGATATTTTCCTTGTCAGCGATGGCGGTCAAAGCCAGCATGGAATCAATTTCCTGCTTGGCCTGGGCCTGCCAGCCACTGCGCAAGCCGTGCTCCGTCAGCCCGGAGAAGCGCATATAATTCTCAAAGTCCATGCCCTGCATCTCAATTTGGTTGCGATAGCTGTCCAGCATGTCTTCCATGCGACCGGTGTACATGACTTCCGGTACGTTGGCCACAATCATTTTAGCCAATTGTTGCATGATGTGTGCGCGCTTGTTGTGGTCGAGATTGTCCTCCTTGTTCTTGCGGATGTGCTCGGCCAAATCGGCGCGGTACTCGGCCAACGTATCAAACTCGGAAATATCCTGGGCGAAATCATCGTCGAGCTCGGGCAGCTGCCGCTCCTTCACGTCCACGATTTCCACTTCGAAAACGGCGGGCTTGCCGGCCAAATCCGTATGGTTATAATCCTCCGGGAATGTCACGTTCACCGTTACGTCGTCCCCGGTCACGTGGCCCACCAATTGCTCTTCAAAGCCCGGGATGAAACGGCCAGAGCCCAAAGTCAAATCCACAAACTCACCCTTGCCGCCTTCGAAGGGCTCGCCGTCCACATAGCCCGTGAAGTTGATGTTCACGATGTCGTTCAACGCGGCGGGGCGGTCCGCGCTCACCTGGCGGGCGTTCTTTTCCTGCTCGGCGCGGAGGGCGTTTTGAATTTCATCCTCGGAGGGCTCGGTCTCGATTTTGGGATAGGTCAGGCCATAATAGCCGTCGATTTCAACGGCGGGGCGGGTATACACCTCCGCGGTGAAGGCGATGCCCGTTTGCTCGCTTACGTCTTCCAGCGCAATCTCCGGGCGGTATACCGCGTCGATGCCGCTCTTGTCCAACGCCTCTGCGTAGGCATCCTCTAATACATAGTTGATGGCGTCCTCATGAAAAATTTCCTTGCCGTAATACTGCTCGATAATCATGCGCGGAGCCTTCCCCTTGCGAAAGCCCGGTATGTTGAAATAACCTTTGTTCTTGTTGTAGACAGCTTGCAGACTCTGCTTGAACGCTTCCGCGTTGACTTGAATGGTTAGCTTAGATTTATTTTCTTCCAATGATTCCGTGGTTACGGTGGTTAGTTCCATGTAGAACTTGCGCATGTGTCAGCCTCCGATAATAATGTGTTTATTTCAGCTTTTCAAACGTGGGGGAGTATATCATAGTAAAAATGAGTTGGCTATAGCAGAATGATTGGAAAATTACATTTCTCGCAATCTTTCCACTATCGTCGCGTTATTAACTTTGCGATACGCTATCAACGGCGTGTATAAACATATCGCCACAATCATCATGGCCATAATCACAAATAACACGAATGGATATTGGAAATTAAAGATACCCGTTCCGTCGGCATTGTAGACGAAGTTGAACAAGCCAATCGCTATCAAGTTGCCAAGCACCGCCGCCGTTGCAAGCACTACCAACCCATACCCCGCCCCCTCAAACATGAGCATATCCCGTACTTGCTCTTTGGTCATGCCGATGCTTTCCATAGCGGCTAACTCTTTTTTGCGCGACATAATACCTACCGACATTACATTGATAAAGTTTAGCAAGCCTGTCAGACCGATGACGCCCGCCACCGACCCGCCAATCGCCCAAAAGAGTAATTGCATACTCTGAACGCCTACCCGCTCTATCAGCCGTGCGCCGAATAATATCTCGGCATCGTGTTCGGTTAGGGCTTCCAGTTCCATCAATGCCAAGGGTTCGTAGGCTTCATACACGCGGATATCCACTTGATAAATAAATGTCATGGCGTGTTCTTCTAAGAAGGGTCTGGCCACGATAATTGCCGGCGCGCCGAAAAACCCAAAGGCGCGTATATCCCCGAACATCCGCGAAGTTACCCCTGCCATTTCAAAATCAAATGTCCCACCCGAAAGGGTTAGTTCAATGTTGCCGATGCCCTCCAGCAAATGGGGATTTCTGTTGGACGAAAACAAGGCCGCTTCGCCCCGGGCAAATGCGTCAATGTCTATGGGCGGGTCAAAGATATGCCGCACAGCGTATACTTCGTCCACGCACACCCCATATACGGTTGTATGAAAATTGGGGCGCAACCATTCGGGCGATGTAATGCGTGCAACTTGTTCGGCGTGTTCCGCATCGGTCATTAGCCGTGTTGTGCCGTCCGCTTCTACAATGGTTGACCTGAACACAAAATCATGCACGCCCCGCGCATAGGGTAAAAATGCATCCGTATAGGTGAGAAATCCCCCGGCGCGGGTAACATAACGCAGGGAGATAAACCCCGGCAACGACGCCAACCGATGCAAATACGCTTCATCAATATGCCGCACGGGCTCGTTAAATGTAATGGGTGAATCATGGCGGCCGATTACAACGTGCCGTGCATCCCTTGGCCAATGCCGCAAGCTGAAATTATTTTCTTCAAAAATTCCATCGAGGTATTGCTCTGCGTCCATACTGAATGAGATGACTGCCACGGTCATAAATAAAACGCTACTGAAAAATAGGCTGATAAAAACCGTTGCCATGCGCTTTTTGTTGCGGAAGAAAATGTTGCGCATGGCCATCAAGAAGGGTCTGCCCCGTGTGGGGAACAGGACGCGCTTTTTGTTTAATTCCTGCTCGGTATAGCGCGTGGCTTCGATTGGGGATATACGAGCGGCTTTTTTTGCGCAGGAGAGCGAACCCAAGAACGTAGTCAGCACCGCCAACAACGCCGCACCCACGAAAATAATCGGTGACAGCGACACAACCAACGTCATTTGCACACCCAGGATTTGCAAAACCATCGGCACAAAGGCCAACGATGCAACCGCCGCCAAGCCTACGCCCAGCGGTACAGCCACAATGCACAATATCACCGCTTGCACAATCACGATGCCGTATATCTGTATGGGGGTAGTCCCCACCGCTTTCAGCAGACCATATAAGCGAATGTCGTTTGCAACGGAAATATGCAAGATATTATAAATCAGCAAAAATCCTGTAATCATTAACAAAGCGATGAGCACAGCGATAATTGCCATCAACGCCGCAGGTGAGCCCGCATTGAAATCTGAATTTGTGTGTAGTGAAAAGGGGCGATATAGCGCGTTTTGCATTTGTGATATGCTTTGGGGAAGGTTTCGGTCGTTGTGAAAAATAACGCTGGCGCGGGTGGATGAAATGGCGTTATCACCCAATGCGTACAGAAAGGCCGCCGACACAGGCACGCCCAAAGGCTCATGCCACGATGCCGCCCCAAGGCTGGTGTAATAACCCGACAAAACAAACACCGCTTGATGTTCTTGGCCGTTTGCTGTCCAAAAATTTATGGTAACGTCCATGCCTACCATGGGCTCGGATATGGCTAATTGAAATAAAAACCGGCGTGAGAGCATGATTTCGTTTACTGCTTGCGGAAGTCTGCCCTGTACATCGAGCAACGCGGGTAGTTTGTGATACTGCCAATATTCCGCGTCGTAATAAATCATCGTAAATTCATCGGCAAAGAATACAACGTCTGCGGCGCGTCTTGCCAAGCCCACCGATGCCACGGATTCCATGCCCTGCAACTGCGTAACGGCACGTTCGGAAACATGCATTACATGGACGTGCGCCGCCGTTGCGTTGCGCTGTACATTTTGCAAAGCAAGGGTGGCCAAGAAGCTCATTGCCACGCTTAAAGAGGACGCTATCATAAAGGTTGTCAGCAATATTGCGACAAAAATAAGGCCGTTTCGTTTTGCGTTGGCCCTAAATATACGGGTAGAGAGGGATGTTTTTTTATTCATCTCCACGCCCCTTACGGTCGTCCGTGATTTTTCCGTCCTCGATATGGATAACCCGGTTGGCAAATCGGCTGATATTTTCGTTGTGCGTGATAACAACCATCGTTTGGTTGAAGCGTTTCGATGTCGATTTCAGCAAATCCAAGACCTCGCGGCTGGTGCGGCTGTCTAAATTGCCCGTAGGTTCGTCTGCCAAGATAATCGCGGGCTTCGCCGCCAATGCGCGGGCAATCGCAACCCGTTGTTGTTGCCCGCCTGATAATTGGTTGGGCATGGCATATTTTTTGTCAGTGATGCCCAGCATATCCAGCAGTTCGTCAATGAAGGGCTGGTCGGGCTGGCGTTTGTCAAGCTCGATGGGTAGTGCTATATTTTCGTACACGCTGAGAATGGGGACGAGGTTATAGCTTTGAAACACAAAGCCAATATGACGGCGGCGAAACTTCGTCAATTCATTTTCGTTCATGTTAAAGATTTCGTTGCCGTCGATTATCACCGAGCCTTCCGTTGGCCTATCCAACCCGCCCAGCATATGTAGCAACGTGCTTTTGCCCGAACCCGACATGCCAACCACGGCTACAAATTCCCCGGCGGTGATTTCCATGCTCACGCCGTCCAGCGCACGTACCGTGCTGGATTCTGAAATATAGTGCTTTTTCAAATCTTGGGTAATTAAAATGGGCATGAGCGTTTCTCCTTTGTCATTACGGGTTCTTATGTCTTTTATAATTTACCAACCAAATAACCCCCGTGGAAACCACGCGCAAGGCGCACACAATCAGCAGGGCCATCATGTTGCCCCACATTCTGTAGAGTGTATGGGCGAAGAAAGGCGCGACGAACAAGCTCACATTCACAACGGTGTTGTAGAAGGCGAGGTAGACCATGCGGTTTTCTTCGGGGGTGGCTTCCAGCACGCCGTTGAGTATGGCGGTGTTGATGCCGATGGCCGAGAAGCCCATGAACAGGGAGAGCACCGCCATCATCTGCACATTGGGGATGAAGGGGATAAGGGCGGCGTTGGCGGCCAGGAGTAGGCCGGCGATGATAAAAATGGCGGTGTTGCCGTATTTGCGAAGCCACCTTTGCCAGAAGCCGCCGGAAATAAAGGCCGAGACGCCCGACGCCAGGGCGAAGATGGCGAACCAAAGCTCTGTGGCTTGCAAAACGCGGACTTGGTGGAAGGCGAAAAGGGGCCAGCCCGCTTGCCACGTGAACATAAAAAAAATCGCTGGGAAGAAAAAGGCCAGGAAGCGTTTGTCCTTGCGGATGGCGCGGAAGATTTCCCGGCTTTTTGTTTTGCACAGGGGATTTTCGCCGGGGGGTGCTTCCGCTACTTTAAGCCGGTTGAACATGCGTACTTCCAGCACGCCCACGCTAAAGGCGATGACGAAAAATATCTGGTACAGGAGCATCCGCTGTTCTTCGGTGCGGGGGACGAAGGTGATGACCAGCCCTGTGATGATGCTGACCACGGGGATGATGGCTTGCCCGAATTTGGTACGGGCGGCGATGGCCTGGCCCCGGGTATTTCCATTAAAAACGGAGCCAAGGAAGCTTTGCAGTGAAGTTTGGGAGAGGGCGTCGGGGAAATTCATCAGCCCCAGCATAACCACAAAGAGCATGGGCCGGATATAGGGCGGCAACACGGGAATCAAGACCAAGACTAAAATGAGCCCGCGACTAATCAAAATAAAGGCCGCTGTGGCCTTTTTCTGGTTGGCGAAATGCCGGAACAATAGCGCGCCGGGCAACAAGACAATGGCGGCCACTAAACCGGGCAGGGCGTTGAGCAAGGTGATGTGAAATTCCGTCCCGCCCAGTCTGTTGAGGAAGGGGAGGGCGAAGGGTCGCCACAGGTTGGCCGCAGTGTCGAAGAGGAGCCCGTACAGGATGAAGAACCAGATATTGGTGCCGCGCATACGGGCCATGTCGCGGCGCATATGGGCTATGCCTTCCCGGAGGTTGATTTCCCGGCGCATGTGGCGAAGCCTTGCGATGAAGCGCATGAAAAGTTGCCCCTTATATTAAATATTGATTTATCACCGCGCTTACCGCGTCTTCATTGTTGCTGGCCGGGAGGTGGAGGTTGGCCGCCGTCACTGCGGCGGGGACGGCGTTGGCCACGGCGATGCCCAGCCCTGCGGTTTGTAGCATGGTGATATCGTTGGCCTCGTCCCCCATGGCGATGACTTGCGCGATGGGGATGCGCAAAAGCTCCGCCAGGAAAGCAATGCCGCTCCCTTTGCCCACGCCCATGGGGGTGAGCTCCAGCAAATGCCGGGCAGAGAACATCGTCTGGCACTGCCCCGGGAAGCGCGCGGCGGAAAAATCGGCGATTTCGAGCAAATCCTCGTGGGTGCCGTGGATGAGGATTTTATACATATCGCAGGTTTGTGTCTGGTAGGAGGGCACCGTCTTCGCGCCGAGGCGTTTCATTTCATCGAAGAGCCGCGTTGCCCGCAAGGCCGCCTCGGCAATCAGATAGCCTTCGTTATTATATGCAAGCATATGCATTTCATTATAGTTGGCCACCACAGGGGCAAGGGTGGCGAATATTTCCAGGGCAATGGCGTTGGGCATGAGCAGCGCGTGATGCAATTTCACCCCGCCGCTGTCGAGGATTTCATATACCGCGCCGCCGTTGAAGCCGATGCCGTATTGCCCGGGGACATCCAGCCCCAGCTCCTGCTCATAAAAGGTAAGGGAACGCCAGGAACGCCCGCTGGCCAGCACGATTTTTTTACCGGCGGCTACGGCGGCTTGGATGGCGGCGCGGTTGCCGGGGGAGATTTTGCCATGGCTGTTGAGCAAGGTACCGTCCACATCGGTGCATAACAGTTGATAGCTCATGAGCGTTGCACCCACAGGGTAATGTCCTCGCCGTTGATGCTCCAATCCTTGGTGAATGCGTCGGCGGGGGCGGGGATATTTTCCAGGGCACCGGCGATGATTTCTGCGGCGATGAAGGATTCGTTGCGCTGGATGATGGGGGAAAGGGCGGTGTTGTGGCTGTACCCCGCCCGGATGGCGTCGGTGACTTCGTAGCCCGCGTCCCGCCGCATGGTCTGCCATTTGCTTACCAGCTCCCGCACATTCCCCTCCTCGATAAGCTCCGGGGTGAGGGTGGTGTCCAGCACCACGGTAATCCCCTTGTCGCTGGCCGCGCTGTAGCCTTCCTTTTGCAGGTTTTCCACCAGCACATCGGCCAAGGTGAGGGTGATATCTGTAGTGTCTATGGCGGTCTGCCACGCGCCCGTTTGCAACGCGGCGAGGGCGGCGGCGGCGTCCGCGTTCAGGGCCTGTGTGATTTTGGGCACCAGCTTGCCGTAACGCGGGCCAAGGGTACGCAGATTCGGCTTGATGCGTACATCGGTATAGCCCGCCGCGTCGTCCACGAAGCGAAGCTCCTTCACGTTCAGCTCCTCTCCCACGATGGCGATATAGTCCGCCCCCGGCGGGGTCATGCCATAAGTCAGGGCCACCAGCATTGCGTGCAGGGGCTGACGGGTTTTGATATTGGCTGTGTTGCGGGCGGCGCGCCCCAGCTGTACCATGTCCAGAACCCGGGCCATTTCCTGCTCCAGGGCGGTGTCGATAAAGCTTGCCTCTGCCACGGGATAGTCGCACAAGTGTATGGATTCCGGGTCGCTTTCGCCGCTTTTCAGCCCCCGCACCAGGTTCTGATACATCAGCTCCGTCATGAAGGGCACAAAGGGCGCGGCCAGCTTCGCCAGCTCTACCAGCACCGTATGCAGGACGAGATATGCGTTGATTTTATCCTGCGCCATGCCCCCCGCCCAAAAACGCTCCCGGCTACGCCGCAGATACCAATTGCTTAACTCGTCCACAAATTGCTCCATGGCCCGGGCCGATTCCGTCAGCTCGTAGCGGGCCATATGGGCGTCCACCTTGCCAATCAAGGTATGCATCCGGGACAAAATCCACCGGTCCATGGCCGCCAGCGCGGAAGCCTCCGGCAAAGTGTGCGCGTAGGGATTAAACTGGTCAATCTCCGCGTACAGCACAAAGAAGGCGTAGGTATTCCAAAGGGTCCCCATAAATTTCCGCTGGGTCTCTGCCACGATGTCGTCGGAATAGCGGAAATTGTTCCAGGGATGGGTGTTGACGAACAAGAACCAGCGGATGGCGTCCGCGCCGTGTTTTTCCAGGGCTTCCATGGGGTTGACCACATCCCCCTTGGACTTGCTCATCTTCTGGCCGGCTTTGTTCTGCCCGTGACCCAGGACGATGACATTCCGGTAGGGGGATTTTTCAAACAAAATCGTGGAAATGGCCAGCAAAGTATAGAACCAGCCCCGGGTCTGGTCCACGGCCTCGGAGATGAAATCCGCGGGGAACTGCTCCCGGAAGCGGGCCTCATTTTCAAAGGGATAGTGCCACTGGGCGAAGGGCATGGCCCCTGCGTCGAACCAGCAGTCGATGACCTCCGGGGTGCGGCGCATGGTGCCGCCGCATTGGGGGCAGGGGATGGTAACGGCGTCGATATAGGGCTTGTGGAGCTCGATGTCCCCGGGTACGTCCGTGCCCATTTCCTTCAGCTCCGCGATGCTTCCGATACAGTGGCGATACCCGCAATTTTCCACTTCGCACAGCCATATGGGCAACGGCGTACCCCAGTACCGCTCCCGGCTCAGGCTCCAGTCGATGACATTTTCCACGAAATTGCCGAAGCGGCCCGTTTTCATATGGTCGGGCATCCAGTGGACGGCGGCGTTGGCTTGCACCAGCTTGTCGCGCAGTTCGCTCATACGGATGAACCAGGCGTCCCGGGCGTAGTACAGCAGTGGCGTGTCGCATCGCCAGCAGAAGGGATAGCTGTGTTCGTATTCCTTCCTTTTGTACAGCTGTTCACGGGATTTCAACTCCCGTATAATATGCTTGTCCGCGTCCTTCACAAACTGCCCGGCGAAAGGCCGCGCCGCCTCGGTGAAACAGCCCTGGGCGTCCACCAGCTGGATTAACGGCAAATCATATGCCTTCGAAATACGCGCATCGTCCTCCCCGAAGGCCGGGGCGATATGCACAATTCCTGTGCCGTCGGTGAGGGTGACATAGGGGTCACATACCACGGTGCAGTAATTATCCACGGCTTGCGCTTCCGGCGAGAAGTCAAAGAGCGGCTCGTATTTCAGGCCCTCCAGTGCCTTTCCCCCCAGGGTCTCTAAAATTTCATGCCCTTCCCCCAGCACGGTTTCCGCCAACGCCTTGGCCAGGATATACACCCGCCCGTCCACGCAAGCCCGCACATATTCCTCCTTGGCGTTCACGCACAGGGCCACATTGGAGGGCAAAGTCCAGGGGGTGGTGGTCCAGGCCAGGAGAAATTCATTGTCCCGCCCTTTTACTTTAAAGCTCACGAAAATCGAGGCTTCCTTCACGTCCTTATATCCCTGGGCCACTTCATGGCTGGAAAGGGGCGTCCCGCAACGGGGGCAATAGGGTACCACCCGGTAGCTCTTGTAAATCAGCCCCTTCTCCCAAATCTGCTTCAAGGCCCACCATACCGACTCGATATATTCGTTGTGGTAGGTCACATAGGGCGCGTCCATGTCCAGCCAATAGCCTACCCGCAGGCTCATTTCCTCCCACAGGGCCTTGTATTTCCACACGCTTTCCTTGCATTTTTGTATAAAGGGCTCCACGCCGTATTCCTCTATTTGCGGCTTGCCGCTGATGCCCAATAGCTTTTCCACTTCCAGCTCCACGGGAAGCCCATGGGTATCCCACCCGGCCTTGCGCAGTACCCGCTTGCCCTTCATCGTCTGGTAGCGGGGAATCAAATCCTTCACCGCCCGGGTAATAATGTGCCCGATATGGGGCTGGCCGTTGGCCGTGGGCGGCCCATCATAGAAAGTAAAAACCTCCGCCTCCCGGCGCAGTTCGATGCTCTTTTCGAAAATCCCATGCGCGCGCCACAAATCCAGCACCTGTTGCTCGCGCCCGGCGAATTGCATATTGGTGGGTACTTTTGCATACATGCGATAACCTCCCGAAGTAGTATTAGCTCCACTCCAATATTATTTTTCCAGACTCGCCGGAGCTGGCGCACGCGAAGGCTTCATCGAATTGTTCGTAGTGGAAGCGGTGGGTGATGATGGGTTCGATTTCCTTGTCCAATCCCGATTGCAGGAGGGCGGCCATTCTGTACCAGGTGTCGTACATTTGGCGTCCGTAGATGCCTTTAATGGTAAGGCTGTTGAAGACGACTTTGTTCCAGTCGATGGGGGCGTCGGAGGGGATGATGCCCAGCAGGGCAATTTTCCCGCCGTTGGCCATTGCGTTGACCATATCCAAGAAGGCGGCGGCGTTGCCTGACATTTCCAGGCCGATGTCGAAGCCTTCTTTTATATTTAGCGTGGAGCTGTGGGTGGAGAGATAGCTTTCCAGGGATTGCTGGCGTACATTTATTGTCGCGGTGGCACCCAGCTGCTTGGCCATGTCCAGGCGTGCGGGATTGATGTCCGTCACCACGATATTGCGCGCCCCGGCACGCTTTAGGATGGGAATAGACATCAGGCCGATGGGGCCCGCGCCAGTTACCAGGACATCCTCGCCCAGTATATTAAAGGCCAGGGCGGTGTGGGTGGCGTTGCCCAGCGGGTCCAGCATACTGAGGATATAGGGGGAGATTTTTTCATCGCAAATCCACGTATTGCTGGCGGGGAGCGTGATATATTCCGAGAAGACACCGTCGCAGTTGACCCCGACGCCGATGGTCTGGCGGCAAAGGTGAAGGGAACCTGTGATGCAGTGGCGGCAGCCCCCGCACACGATATGGCCCTCGCCGCTTACGAGCTGACCCGGCTTGATGTGGGTGACGCCCGCACCGACCTCCAGTACTTTGCCCACAAATTCGTGGCCGATGATTTGCGGCGTCTTGATGGTCTTTTGTGCCCATTCGTCCCATTTGTAGATGTGGATGTCCGTGCCGCAGATGGCGGTCTTGGTTACTTGGATGAGCACTTCGTGGGCCGCGGGGGTGGGGGAGGGCACTTCGCGCAACTCCAGGGCACCGGGCACGGCACGTGCTTTCACAATCGCTTTCATTTAGAACCCCCTTTAATAACTCAAATGGTCCACCGTGCGGGGGTAGGGGATGACGTCGCGGATGTTTTTCATCCCCGTGAGATACATCAGGCAACGCTCGAAGCCCATGCCGTAGCCCGCGTGCCTGACCCCGCCAAAACGCCGCAAATCGAGGTACCAATCATAATCCTCCCGGACAAGGCCGAAGCGGGCGATGCTTTCCTCCAGCACGTGGAGGCGTTCCTCCCGCTGGCTCCCGCCGATAAGCTCGCCGATGCCGGGCACGAGCAAATCTGCGGCGGCTACGGTTTTGCCGTCGTCGTTGAGCCGCATGTAAAAGGCTTTGATGTCCCGGGGGTAATCGGTGAGGAACACCGGGCCCTTGTACACCTCCTCGCAGAGGTAGCGTTCGTGCTCGGTTTTCAAGTCCATGCCCCATTCGTAGGGGAACTCGAATTTTTTGCCCGATTTTTTCAGCAGGTCAATGGCCTCGGTGTAGGTGCACCGGGCGAACTCCGCTTCCAATAGAGCCTGTAAGCGCGCCAGCAGACCCGGCTCAATCCACTGCTCGAAGAAAGCCATTTCCTCCGGTGCGTTATCCAGTACAAAGCGTATCACATGCTTGAGCATGGCCTCGGCGTTTTCCAGGTAATTGTCCAAATCGGCAAAGGCCAGCTCCGGCTCAATCATCCAGAACTCCGCCGCGTGGGTGGTCGTATTGGAATGCTCGGCGCGGAAGGTGGGGCCGAAGGTGTACACATCCCGCAAGGACAAACAAAAGGGCTCCACCGCAAGCTGGCCTGTGACGGTGAGCATGGCGGGCTTGCCGAAGAAATCCTTGCCGAAATCGGATTCCCCCGTGGGAAGGGTGGTGACGCGAAACATTTCCCCCGCGCCTTCGCCGTCGTTGCCTGTGATGATGGGCGTGTGCACATGCACAAAGCCCCGCCGGTGAAAAAATTCGTGTATGGCGAAGCTGGCCAAAGAGCGCACCCGAAAGACCGCCGCGTAGGTGTTCGTCCGGGGGCGCAGGTGCGCTATGGTGCGCAGAAACTCAAAGCCGTGGCGTTTCTTTTGCAAGGGATAGTCCGTGGGGCACGCGCCTTCCAGGGTTATCGTCGCGGCCTTGACTTCAAAGGGCTGCTTCGCGCCGGGGCTTTCCACCACCTCTCCGGTGACGGTGACGCATCCCCCCACCCCCAGCTTCGCCACCTCGGGATAGGACATGCCCCCCCCTTCAAGGCTTTCGTCAAAGACCACCTGCACGGATTTGAAAAAACTCCCGTCGTTCAATTCAATAAAGCCCAGATTTTTACTGTCGCGCAAGGTGCGAATCCAACCGCCAAGGGTGATTGCCTTGCCTAAGAATTGCTCCGGGCTTTGATATAATTCCTTGCATCGTGTGTACATAGAATGCCTTCTTTCGTAGTTTGTTACGGGAAACTGTAACCCTACGGGCAGAAGGTGTCAAGAAAATGTTTGAATCCGGCACGGTCGCACATCTGTGTGCCCTCCCGGGTGATGGTGGCGGCGGCGGCGGCCATGGCACAGCGCAGGAGGCGGGCGTTCGCGCCGGAAGGCGTTTCCGCCATGCCGTATACCAGCCCCGCCACCATGGCGTCCCCCGCGCCTTGCAGGGCCTTCACCGCCACGGGGAGGGCGGGGGCGTAGTGGGTTTCGCCGGCCGTTACCAGCATGGCACCCTCCGCGCCCAGGGAAACACACACGCAAATTACGCCTTTTTCAATCAGTGTGCGGCAGAAATCGGCAATATGCTCCCGGCTGGGGAGCTTTACGTTGAAGGTGCTCTCCAACTCAAACAAATTGGGCTTGATGAGATAGGGGGCTTTTTCGCCCAAGTCAAGGGCCAGCCGAAGGGCCTCGCCTTCGGTATCCAAAATAACGCGGCCCTTCCACGCGGCACATACCCGGGCGTAGAAATCCGGGGGAACCCCCGCCGGACGGCTCCCGCTCAACACCAGCATACCTGCGTCACCCATACCCGCGTCGCGCATTATTTCATTTAATAACGCCTCCTGTGCTTCCGGCGGTACGTAGGCACCCGGCTGGTTTATCTCCGTCATGGTGCCGCTTTCGTCGTAGAGCTTGATATTTACCCGCACCGCGCCGTCTACGGTGATAAAACGGTGGGCGATGCCCAAGGCGTCCAGCTTTTCCGTAATGGCCGCGCCGTTTTCCCGGAAATTGAACCCCAGGCACACCGGCGAAAGCCCGAGATTCTTCAAGGCCACGCACACGTTAATCCCTTTTCCCGAAGCGTCGGTGCGGGTTTTTTGTACCCGGTTCATGCCGCCATACGTGAAAGCACCCACATGCCAGGTCCAATCCAAGCCGGGGTTGAGGTTGACCACCGTAATTTTACCCACCGTCACACCAGCCTGCGCACGAGGTCTTCCCTCTTGCCGGGTAGCATATAAGCCACGGGAATGTCCAGCAAGGTGTAGCAACCCGGTTGCTGGCGCACAGAAGCCCGCGCCGCGGCAACCATAACCTGAGCCGTTACCGCAGGGCCGTTGATGCGCATGTCAAAGGAAAAAAGTTGATTGTCCGACTGCCCGGCCACGCCCTTGCGCTCCATGCGCACCCCATGACCCACATCCTGCAAGGCGGCTACATCCTCCACCTGCATCACATGGGTTTCGTCGTGGACGAAGTAGGGGTCATTTTTAATGCCGGCGCAAATCGCGCCGAAGTCATGGCCCGCCTCCACTTCGATATATACCATGCGCCGGTGTACCCCCGCCCCGGTGGGAATGGTCACGGACAGGGCCTTCCGCACGCCCGCGATGGACTTCACCGCCACCGTGTGACCCATGCTCATACCGGGGCCGAAATTGGTATAGGTAATCCCCCTGGGCGCGGAAAATTCAAATATCCCACGCATCATCGTGTCGATGCCCGGGTCCCAGCCCGCGCCGATAACGGCCACAGCGTTATATTTTTTTCCCGCCTGGTCCAGCTTGTTGTACAAAGCCAGCATTTCCTCTTTGTGTATATCATAGCTGTCCACGGTATGTATTCCCCGCGTCAGCAAGCTTTCCGCCACATCGGGCACAGACCGGGAAGGAACGCACAGCATGGCCACATCCACCGCGCCAAGCGCAGCGATATCCTCCGCCACAGCAAGCCCCCGGGGCACCCCCTTCTCCCCCGCCTTGCTCCTGTCCCGTATGACCACCCCCGGAATCTCCATATCCGGCGCGGCCTCCAGGGCTTCGTATACCGCCCTGCCGATATTCCCATACCCCACAATTGCTACTTTAATCATGCTCGTGCCTCCTCGAAATAGATTTCAAAATATGTATCGCGTCCATCACCCACTTACGCGCCCCTTCAAGGCGATACCCGTTAAACCGGGAAGACTGCAATGCTTCATACACATCAGCATCAGCGATTTCCAGGTTAATTAGTTTGGAAATATCGTGTTCCTGCGCAATTCGTTTAATTACATCATGGTATGTTCCGATTTCACCAAAAGAGGTGCTGTTTAATGCAATATCTTTCAAGCAGAGATGCACGGTTTCCTCTCTATCCTCGAAAAAAAGGCTTCGGCCGTTGTCATACAAAGGATAAAATTTCTTTCCCTCATCCGTGAATAGCACAGCCATATTGCTTAGATGCCGGTCATCTTGCCGCGTGATAAAATCCAACAAACACATCCGGGCTATATCTTCCTTGAAATCGGGGAATTTGCCAACCAGCGCAGGGTATCTATCCAAGTGCAATTCACCCGGCGCGAAGAAACGGCGTACATGAACTAAAAATTCCCGGGTGAAATCGTACATAAATCGCGAGAATGTAGTATCTGTATCCACAAACCATGCCGGACATACGGGCACACCAAGCAACTTGCCTAATTTATAGACAGCCACTTCAGATTCGGCATCGGTAGCAACCCCGTGTATGCGCCGCTTCAATATCCCATACTGCCCCTCGCTAATGCCATAGTCTTTTACATTTTGCCCATCAGGAGAGGAAAATGACGCGCCACCTGCTTCGATTTTCATTTTGAAGATATTAGTAAACACGTCTTTCGTAATGCTTTCAATTTTAGATTCTACATGGTCGGACACCCAAAATAAATCCTTTGGGTTCAGTGCATGTGTCTTTTCCGCGATTTTTATCGCGTCATATTCAACCAAGCCAAGCCGCGCCAGTATTTTTTCTATGTCGCGGCGGCCACGGCTGACAATTCTGTCTTCCAGGAAACTGGAATACTCGTCTTCGTTCCATATTTCTTTGCCACCAGTCACATAATCAATGACGGACTTCGATTCTGGATATGCATCGTGTCGAATGAAGCGAACGGTATTATGGTTGATAATTTCGCCAATAACGACATTTGCCCATTTCAGGTATCCGGTTATAGTTGACATAATAAAGGCTCCTTCTTTTCTTGATTCATCATACAATAAACCTCGAAAGCGTGTGATTTCGGGGTTTATCGTACTTGCGGAGGGGGGATTCATTGTGTAATATAAAAGAAATAAATGCAAGGGGCCGCCCATGAACCTCCTCCTGGCCGACGCCGACAAGGAAAACCTGCGCAACTTCCGCACCTATATGAAGGGTGCCCATCCCCACATACGCATTGTGGGTACCTTTGACGACCCTTCGAAGGATATTTTGGCCGCAATACGCGACACCAAGCCCGATTTGATTCTATCCGACATCCGCTTCTTTGGCGGGATGCACTTCATCCGGTTCAAGGAGGTCCATGATAATTTCCCCGATGTCCGCTTCATTGTATATGGAACCTACAACGAAGCCGAATACATGAAGCGTGGCCGGGAGTTTGGCGTGCTGGATTTTATGTACCGCCCGGTGAAGCCCTCGGATTTGAACCGCTGTCTGGAGCTGGCCACCAAGCATTTCAAGCGGGAAGCGGAAAGCCAGCGGCGTACCCAGCTCATGGCCAAGGATTATCAGGAGCGTATATTCCAGTATGAGGAAATCTTCCTGCGCTCGTTGCTGGAAGGCCACATGTCCAAGCCCCGGGAAATCAACGACGGCTTCAACTATTTCGATTTGCCCTTCGGCAAAACCCCGGAAACCCAGACGGGCTATGCCGTGTTTATTATCCGCATCGACCATTACCGCCGCATGGCCCTGGCCATGACCGAGATGGAAAAACATATGCGCATCTTCGAAATGCTGGGGGTGGTGAAGGCCATCCTGGCCGATTATCAAGCCCGGACATTTATCTATGGCTTCAACGAAATCCCGATTATCCTCAACGGCAGCTACAGCACCGAGGAAAAGGTGCTCATCGCCGACAGAATCAAGCACGCCCTCGTCACAGAAACCGACACCCGCGTGACCATCGGCATCGGCCGCACCTATGACAGCCCCATGGATATCTCCGTTTCCGCCCGGGAGGCCGATGCCACCTTCGGCTACCGCTTTCGTATGGGATATAACGCGGTCATCCCCATCGAATTTGTGGAGCCGGCGAATCGCATTACCTACCGGTATCCTTCCCCCAGGGAACGCCGGCTGGTCTATGCCGCTGTGGTGGGCGATTTTGCCTATTGCAAGGGCATTCTCAACGAGTTGTTCAACGCCTTGGGTCAGGCCGGAAACCTGGCCGAAGGGCTGGTGGCCCGCACCGTCATGACCATCGTATTGCGCATCAGCCGTTATTTGAGCGAGCAGAACCAGCCCTTCGCCGCGGAGGCCATGCGCTTCTTCCCCACGGGGGAAATCCTGAAGCTCGTCACCATCGACGACGGCTACACCTTTCTGGAAAAAAGCCTGGAAGCCTTCTGTGCCTTCATTGTGGAATACAACGCCACCCAATCCCTCAAGCTACACATGGCCACCAAAAATTATGTACAGGAAAACTTCTTCGAAACCTTTTCCGTCACCCGCATAGCCGCGAAGCTGGGCACCACCCCCGAGAACCTGAACAAGGTCTTCCTCGAACGGGAAAAGGTCATGCTCTTCGATTACGTCATGTGGGTGCGGGTCAACCAAGCCCAAAAAACCCTGCGCGAAACCGCCACCGATGAGGAAATCATCGCCGTACAGGTGGGCTTCGACGACGTAAAGTACTTCCGCTCAATTTTCAGAAAATACATCGGAGAGACCCCGGCAGAATACCGAATGCGCGAACGCGCCAAGCAACCACCGGCAGAGCAGTAGACACTACCACTGTATGGCGGTGAAGAATGCCTCCATTACGGCGTTGTGGTGGCGCAGGTCAACGCTGGCCGCGCCGTGGGCCAAGCTACCGAAGAAATGCAGACAAAAATGCCCATGCACGTTGTTGCGGAAATTGGTGACGATGCCGTGGGGCATACCGTTTATGGACGCGGCAATGGTGCGGCCGTCTATGATAACCAGCACCGGGCGCGGCTCCCATGTCCAGGTATAATCGAAGGCGCGGTGCATGTTGGCGGTGTCCTCGGCGGTGACGGTTTCCACGTCGGCGTGTAGCTCGCCGCCAAAGCGCGCCACCTGCCAGGAAATGCCCGTGCGCACATCAATAATGGTGACGGCGGTATGGCGGGTCAGCAATACGTTCGCGCTGTGCCAGTCCAGGATTTCCACCGGGGCCAGGTTGCCCAAGTCCGGCGGGACAAAGGGCGTGGTATCCAGCTTCTCCAAAAATTCCGCATACATATATCCGCGCATACCGTTGTATATCACCGCGTACCAGATGCCGTCGCGAACATCCGTAACCTGCACCACGGAGCCTCTGGATGCCATGGTGATACGTGGCGCATGGGTGCCGGGCACAGGGCGCAAGTTCAATGCCTCCAACGTAATAAAAGCCGTGGCGTCTTCGGCTGTTTCGGGTGCGGCGTGGGTTCCGTCGTCTACCCAACAGCTCAAATCCACGGCAAAGGCCCGCACCGTCATGGGAGAAAGCCATGCCACCAGCAACAAGCACAAAATAATTTTCTTCATATGTATACCTCCCCGACGCTACGCTAGGGTGCGTTGACACACCATAGGGCGCGTGGCGAATTTTGTCAATTGTTTCGGCAAAATGTAACGAAAATGAAAAAAGCCCGGCCGGCAATGACATCGGACGGGCTAGGTAATACCAACGAAGGAAAATTATATGGCGTTGTGCGTGTGGGGTGTGTTGTGGTTGTGCGTGCGACGCTCGGCGTTGTCCACGATGTCGCGTGTCCTTCCGATAAAGCTAAGGCAGTACAGCCCCGCCAGCGCAATGATGGTGTATATAATCCGGCTGACAATGCTCTCCATACCGCCAAATATTACCGCAATCAAATCAAATCTAAACAGGCCGATAAGCCCCCAGTTGATGGCACCCAAGATAACCAGCGACAATGCAACCCAGTCCCATGTTCTGTACCTCATTGACTTGCCTCCTTCCTCAAATTTTCTCATCTAGTATTTCACGGCGCGTGAAAAATATGCGTTAATCGTTTCCAATATTGAATGGAAACCAATTGGAAACCATATGAGGTAATTTTGAACAATTAATCAAAAAATATTGTATTTTTATTTAGTTTACTGTAGAATGCGACGCATCATGTGTTTGGGATGGCACCATACATAAATATGGAGGCGATAAAAATGAGTAAACCCGTTATTGCAGTTGTCGATGACCAATCATTCATTTGCGATATGGTCAGCCGGATTTTGAAAGACGACTATGAAGTGCATACATTCACCCGTGGCGAATCCATGCTTAAATACATGGAGACAAGAGACGTGGACTTATTTCTCTTAGACTATGACATGCCAGAAAAAACAGGCTACGAATGCTTGCTGGGCATACGCAGCAGTAAGTTGAATAAAGCGAAGCCTACGGTTTTCCTCACAGCCGAAACCAACCAGCGCATGAGGGAGGAAATGATAGGGCGCGGCGCGGATGATTATCTGGTTAAGCCCCTGGACGCCATCAAATTGCGCGAATGTATCAAAAAACATCTTTTAGCCCTAAGGAGGGACGATGGCCATGCGTAGATTAATCAACGAAGATACGGAACATTGCGTGGCGTGTAACCGTTGCGTCCGGGTATGCCCGGTAGACGGTGGAAACATCGCCGCCATGATGCCGGATGGCAAAATCAAGGTATCCGTCAACTATGAGCGTTGCGTTGCTTGCGGGTCTTGTATTTATGCTTGCCATCACGGAGTGCGGGACTATGATGACGACACCCACCGCTTCCTCAGTGACCTGGAGCGCGGGGCCAATATATCCCTCATCGTGGCACCGGCCAACCGTATCAGCCCGGACGGCGGGCGGTTGCTCACATGGCTGAAGCGCAAAGGCGTGCGCAAAATTTACGATGTTTCCTTGGGCGCGGATATTTGCACCTGGGCGCATATTCGCTTTATCGAGCGGGACAAACCCGCCTCGGTCATCACCCAGCCCTGCCCGGCCATTGTCAATTACATCCAGCACTTTGAACATGGGCTGGTCAAGTACTTATCGCCCGTACATAGCCCCATGCTCTGTACGGCAATATATATGAAGCATTACGAAATGATTAACGACAGCGTCGCGGCCCTTTCCCCCTGTATAGCCAAGACCCACGAGTTTGACGCCACCCAGTTTGTTAAATACAACGTGACCCTGAAGCATCTGTACAAATACATCCGGGACAACAACATCGAACTGCCCCGGGAGGAAACGGGCTTCGACCATATGGAGTCGGCCTACGGGCGTTTGTACTGTCTGCCGGGCGGCCTGAAGGAAAATATGGTCAATTACTTTGGCAAGGGACTTCGCATTGACCAGTGCGAAGGCTCGGACATTGTATACAAAGCTTTGTCCTCCTTCGCCACCGAAAGCGCGGAATTTCTCCCCACGATTTTCGACGTATTGAATTGCGCGGAGGGTTGCAACCTGGGGACGGCCATAGACCATGAATGCTCCCGTTTTGAAGCGAGCCATATCATCGCCGGCCAGCGCAACCACGTCATCGAAGAATTTGACTCGGGCAAGTATGACGAAATGCTGGGGGATTTCGACAAGCGGCTCAACCTGAACAATTTCATGCGCAGATACGCCCCGATACCCATCAAGAAATATAACATTACGGACCACGATATCGAAAAATGCTTCGAGAAGCTCAACAAATTCACCGAGGTGGACAAAATATATGACTGCGGGGCCTGTGGGAAGGATACCTGCAAGGATATGGTGCTGGATATTATCAGGGGCTTCGACATCCCGGATAACTGCATCAAGATGTTGCATGACATCGCCACCGAGAACCAAACGCTGGTAATGGATATCGCCACCTCCAATGTAGCCAGCATGAATTTGCTGACCACCGACATTGGCGATATCATAGACAAGTCCAGCTCGATATCCAACCTGGTAAATATCCTCAATGAGGCGATTTTGAAATATAAGAAAATCGCTACGGATATCGTTTCGCTGTCGTCGCATACGAATTTGATTTCGTTGAACGCGGCCATCGAAGCGGCCAGAGCGGGTCAGCACGGCAGGGCCTTCGCCGTAGTTGCCGAGGAAATCCGCCAGCTTGCGAACAAGTCCAAGAACACGGTTTCCGAGTCGGAGGATATCTCAAAGCAAGCCATGGACTCCATTAAATCCATTATAGAGATGACGGACAGCATAACCACAGATATTGAAAAGGCGCACATCAGTATCAACATCGTGCACCAGAGCCTTAACAATATAATAGAGAAGGAAAAGAAATAAATCCTATTGTTGGTTACGCTGTTCCAGCCAGGTATTGATATTATCCAAAAGAATTTGCGCGTCGTCTATGAACGACGCGTTTTCTTTTGCCACGCCTTCGTAGTCGCCGGATTTTGCCATATCTTCTATGGCTTGCGCTCTTAGGGACAGCTCTTCCGCGCCAATGCACGAGCTGTTGCCTTTGATTGCGTGGATTTGGGTTGCGTAAGCCGGCAGGGTTTCCTCGGAAAGGTCATGAAGCTTTTCAATGACGGCGGGGACATTTTCCACATAGGACTGGAAGGCGTATATGAGCATTTCCATGCTGTTGGCGTACAGGGCCAGCCCCGTGGTTATGTTTACGCCGGGTAGCTCCTTGCCCGCCTCCCGTTCCTTGATGTATCTGTTCAGGATAATGTCCAGCTTGCGCAGGTCTATGGGCTTTGCCAGAAAATCGTCGAAGCCCTCGGCCCGCAGAATTTCCTCCTGCCCTACCAGCGCGTTGGCCGTGAAGGCAACCATGCGCCCCGTGTAGCCCAGGTTGCGTATATGCCCGGCCGCTTCCGTGCCGTCCATCTCCGGCATCATTTGGTCCATGAAGATGATATCGTATTCGTTCCCCTTGGCGACTTTGTCAATGGCCAAGGACCCGCTGTTGACCATGTCTATTTTCATTTCATAAGGCTTCATCAGCATACTGGTGACGTGGAGGTTCATTTCAGAATCGTCCACGATAAGCACGCGCCCTTCGGGCATGACGTTGCGCGGATGCTTCCTGATTTCCCGTTGCTTTATGTCGCTGTACTTAAAATCCTGTAGCTTATTTATCGTTTCCGCGCTCAGAATGGCGTGGTGGGCGAAGCCCTGGGGCAAGCGTACGGTAAAGGACGTACCCAGGCCGGGCAGGCTTTCCACTTCGATGGTGCCGTTCATCAGGTGGATTAAACGCCGGGTAATGGCCAGCCCCAGCCCCGTCCCCTGTATAGAGGCGGTTGTGTCGAAGCGCACATATTCGCCAAAGAGCATACCGATTTGGTTCTTGTTCATGCCGCGCCCGGTATCCGTGACGGTAAAAATAAGGGTGCTGTCCTTGGTTTCGGGATTTCTTTCGTTGGAAATCGCCAGGATTACCCGGCCCGCGTCGGTGTACTTGAAGGCGTTGGAAAGTAAATTGTTTAAAATCTGCTTGATGCGGAGCTCGTCGCCGAGAAGGGTTGCGGGGACACCCTCGCTGATGGTCAGCACGAAGTTAATATTCTTGTTTTCGACGTACATGGTATTCAATTGGGCGGTGTCGTTGATTAGGCTGGCCGTGTTGTAAATCTCGGGGCTGATTTCGATTTTGCCCTCCTCGATTTTCGACAGGTCGAGGATGTCGTTGATAATGCGCAACAGTACATCGCAGGATATAAACATCCTTTCCAGCTCTGACACGGCGTCGGCGGGCATGGCCTCGTTGCGCCGCAGGATTTCCGTGATGCCCATGATGGCGTTCATGGGCGTGCGGATTTCGTGGCTCATGTTGGCGAGGAAACTGCTTTTAAGCCGGCTGGCTTCGTTGGCCCGGTTTTTTTCCTCTGTGATATTTTGCATGTTCAATACCATTTCGTTAAAGAGGGTCATCGCCACAAGGACGATGACCACACCGGAAATAAACAAGAGCACGCCGGCACTTATGGCGAGGGTGATGACCGAGCCCGTGGCGGCGGTACCGGCGGAGGCGACCAGGTCATGTATATCCGATTCAATTTGCTGGGCGGGGGCGATGACTTCGCTGACGTCCATGGCGATGACAATGCTCCAGGGCAGGGAGTGAAGCGGCTCGTGTATGACAATGGTTTCCACGCCGTTGATTTCTACTTGCTCGACGCCGGAGGCTCTTCTCATAATATTGGCGACAACAACGGAGGGGAAGAGTCTGTCCTCCAGCAAATTCTCACGCATGATGTTGCCGTGGACGTCTCTTCTGGCCCGGCCGGAAATCAGCACATCCGTGTGCTCGTTGACCAGAAAAACATAACCCGTTTCACCGATTCTGGTTTCGATGAGTGACACGCCCAGGGTTTCTATCATAATGCTGATGCCCACCACGCCGGCGATGTTTCCGTAGGCGTCGTGGAAGGGCTTGGCGCAGATGATGCTGGGCAGGTTCCTGGTCAGGTCCGTAAAAATCGGCGACCAAACCAGTTCATCGCGCTCTACGGCCACTACGTACCACGGGCGGGTGCGGGACTCGAAGTAACGGGTCTTTAAATGGGAATCCCTGTCAACGGAAATATTTATCCCCGTTTCCGTAGAGAGGTGCACCATCCTGGGGCTGGGGCTATGGGTATAAATGGCAATCAAAATGTCCTCGATGTTGGCCATCAGGCTGATTTCGTCGGTCAGGTCTTCCAAGCGGGCGGTTTGGGAAATGCGTAGCTGGGAGGCAATCACGCCCTCGTTGGCCGGGTCGGGGAAGGCTATCTCCCGGGGCAAATAATAATCGGGATTGGAGAAAATCTGGGTTGCGGTCAGGGCCGCTATGGAGGCATGGTCCATAATATTAGACAATTTTTCTTCCAACAGATACGCCTTGCTTTGGGCAAGGAGGGATAAATTGTACTGGGTCTGCGTGGTGAGCTGATAGCCGCTTTCGTCGGCCAGCGTGTCGCCTAAGTCGTGGATGATTGCCACCGTGTTGTTTACCACTATCAACAAGCCGATGCCAATTACCGCAATTACGGTCAGCATGAGAACAATAAGTATAATCGTTGTATGAAGCTTAAACTTATGTAATATCGCTTGCTCCATCTGTGCCCCCGAAATGTTTGTATACTCTAATCATATCACGTAACATAGAAAAAATATACATTGCATGGGAGGGGGCGGGGAATGCGTTGCGAGTGTACTCACGCAGTGCATGTGTGAGCGGCCGCGCTGGCACGGGAAGGCTCATGAACGGCTCTGTGCGGCAAGTACTTGCGTTAGTCTCGCTCCGCGAGCCGAACGCCAAGTACTAAGCCGCCCATTCGCCGTTAATTTCGCCTTCCCGCGAGACGCGCTTGCCGCTCACACATACACTGCGTTAGTTATTCGCAACCCTTACCTCCGCCCCCTCCCACGACACAAAAGACACCCAATCAACGTGACAGAGTAATTTCATTACCCGTGAACGCCCGCAAGCTACGGGTGGGGTAGTGCAAGTAAAATTACTCACCACATACCTGCGAGTAGGGAGTGTGGTGGGGTGAAGGGGGGTGAATGGGCAAGCGCGTCTCGCGGCAACGCGAAATTAACGGCGAATGGGCGGCTTATGTACTCGGCGTTGAGGCTTCTGAAAGAAGACCAACGCGAGTACTTGCCGCACAGAGCCGTTCATGAGCGGTGACGTGCCAGCGCGGGCCATTCACCCCCCTTCACCCCTCTACGCGGCTTATCACCCCATGGTGAGTGGTGAATTAAATTAACATTACACGATAGCAATACACGATAGCAATACATGGTAGCTATTTGCTGAAAGAAGTACTATAATCACTTTTGGCATAAAGACGATGGCAAGGGTGTTTTCATGAGCAAGCGAAATATATTTGTTATTCCGGCGTTGACGCTTGTGCTGGTTATCCTCATGGAGGAAATCTCTTTGAGTGGCGCGCTTATAGGGCTTGTGACGAGCACTGTTGTTGTTTTTTTTGTGGCCAGGCTCCTGCCCTTGCAGGAGATTTCCAGCGTACGTTATATAAAGCTCGCCACCTTTCCCCTGTATTTAATCGGGCAGATATACGTGGCGGGCTTTCAAATTATGCGGATGATATTGCAAGGCGCGAAGGTGGATATCGTTACGGTCAAAACAGAAATAAAATCGGAGGCATTGCGGGTGATACTGGTGGATTCCATTACCCTCACGCCGGGTTCGGTTTTATTGGATTTGGACGAGGACAGGGTGACGCTCCTTTGGATACGGGACAAAAACGCGCCCGCCGACGCGGCGGCGGCGGATAGGCAACTGAAGCAAAAACTGGAACGGCGGCTGCTTAAAGCCCAGCGGGATAGCTGAGATGATAGTCTTTTGGATATTGGCCGTTTTGCTGAGTGCTTATATTACGCGGGCATTCATGGGCCCCACCATATGGGACAGGCTGTTGGGCCTGAACCTTATCGCCAGCAAGGTCATTGTGCTGATTATCGTGGTGGCGTCTATCTATGATATGTCATTTTTGCTGGACTTTGCGATAATTTATGCCCTTTCCGGCTTTATCGGCATTATTTTTTTGGCCTTGTTTTTCTCGAAGAGCCGGCTGGATAAGAAGAGGGAGAAAAAAGATGGGCATTGAAAACATCTGGCAACTAATCGGCAATATTATCATCGGCTTCGGCGTGTTTTGCATGATTTTCGGGGCCGTGTCCCTTTTTGTGCTGAAGGATTTCTACCCGCGCATTTTGGTCGCCTCGAAAATAGACACCGTGGGGCTGTTGTCCTTTGTCATCGGTTTTGCCTTCCGGCATGGGCTGAGTTTTTTTACGGGGAAGCTGTTTATTATTTTGATTATCATGCTGGTGCTGAATCCCTTTGTCGCCCATATTCTGGCGCGCTCGGCCTACCGTAGCGGCCATGAGCTTGCCGCCGAGGCCGAGGAGGGGGAAAAGTCATGACCCAGGGCTTGCTGGTATTGTGGATAGTCAGCTCGCTGGCCATCGTCTTTGAAACCCGGACGTACCGCCTGATTATTTACTTTAGCATCTTCTCGCTGATAACCTCCGTAGCCTATTTTCTGCTGGGATCACCCGACGTGGCCATGGCGGAGGCGGCCATCGCCGCCTTTGCCTCGATTTTCTTTATCATCTGCATAGAGAAATACTACAGCCGCAAGGAAAACGTGGAGAAGGACAGCGCGAAGGGGGAGTCCCTTGCCCGCAAGGCGGTGAAGGCCGTACCGGCTCTGGTGCTGTGCGTCGGATTGTTTTTCCTGGTGATTTATTTTATTCCGGGGATAGAGCCCTCCCATTACCTGAAGCATTTGTACCTACAGCGGTTTATGACCGATGTGGGCGGCGAAAACGCCGTAACGGCGATTTACCTGGGCTACCGGGTGTACGATACCCTCTTTGAGGCGTTGATTTTGGTCATTGCCGTGGTGGCCGTCACCCACATGTCCTACTCGGAAAAAACCCAGGTTGCCGACGGAAGCCACAGCGAAATCGAAACCTCCCGGGTGGCCGCCCTTTCTTTGCGCATCATATGCCCCATCATCGTGGCCTTTGGCGCGTATTTGATTATCAACGGGCATATTTCGGCGGGGGGAGGCTTCCAGGGGGGACTGGCCCTGGCTACCTTTTTTATATGCAGGTACATGGTGTACGATATCTATGACATTTCCGTCAAGAATGTGCTCCAGTGGGAGGAATTTATTTTCGCCATCATTATCGTGGTTACGGCCATCGCCGTATTCCTTGGGGCGGCTACCTATATGCCCGCCGCCATCGTACCCATTTACCAAAGCGTGTATCTCATTATTATGAACTTGCTCATCGGGCTGAAGGTGGCCTGCGCCTTCTTCGTGCTTTTCTACCGATACATCACCATCGAACGGGAGTAGGGGACATGGGGATTTTTAACACGGAAAATCTGGAAATATTTTCGCTTGCCTTATTTTTCATTTCCTTCTTCGGGATTATCACCAGCAAGAACATGATAAAATCCATTATTTTTGTCATGCTCATCCAAACAGCGGTAATCATGTTCTGGCTGAAGCTGGGCCGGGAGGATACCGCCACGCCCATCCCCCCCATTATCTATGACCCGGCACTGCTGGACTACATGGAGCGCATCGCCGACCCCTTGCCCCAAGCCTTGACCCTGACCGCCATTATTATCGGCTTCTCGGTTGTCGCGGTGATAATCACCATGTTCAACGCCCTGTACCGGCTACACGGCACGGCAGACTGGAAAAAGCTCGAAGAAGTGGAAGGCGATTGATGCTATGCTGACATTTTTGGTTATTGTCCCGGTTTTGCTTGCGGTTTTGTTATTTATATTTTCCACGAATATAACGGCTAAGATTATTTCGATAGTGTTTCAGTCTGCGTTGTTTGTGGCGTCTATTTATTTGGTGATGATTACCCGGGACGCGGAAGTGATTACCATTGTGGGCAGTTATGACGATATATTGGGGATAATTTTACGGGCGAATAGTTTGTCCGCTATTTTTGTTATGCTGACGACGTTTATTTTCCTGGCGGTTTCGGTGTATTCCTATTCGTATAAGGACAGGAGGGACGCCCGTACCTTTTGGTTTTTGATGTTTGTATTGGAGGCTTCCTTCATCGGGCTTTTCCTCTCCGGGGATTTGTTCAATGTCTTTGTCCTCATCGAGGTCAGTACCCTTGTCACCGTTATTCTGGCCATGTATGACCGCAAGAAACGAAACATCTTCCATGGCAAGGTGTTTTTGCTGGCCAACGTGGTTTCTATACAGTTTTATCTGCTGGGCCTTGGGTATGTGTACCGGATAACGGGTGCCATGGATATGGAAAGGGTTACTTACGCGCTGGCCGGGATGGACGCGGGGAATTTACTGCTACCCTACGCACTGCTTATGACGGCGATTGCCTTCAAAAATACCTTGATACCCTTTTTCAGCTGGACGCCCAAGACCAATATCTATAGAAAGTCCCCCACCGTGGTGGCCGCTGTCTTGTCCGGCTTGCAGGCGAAGACATCCTTGTATCTATTTATCCGCTTCCAGGAAATATTTGAGCCCATCGCCGCCCATGATTTATTTTTGGCCATCGGTATCTTCACCGGCATCTTCGGCGCGGTGATGGCCATATGCCAGTCCCATATCAAGATGATTCTGGCCTACCACACCATTTCGCAAATCGGTTTAATCACCGTGGGCATCAGCCTGGGCAACGAATACGCCTACATCGGCGGGCTGTACCATATTTTCAGCCATGCCATGTTCAAGACGACCCTCTTCCTGAGCTCGGGTATTATCATCCATTCCTACGGTACGTCCAATGTCAACGAAATACGGGGTGTGTTCAAACGTATGCCCATTGTGGGCGCGGCCACCGCGGCGGCGGTGCTGGGCATTGTGGGCGCGCCGTTTTTCATCGGGAGCGTGTCGAAGTATTTTATTTCCTCGGATGTGGGCCCGTTGATTTTGGCTGTCACCATCGCGTTGAGCCTGGGGACGATTATTTCGTTTATGAAATTCTCCTCCATGTTCTTTGGCCAAAGCGAGCTGCGCGGCGATTCCCCCAAGGCGGAGGTGTGCAAGTCCATCCCCGTGATTGTCATGGGCGTGGTTTGTCTGGCGGGCGGAATTATGGGTACGCAGTTCATCTATTTCTTCTTCCGTTATTCCGTGGGTATACAAATATGGAGCTACGCGCAAAAATCAATTATTTTCATCGTTTGCGCGCTGGTGGGGTATCTTATATATAAATATGTGGTGAAGGGGAATGCCCTGCTAAGCCGCTTGGGCGCGGTCAGCTTTGGCTTCAAATCTGTTTGCGCCTCCATGGGGATTTTCCTCGCGGCTTTGCTGTTGTGGTGATTTTTGTAGATTTGGTGTAGGATAGACGAAATTGAGGTGAAGCAGTATGTCTGCAATGAACAGTGTGTTAATAATCGACGACGAAATTATGAATGTACGTTTGCTCATGGATATGCTAAAAAAGGAGTACATCGTACACGCGGAGCGTGAGGGCGTAAATTGTGTTGAAACGGCTATAAAGGTTAAACCCGATTTAATCCTGTTGGATGTAATAATGCCCGGAACCAGCGGATTTGATGAAATAAAAAAGCTCAAGGAAAACGAATACACGAAGGATATCCCCGTTATCTTTGTGACAGGGCTGGACAACCCCGACGATGAAGTACGCGGGTTTTTGCATGGCGCGGTTGACTATATTAACAAGCCCTTTAACGCCCATGTAGTAAAAATGCGCGTCCAGCACCAGATGCGCATTATTAACCTGTTGCGGGAGGTGCAAAGCAAAAGCGTAACCGACGCGCTTACCAATATAGGAAACCGCCGCTACTTTAATAATTTGCTGGAGCAAGAGTGGGAACGGGCAAAGCGGCAACAGCATCCCATTAGCTTCATTATTTTGGATATAGACGATTTTAAAAAATTTAACGATACCTTCGGCCATATGAACGGCGATACCGCCTTGCAACGGGTGGCTGACGCCGTGCGCGCTGTGGTGGTGCGGGCAACCGATAAAATTGCCCGTTGGGGTGGCGAGGAGTTTGCGGTGATTCTGCCTGACACAGCACTCCCAGGCGCGAAAACAGTGGCCCAGAGTATACTCACCGCTATCAGGGATACCGATATCGTCTTGGATAACAAGCAGGTGACACGCGTAACCGTAAGCATTGGCGTGCACAGCGTTGTGCCTGAGCGCGCCGGGGAATACACGGAAATATCCCTTGTTTCTGACGCGGACAAAGCCATGTACCACGCAAAAAGGAGTGGCAAAAATCAGGCGTGTACCCTGGCGGATATGGCGGGGTAGCGATGGAGGTACAATATGAACGAATTATTTGAATACAAGGACCCCGCAACGGGCTATACCATAAAGCAGTTTACCAACAACAAAGAGCGGGCAAGCAAGCTGTATTTTTCCACCGAAAGCTTTACCGGGGACGATAGGTATTTTTTTTATCAGCGCGAGGAAAACGGCAAGGCCCGCATGTACCGGGTGGAATACGCCACAGGTCAACAAGAGTTGGCCCTGGATGAAAATTACCATCATTTTGGCATGGATTATCACCGGCCTTGCGCCTATGCGCGTAAGGGGGACTCGGTGTATCGCATGGATACGGACAGCGGGTTGCTTGCGGAAGTGGGGGCTTTGCCGCCGGGTAATTGCACCAGCCATTTAACCGTTTCAAAATCCGGGTTGGTTTGGTGCTCCTATCAGCAAGCCAATAAAATCTTTGCCCTGGTGGTGCTGGACCCGGCGACCGGGATTTCGGAAGTGGTGTGGCAGGACGACCACCGGCTGGGGCATTGCCAAGCCTGCCCGGGCGATGACGCTACGGTTATGTATGTCCACGAAACCACCGGCGACGCGTTACAGCGCATATGGATGTTCGATTACCCCACGCGCCGGGTACGGCCCTACTATGTGGAAAAGGAAGGCGATTGGATAACCCACGAGGTATGGAGTGCCGATGGGGCGTATTTGTATTTCATGCGCTACCCGCACCACATCATGCGGGGTACCCGGGACGGGCATAACTTTAAGGTGATGGCAGAATCCACGCAGTTTCTCCACATCGCGCCTTCGCGCTGTGGTAAATGGATTGCCGCCGACCGCATGACCGGCGTGTACAAGGGCTGGAAGAACCAAGTCACTTTAATCAACGCCGAAACCGGGGCGGAAAAGGTATTGGTGAATACAGCCGAGCCCAACACCGGCGACGAGCATCCCCACCCGTCCTTCAACCGGGCGGGCACCGTTGTATTGTTCAATTCCCCCATTGAAAAGGGGTTTTGCAATGTATGCGCCGTGGAACTGGAACAAGTTATTTCATAAAGAACGGAAAATCTTCCTCGGGGATTTCTTCTATTTTTGGGGTGCGGCGTTGGAAGCCCCCGGTGTACAATAATCCGCAGATAAAGGCCGTCAGGGGCATGGTGAGGAATATGCCAAAGCTACCCACGATGGCCTTTAGCAATTCCACGATGATGAGCTCCCGGTTCATGAGCCGGAAGAGGGAAACGTCCCAGCCCAGCAGAATCAGGATAATGGTGAGGGAACTGCCGATATAGGCCAGCACTAAAGTATTAATATTGGAGCCCAGGATATCCTTGCCGATTTGAATGCCTGACTTGAAAATTTCATGAAATTCCAAGTCCGGTTGCTTCTCCTTCAGCTCCCACAGGGCGGAGGACACGGAAACCGCCATGTCCATAATGGCCCCCACCGCGCCGATGATAATCCCCGCGAAGATGATGGCGTTGAGGTTGATGGGAACATCGGTCATGTAAAGCAAATTGACGGACTCGGTCTGGGTGATGCCTGTGAGCATCATGGTGGTGTTCATGACAAAGGTGAGCACTCCGGCGGCAACCACGCCCCCGATACAGCCGGTGATGGCGGCGGCGGTCTTTTGGCTGATGCCATTGATAATAAAAAGCGTGACCAGCACCGTGTACATACACACCAAAATGGACCAGAAATAAATATTGCGCCCCGCCAGAATGGAGGGGATAAACACCAGAAATACCGCCCCGGCGGTGAGCCCCAGAGCCAGCAGGGCATTGAAGCCCTTACTGCGCCCGAAAATAATAATCATCAGCATGAACACCCCACCCAGAATAATAATCTGGTGGATGCGTACATAGTCGATAAAATGCCACGCCCCATGGGCAGAGCGGCCCAGCATAATCCGGTCGCCTTCCCGCGCCGCCCGGGGGAACCGCTCCAGGAAATGCCCCCGCACGTTCTGTGTGAATTGGGCGGTTTCGCCCCGCATCTCCCCCCGGGTGATTTCCGCCGCGAAGACGATGGCGTGCCAGGTTTCAAAGTCGGTGACATGTTCTGTTTCACTGACGATGGCGGTGACGCGGGCGCGGTAAATCGTGGCCTCGCCGCCGTCTTGGGCGGGGGAATGACCCACCATACGATTACCAACGAAAAGAAAGGCCACCGCCAGAAGGACGATGACCAGATAGGAGATTACGTTAAAGCGGTTGAGGCTTTGCATGGATTACATCCCCGGCGGTTACGCCGTTTTCGTTGAAGCTGTCCACAGCCACGTAATAATCCGTACCCGCGTTCAGCATGGAAAGGGTCAGCGCGTTTCTCCCGAATACCTGCCAGCTGTTATACAATTTTTCCGGCGCGATGCCATAGCGTACATTGTATCCGTCGGCTTCGGGGAGGGACGGCCAGCGCAGTTCCATATCCAGTCCCTCCGGCGAAAGGCTGTATGTCACGGCAGTTACCTTGGCCGGTGGCGTGCCGGTGCCGGTGCCGAAGACCCGCACCCCGCTAAGGGCCGCAACGCCGTCCACCGCCTGGGCAAGCTGGGAAATGCGTATATAACGCGCTTCCACGGCCTGGCCGGGTATGACCAAATCGTGGGGGCAATCCTGGGGGACGCTGGTTAAATCTCTCAGGGTGAGCCAATTTTCCCCGTCGGCGGAGCTCTCCAGCAGATAAGCCAGCTCGCCGATTTGCTTGGGCTTGCCATAGAGGGATTTTACCACGGAGGTGTAAATCACCCTCCCGTGGCTATCCGCTTCGTCGTACATGTCCCATTCCGGCGTGGGGTTTACCTGATGGTCGGCAAAATTTACCTGCACGGCGTGTACCGTGCACACACTGCCCAAATCCAGCCGGTACCAGGGGGATGTATCCGTTTTGTCCGCCGCCCACCAGGTGCGGATATCCTCGTTGGTGCTTTGCTCCGGCCCGTGGCCCGCTTGGTGGGAGGAAGCCGTCGCCGCCTTGTTGTACGAAAGCAAATGCCACAGCGGCGCGGTGCGGTTTATGTCTGTCCGCTTACCTTGGGGCAAGGGGAAGGGATAGTCGGCGAAGTTTTGGTTGCAGTACAGCGTCCCGTTGGCGTCAAAATCGCAGGGGAATAGCCCCAGCCGCCGCTCGAATAGCTCGTTCACGCTGATGCGCATGGTGGCGATGTGCCAGTAGTTGCCGAAGGTGTCTTGGAAGGTGCTTCCGTGGCCCGCTCCCGTGGCGAAGCCCCCCGGCTTGGCCGAAAAGGGGTTATGTCTTTGATACGCAAAGGGCCCCAAGGGTTTGTCCGCGACATACACCCCATCGGAATAGACATTGAACTCCGTCCCCGGCGCGGCGTATTGCAAATAATATTTCCCCTGGTATTTATTCATGAACGCGCCCTCGATGTAGGGGTGGGTGTCGCCGCCGTTGTTCTCGCCGGCGCGTTCCCAGCCATGGCGGTGGTGCTGTGCCTGTAGCATCGCCACCTTTTCCCCCAGCGGCTCGAAGGTTTCCGGGTTCACCTCCACGCCCCACAGGGGGTGCTCGTTCCCACAGCCCCAGTAGAAATATGTCCGCCCGTCGTCGTCGGCAAAGAGGGCCGGGTCCCAGAAGGGGAAGGTGGTTTCCACATAGGCGAAAAGGCCGCTCACCGGGTCTTCGCTGGCGAAGAAGGCGCAGGGCTCCCCCCGTGACGCGCTGAAAACCATTTTCCCGTTTACCTCATGGACGTCCGGCGCGTAATCGAAGATGGGCAGTTCGAGGGTTTCCTTGAAATCCCAGGTATGCAAATCCGTGGAGTACCAGAAGCCGCCGCTCATGGAGGCGAATAAATAGTACCTATCCTTAAAGCGAATCAAGGTGGGGTCTGCGGCCTCGCGGAACACGTCCACCCCGTCGGCATTATTTTTCTTCACCTGATAACGGTAGGGCAAGGGCAGGGGATTGCACAGGTATTTATGCATGGGCTGTGCCCACAGAAATGGCGTAAACGGTGTATTCCTCCAAGTCGTCCAGCCTGAGAGCCTCGTCGCACAGGGCTTGGTCATAGGCCGCCATACAGCAACTGCCCAGCCCCAACGCCGCCGCCGAAAGCATCACATTCTGCCCCAGGTGCCCCAGGTCAATGAGCATGACCCGGTGCGCCATGTCCACGTACCGCCATTCGGCGCGGTAGGGCACGCAGGTGAAAAATAAAATCGCCGGGGCACCCACCGCCCATTTTTGCCCTGCCAGCATGGGGGCAATTTTATCTTCGAAATCAAATTCGCATATGCGCCCGATGGTGGCTTTCTTTTCGCCGATGTCCGACTGGGGCGTGTAATGGTACATGCCGGGGGCGAGCCCCTCTACGGCACGGACGGCGATATAGGTTTCAAAGGGATGCCGCGCGCCGCCGCTGGGCACGGGCCGCAAGCTGGAATGCCCCCGGGTAAACTGGATGCCCTGGGCACTCCACAGCAAAAAGGACAATTCCCCCTGGGTCAAGGGTTTGTCCGCATAACTGCGCACACTGCGCCGCACATCCAGCAACGCTTCGTAGCCGGGGCAGGGGAGGGGGCCTTCAAAGGGGGTAAGGGGTATGGACTCCGGGGAAATGACCCTATGGAAGGGCGGCGGGGGAACTTCCTTGGATTGGTCGCTGGCGGACATGCCTTCCTTGAAAGAGGGGCAATGCATAAAACGGCGGTTTTCACTGATGACTGACATGAAGTGGCTCCTTTCAGAAATGAAATCCTTTGTAGTATAGCACAGCTCCACGTATATTCCACTGGTTTCATGGCGAAAATCAGATTAATCAAATCTGGTTGCGTGTTTTTGTGTGTTGCCGTGGGAGGGCGGGTGAATGGGTGCGAACATATTTGCGCAGTGACTGTGTGAGCGGCCGCGCTAGCACTCGCCCCGTGATGATTGGCTCTGTCGGAGAAGTGGTTGCGTTGGTCTTCTCCGAAGCCTCAACGCAAACCACTAACTCCGCAATTCGCCACTAATCACGGGCCTTCGTGAGACGCGCTTGCCGCTCACACAGTCACTGCGCAAATATGTTCGCACCCATTCACCCGCCACTAGCCACAAAATACGCAATCAACATGACAAAGTAATTTTACTCCACGCAGACGCCCGCAAAATGTGTGGCGCAATGAAAATATTAGTACAAGTAAAATTACTTGCCATATGCTTGCGAGTAAGGAGCGTGGTGGGGTGAAGGGGGATGGATGGGCAAGCGCGTCTCACGAAGTTGCGTAATTAGTGACGAACGGGCGCGTTACGTGCTTGGTGTTGAGGCTTGCGTAGCAAGACCAACACAAGCACTTCGCGCACGGAGTCAATCATTAGCAACAAGTGCCAGCGCGG
>WQSR01000014.1 GCA_009787785.1 Defluviitaleaceae bacterium
CGGGGCGAAACCTCCCGTTGCGGGGGCATTTTTCGTCCCGCTTGCGCTTGCCGGCCTTCCCCCCGTTGCACATCCAGCCGGACGGGCTTGGGCAGGGGCTTTAGCTCATCGGGCGGTTTACTCACGGTAGAATCGTCACCGACCTTGCCACATTGGAATGAGGCCCAACCATGACGACATATACATTCATATTCACGCGCAACCGGTTGAAGTCAAAGCGTTGACCCGTTGCGGTATCAATGGTGTCGTTATTTATCACAATGGTATGACTGCGTGGGTTCTGGCTGTCCAGCTCGACGACGATTATGGTCTGTCCCGCCCGGATGGCTTGTATATACCCCAAGGCGGCGGTGAGCTGCTGGCCCCGCTGGGAAACGATTTGAATATCCATGACCTCCCAGCTGTCCAGGAACACACGGATTTCCATGCCTATCCGCAGGGAATACACATCGAAGACACCCGGCATAATGGTGAACACATGGACGCGCCCGTCCTCACGCTGTACCGTTATCTCCGAAAAATTCTGGGTGACGCGTATCTCTGTGAGCCGCGCTTCAACTGTGGTACGCTGGCCCACCGCTTGCAAGCGGGTCAGTTGGCCGCTTTCCAGCAACGCCACCACGCTGTCGCCAATGCGTAAATCCTGTATGCGCAGGTTCCGTACATTCCCACGGGAGATTTCCGTGGTGGACAGAACCCGCAGTTCAAACCGCTCGCCGCCGGCCAGCTCGACCACCACTACCTGGTTGCCCAGATGGTCCACCAGCCGCCGCTCGATGAGGGTGCCTTCCAGCTCGCGCTCCCTATCCTCCAGCTCCAGCTCGTGTATCACCGTTCCGCTGAAACGGAAGAAGGCGATATCTTGGGGCTGGGCGTCGGAAAGGGGCACCACGGCATCGCCACGGCTGATGGTGGCGTTGGGGGCAAGGGTGAAGGTGCGTTCCTCGTCCACGATTTGCCCGGTGATGCGCACACGCCGGGTGCGTATGGTAATGGCGGGGGGATTGACCGTAGTAGAAACCACAAAGCCCTCGTCGGCGTAGAGGCGGATATTATCCGGCACCGTGGCTTGCTGCTGGGTGTTCTGTTGGTTTTGCGGCGTTTCCTGGGCGGTACGCGCCACCAGGCTGATGATTTCGTTTTGTGCGTTCAATACGGCACTGATGGTCATGCCGGGGCGGATAAAGGCGGCGGTGCGCTGTACATTGTCCACGAAAATAGTGGCAGTGGCCGCGATGGTATAATTCTGCGGGCCCAGGGGAGAGGAAATGAAAATCTGCGTGTTGCGATACACCAGCTCCACGGTACCTGTAACCGTGGACATGGGGGTGCTCGCGCCCGGCTGAAGCTGTACGGCGTTCTCGCCGCCCAGTGCGTTGTACAGAATCATGGCCAGCTGGGCACGGGTGAAATGGTCGGTGGGCATAAAATTATTGCCACTTCCCCCGGCCACCAAGCCCGCTTCCCGGGCATAGTACACGTAGCGGATAAATTCCGGGGCGATTTGGGCGTTGTCGTTGAAGGGATTATGGAAGGGCAACACGATGGCGGCGGCATGGGCCTGACGGCCCAGAAGGCGCACCATCCACGCCACGGCTTCCTGCCGGGTAAGGCGCGCACCCACGAAACGTTCCAGGTCAGAGGCGTTTAACACCTCGCGGTACAAAAGGAAGGCGATTTCCCGGTCGGCGATGCGGGTCCACTGGGAATGCTGTGCCGCCATGGTATCCAGCAAAGGCGACCAGGCATCGAAGGCGCGGTTAATCTCCGCCCGCAATTCCGCAGGTACGGGATGGGTGGCGGGGCGGAAGCCGGCCGCCATGGCGAAAATCCGCGCGGCCACAAATTTGGTCATGGTCTGGTTGGGGTGGAAATTCCCGGCGGGGTCGCCTACCATTATGCCGCCGTTGTCCGGGTGGGAAACCCAGTTGATGGCGTTGAAGGCGAAATGGGTGGCGGGGACGTCGCGGAAGGGGGTAGTCGCCGTGTTGGCCATTACGGGGAGGGCGGTAGCCAGTGTCATCACAAGTACGAGTACAAGTGCCGTAAAGCGTGCAAATTTCTTCATGGTAATCTCATCCTTTCGGGGCGCGTGAGGAATACGCTTTTTATGGTTTTTTTCAGGATATGTTCGGCCGCGCTTGCGGCGGCTTTATTTTCAAAATAGCCGAAAACCGAGGGGCCCGAGCCGCTCATGGCGGCCCCCAGCGCGCCCAGTTCCCTGAGTTGGGCGATGAGGCCGTCAATTTCGGGGTGCATCCGGGTGGTGACGGGGGCAAGGGCATTGAAAAATTCCTTGGCGATGCCGGGGATATCCCCCTTTTTGAGGGCTTCGCCCATGGGCCCCACGCCCGGGGCGGGTGTGCTTTCCGGCCCATCGTCCGGCTGTGCTTTTGCGTCCACTTGCCGGAAAATCTCCCCCGTGGACACGGGGATGGGCAGACAGGCCAGCACAATCCAGCAATCCGGGTGGGGCGGCAACTCCGTCAATATTTCGCCAGTCCCCTGGGCCAGCATCGTGCCGCCGGTGATGCAAAAGGGCACATCCGCGCCGAAGCGCAGACCGGCTTCGCGCAACGCATCCCTGTCCAGCCCCAGCCCGAAGCACCGGTTTATCCCCACCAAAGCCGCCGCGCAGTCGCTACTCCCGCCGCCCAGCCCCGCCGCCACGGGGATACGCTTTTCAATGTGTATGGAAAGGGGCTGGCTTATGGCATAGGCTTCCGCCATATATTGGGCGGCGCGGAAAACCAGGTTGCCTTCGTCGGTGGGCAAAGAAGGATTATCGCAAGTTAAGCGGAGCGGGGGCGTCCCCTTGGCCGGGGTGTGGGGTTTTATCGTCAGGGTATCGTGCAAAGCCAGGGACTGCATCACCGAGCGCAGGTTGTGGTATCCATCGGGTCTTCTTTCCAAAACTTCCAAAATCAGGTTAATCTTGGAAAAAGCCTTTATTTGTACAAAACCCCCGACTGGGTAAAGTCGGGGGTTTTTGCCACAAATTGCGGTGTGAATGTTAGCGTTTTGAGAATTGGGGCGCACGGCGGGCACCTTTCAGGCCGTATTTCTTGCGCTCCTTCATACGGGGGTCGCGGGTGAGGAAGCCGGCCTTTTTCAAGGGCTGGCGAAAATCCTCGTCTGCGTTGAGCAACGCCCGGGCAATGCCGTGGCGAATGGCTCCGGCCTGGCCGGTGTAGCCGCCGCCGTATACATTGACCTTTACGTCGAACTTGGCCAAAGTTTCCGTCAGGTTAAGGGGCTGGCGCACGATGAGCTTCAGGGTTTCCAGCCCGAAATAATCGTCGATTTTGCGTTTATTTATCACGATTTCGCCTTTGCCGGGCAACAAATACACCCGCGCAACCGCGCTCTTTCTTCTGCCGGTGCCGTAATAGGATACTGATGGCATAGTAAACTCCTTCTATTATTATTTCGCCAGAACCAAGGCTTCCGGCTTTTGGGCTTCGTGCTTATGGTCGGGGCCAGCGTAGACGTGAAACTTGGTGAGCATCTTGCGGCCCAGATTGTTCTTGGGCAGCATCCCCTTGACGGCGTGTGTGAGCACAAACTCGGGGTTCTTCTTAAACATCTCGCGCATACGGATTTCCTTCTTGCGCCCTAAGTAGCCCGAGTGGCGTACATAGTACTTCTGGTCCAGCTTGTTGCCGGTGACTTTAACCTTGTCGGCGTTGACGACAATCACATAGTCCCCCGCGTCCACATTGGGGGCGAAGATGGGCTTGTGCTTGCCGCGTAAGATATGGGCAACCTGGGAGGACAAGCGGCCCAGGTTTTGGTCTGCCGCGTCCACGACAAACCACTTGCGTGTGACTTCCAGCGGCTTGGTTATGCTTGTGGTGCGCATGAAATACCTCTTTCTTTTGCGTTGTAATTCAGCGCACGGGGCTGTGACGCTGGCATTCGCCCGTCATCTTAGACATTTTCTTAGAAAATGTCAAGACAAAATTCAAAATATGGTATACAATGCATTAATTTCACAAAAAGGAGAGAATACACCAATGGCAAAAAAGAAAATTGCAATGCTCACCGGAGGGGGCGACGCGCCCGGGCTCAACGCGGTAATCTGTAGCTTTGTACGTGCGTGCCTCAACACCATGGACTACGATATAATCGGTTATCGCTTCGGTTATCGCGGCTTGTATAGGAACGAGTACATCCCCCTTGACCGCCATACCACTTCCGGCATTTTGCGTCAGGGCGGCACCATCTTGTTTAACTCCAACAAGGACAACCTCTTCGATTATTCCGTGGAGGAAAACGGCGTAACCGTAAAGAAAGACGTTTCCGACCAAGCCATCGAAACCATGAAAAAGGAAAACGTCCACGCCCTGGTGGTGCTGGGCGGCGACGGAACCCTTACCAGTGCGCGGGATTTTGCCCGCAAGGGCGTCAACGTCATCGGCGTGCCCAAGACCATCGACAATGACCTGCCCGCCACGGAAGTTACCTTCGGCTTCGACACAGCGGTGAATACCGTAGCGGAAAACCTGGGCCGTCTGCACACCACGGCGGAAAGCCACCACCGCATCATGGTGGCGGAGGTTATGGGGCGCAGTGCGGGCTGGATTGCACTCTACGGGGGCATCGCTGGCTCTGCCGATGTTATCCTCATCCCCGAAATCCCCTATACCATCGAAAACATCGTGAAGAAAATCAACGAGCGCAAGTCCCATGGCAAGGAATTTACCATTATCTGCGTCACCGAGGGCGCGATAGAAAAGGGCGGGAGTGCCACCATCGGCAAAATCGTAAAGGACAGCCCCGATGCCGTTCGCTTCGGCGGCGTGGCGGCCAAGATTGCCCACCAGCTGGAGCAACACATCGAAAACGAGGTGCGCCATTGCCTCTTCGGCCATATCCAGCGCGGCGGCGACACCTCCCCGGCGGACAGAATCCTTTCCGCACGCTACGGCGTGAAGGCGGCGCAAATGGTAAAAGAAGGGCAGTTCGGCAACATGGTTTGCCTACGCAACGGCCAAATGGAATACGTAAGCCTGGAAGATGTTATCGGCGATGCGAAGGTCTCCGTCAGCGGCTCGAAGACCGTTGACCCCAACGGGGAAATGGTGCGGGTTGCCAAGTCCATGGGCATCTCCTTCGCGGATGAATAAAACGCGCGCGCATGAAGATAAGAAGAGCGGGCTACCACGGAAGTTTTTTTCGTGGTGGCCTTTTCTTTTTTTTAGCGCGATTTTAATTGCCCTGGACCAGTGGCTGAAAATCTGGTCCTCGGCCAACCTGGCAGGGCAACCCCGCCGCGCCGTGGTTGACGGCGTGCTGGGGCTGACCTATTTCCACAACCGGGGGGCGGCCTTTGGTCTGCTGTCCGACAGGGAATGGGGGCGGTGGGTGATAACGGTCTTGGTTATCGTACTGCTTGCCGGGGTGGCCTGGTATTATGGCCGCTTGCCCACGGAAAGAAAGCTCTGGTGGGTGCGGGCTCCGCTGATACTTATTTTCGCCGGGGGACTGGGAAATCTTATCGACCGCTTCCGCCTGGGCTACGTTGTAGACATGCTGGAATTTTTGTTTGTCAACTTCGCCATTTTCAACCTGGCGGATGTTTTCGTCACCGTGGGCGCGTTTTCCATGGTGCTTGTGGTCATGCTGATGGGTAAGAAGGCACCGTGGCCCTTCGGGGGGTAAAAGAAATCACGGTTTCCCCGGATTGGGCCGGCCGGCGGGTGGATGCCTTCCTCGCCTCCTGCACGGAAACGGGGCTGACCCGAAGTGCCGCCCAGCGGCTTCTGGCTAATGGAGAGGTGAAGCGCGGCAACGTGATTTTGGGGAAGAATGACCGGCTAACGCCGGGAGACATATTGACCCTGAGCGTCCCGCCGCCGGTTTCGTGCGAAATAAAAGGGGAGAACATCCCCCTGGACATTCTGTATGAAGACCCGGATATAATCGTAATAAACAAGCCCCACGGAATGGTGGTACATCCTTCCGCGGGGCATTTTTGCGGTACGCTGGTGAACGCGCTGTTATACCATTGCCGGGGAAACCTCTCCGGCATAGGCGGGGTGGAGCGGCCCGGCATTGTGCACCGGCTGGACAAGGACACCTCCGGGGTGCTGGTGGCGGCAAAAAACGATGCCGCCCATGTGTCATTGAGCGCGCAACTGGCCCAGCGCACTATGGGCCGGATATATTATGCCCTTTGCCTTGGCGTGGTGAAAAAAGAGGCCCTTGCCGTGCGCCTACCCATTGGGCGGCACCCCGTGCACCGGCAAAAAATGGCGGTGCGGAACCTCCCCTTGGGCAACCCCCTGCCGCCGGGTGTCCGGCACGCGGTGACACATATCAAGACATTGGCCTACCTGCCCGCCCACAAGCCGCGCTTTACCTTCATCGAAGCCCAGCTGGAAACGGGCCGCACCCATCAGATACGGGTACACATGGCGCACCTTGGGCATCCCATTCTGGGGGATACGCTATATGGCCCGGAAAGGCAACCGCTGAAAACCGACAGGCATATGCTCCACGCCGCAAAATTGAAGCTGATTCACCCCGCTACGGGGGAGGCAATGGTATTTGAAGCCGGCTTGCCGGAGGGGTTTCAACAGGGGCATATCAAATTAATGCAACCGCTTTAACAATGCACTTCCCTTAACCAATGCAAGGTACAACGCCAACGCCATCAGCGCAATCCCCCCGCCAAACAACGCGGCAAACGCCACCAAGGGGGTATGCAACCAGAACCAGCCCGCAACGCCCACCCCTGCGGCCACGCCCATGCCGCCAAAAATCATGAGCAAAATATTCATGTTTTGCTTCACGGCCTCGGCCTCGTTGTCCCAATCCAGCTTGGGCTTGAGCAAGTCGAAGTACAGACCCAGATAATTGAGGAAAACGGCGGCGGGGAGGGTTATCAGCACCCCGCCCACAGCCAGCAGTACCGGCGGCTGAAAGAGGATGAATAAGGGGACAAACACGATGGCCAGCCCTACCCCAATCACAATCAGCCCGCTGGCGGCCTTGGCGTTCAATTGGGTACGGTAGCGCACGGGCAGGTATTTCATCACGAAGAAATTGCGCCCCTCCCGGGAAATGGCCGAAGCCGTAATGGTGGCCGCGCCGCTCATGGTCAAGGAGAGAATGGCCATGGCCACCAGCGCGATGGCCGCTATGCGCGGGTCGCTGAAATCGACGGCGGCCAGCACCTCCATGAGGGTGTCGTCGCCCCCTGCGGTAAGCAAAGGGACAAAGGATATGGCCAATATGATGGGCATAAACAGCACCATGAGCACGCAGTTCATGAAGGCGACGGGACTGCGGAACAGCACCCGGATTTCCTTCATTATATAAGCCTTGAAAATACTCTGCCCCACCGCGCCCGTCATGATGTCCTCACGGGTCATTTTTTTGCCTCCCGCGCCGGATTCGGACAGGCCGATTACCCCCTTGAAGTACAACGCCTTGGCCAGCATAAAAAATATGACCAGCCCCGCCACCGCAACGCCCAGGCTACCCAACTGGAGAAGCACCGCCGTGCCAAAATCCGCCGCCCCCACGGCCAGCGCGGACAAATGATTGGTGAAGAATACCGCGTTCAGCGCGGTCATGGCCACGGGCTCGCCCATGAGCATGGACAGCAAGGATTCCTCGTCCAAAGTGACCATATCCTGGGAATATATCACAAACACAACAGCAAAGCCCAGGCTCAGCAAGCCCACAATCCAGTTGTATTTGTCCGGGTCCCGCACCATCCGCACAAAGCGCATGAGCAGCATGATAATCACCGTGGAATATATCAGCGGCAAAATGGGCAAGGTCAAAGCGGCCAGTAACATATTAAAAGTAATCATCCCCGCGCCTACATTGCCCCACAGCGCGAAAAACATAATCACCACCAGCACCACCGCCAGCAGGTATTCGAATATCAAGGCCACGGCGAACTTCGCCCCCACGATTTGCGTGGGCTTTACCGGCAAAGGCAGAATAAACTCCACATCCTTGGAGAAATAAAAGATAGCGGGCGCGGCCATCAGCGACAGCATGAAAATCAGAATCGACCCCATATTCAGGGTAATCCCCACCGCCAGGGAAATCTGCCCCGCCTGGGCGAAAAAGGCGTACAAGTCGTTAATCATCCAATAAATCAAGAAACCCATGGGCAACATACACAGCGCGACAACGCCCCAAAGCAATGTCCCCGCCCATTTGCTCTCCTTGCCCCCTACTTTCATGTTCAACGCCTGTCCCACGATAACCGTAAGGAAAACCCGCACCATGGCCCAAAACTTACGCATTGGCCGTCACCTCCATGAAGATGTCCTCCAGGGATTTGTTATCGTGCCGGGCAATCAGCTCCTCCAGCTCACCGAAGAAGATGATTTTCCCCCTGTTAATCAAAGCGATTTTGTCGCACAGCTTCTCCGCCACCTCCAGCATGTGGGTGGAGAAAAGCACGGCGTTGCCCGCGTCGGCGTGCTGGCGCATCATTTCCTTCAATTGGAAGGAAGAGCGGGGGTCCAGCCCCGTGAGGGGCTCGTCCAATATCCACAAGGCGGGGTTGTGCATCAGGGCACCCATGATAATGATTTTCTGGCGCATACCGTGGGAATAGCTTTGGATACGGCCGTTCAACGCCCCCGTCATCTCAAAGGTTTCGCCCATGCCGGCGATTTTCTCCCGGCGTTGCTCCGCGCTCACGCCATACATATCCGCCATAAAATTCAAGTATTCCATACCCTTCAACCGCAGAAACATATCCGGCGAATCCGGCACATAGCCGAAGTTTTGCTTGGCGGCGATAGGGTCTGTGATAATGTCGTGGCCATTAATGGTAATCTGGCCCGCGTCAGGCTCCAGTACGCCGGTAATCATTTTCATGGTGGTGGTCTTTCCCGCGCCGTTGGGCCCGATGAAGCCCAAAATCTGCTTGGCCGCCACCTCCAGCCGGATGTTGTCCACGGCTTTTACCTTATTGTTGCCGTAGGTCTTGCTTACGTCGGTGATTTTTAACATGTACTTCCTCCTATTTCCCGCAACGCGGTGATTCATGCTTTGATTATATTGGCTATTTGTGTCAAATCTATGTCATTTTATCCGGCTATGCCAGCGCGTTATATTTTTCCGGCGTAAGGAACCGCCGCATTTCTTCCCTGTATCCGGGGTCGATTTTACCGTCAAGCAGCTCCTTCGCCCAGAACAGCGCGCCCAGCGCGGGGGTGCTCTCCAGCAACTCAAAGCGCGTGGGTGCATCCAGCCCCTCCCGGATGGTACGGGCGAAATGCGCCACCATTCCGGGGTAGCCGATTACATTCCAAATACTACCCGCCTTCACCACCACCACCTCCCCGGCAAAGGAAAGGTTGCGCACACAGCCCACCACACCCTGGCCGCAGGAAATACCCACCCCGTCGAAGATACGGGCGGCCACCGCGTCGCCTTTTTGGGCGGCGTCGTCAGCCAGCCGTATTATATCCCGGGTCCGGTCCAGGGAATAACCCAGCCGGTTGACCGCCGTGTGCAAATCAAAAGGTGCCGCCACATTAAGTATCTCCAAAATGCCGGGTGTAATCGCACTCTTCTCCCCGGCACGGTAAATTTCTTTATACGCCGCCAGCACAGCCTGCCGGGCAATGTATCCGCCGCCGCCGGCGTCGCCGCTCAATTCGCCCACGCCGCCCACCTGCAAAAAATTGCCCCCGTCGTCAATGCCCACCACCACCACGCCGGAGCCGTTGATGGCGCACACCCCCGCGCTGGCTACGGCCTTCACGCCCAAAATTCCATCGTTGGCCACGGCGATATTGCCAAAGCCCATATTTGTGACGCGCCTTTTCAGCTCCGCAATTTGCTCCGGCTCGTCCGCCCCCGCCAGCCCGAAGCTTGCGGCGGCAATATCCCCCACACTTATGTTATTCCTTTTACACAATTCCCGCACATGGCCTTCCATGGTTTCTTCCATCCAATCGAAGCCCCGCTCATGGTTCTCATGACTGCAATTGGATGCACGCATAATATCCACGAAGGCACCGTCTGCACGGCACAACAGATAATCCGTCTTCGAGTTGCCCCCATCCACACCCAATATATATTTTCCCGCCATTACAATTCCTCCCCTTTGGCCTGTGAAGCCTTCCATGCACTACCCCTGGACGATGTTTCGCCCGGCTTCCTTTGCTTTGTACAGCGCATCGTCGGCGCGGCCGATAATTTCTGTCAAGGCACAGGCATTGCTTACTTTTGATGCAACCCCGCAGGATACGGTAACAGCTATTTCCCCCTGGGCAGTGCTAAAAGGGGTGGCCGCTATGTGCCGCCTAATGCGCTCGGCAATGAGCCGTGCATTTTCATGCACTACGGCGGGCAACGCGATGACAAATTCCTCCCCGCCGTAGCGGGTAAAAATCTCGCCTTCTTTAGTTACCATTTTCACGCGAGACGCAAAAATTTGCAACACTTCATCCCCGGTTGCGTGGCCGTAGGTATCGTTTATGGTTTTGAAATAGTCTATGTCCATGAGAATAAGCGCGAAATCGGCTTCGGCGTGTAGGGTGCGTTCGGCTTCTACCATCAGATAGCGGCGGTTAAATATGCCCGTCAATGTGTCGGTATAGGCGCGTTCGCGCTGGGCGTTGTGGTTGAAAACGCTGGTAAACATAAGCCCCGCCGATGCCAGCACATTCATTTCATTGCTTGTAAAAATGCGCGCATCTGCAAAATCGTACACGATGAAAAACCCGGCACGTTCCCCCTCGGTAAACATAGGCAATACCGCATAGGACACCGCGCCATAACCGGCACAGTATTGCATCAGCGCATGGGGGAGCTGTGCAGTGGAGCCGGTCAGTCCGTTGCCGGAAAAAAGCGTGTTAAAAAAGGCTTCGTTTTCATGACATAAAATAAAAAAATCCTGCGCCCAGGGTTGTGCGTTCGCGTCCCAGTCATGGACGACACTAAAACACCCTTGGCCGTCCATTTCCCGGATTAACCATATTTGTATGTGACCGACACCCAAAAGATTGCCGATTATGTTCATGCCATCGTCCAACACATCCATGCGCTTGCTTTCATCTGCCGCCAACAATGCCTCGGCGGCGCGGTTTAGCCCGCTTAACAGTTTTTCATGGTGCTTTAATTCGTTTTGGGTTTTCTGCATGGCATTTTTAACCACCTGGGCAAAGGATGAAATGGCGAACAGCAAAAAAACGAAAAAGGATGCAGTTATCACAGCAAAAATGCCACCGCGCACGGCTTCGTTTGCTATTACCCAACTGATAAAGGTAAAGTAGAATAACAAGAGCCAAACAACCGCCGCGCCACCCAAAATATATTTGGAAAATACCTTTTTTTCTTCTTCTTCAAATGAACGCATCCGCTTTTCGATTACCCTGCCGAGATAACGGGATAAAGAAAATACCACAATGAGCGACACCGAAAAGAAAATTAACATCATATAAATTTCGTATTCAAGGAAAAAGCCATGCCAGCCAATGAAACCAATCAACGCCAGAATAGCGATGGTAAGATGATTGCCGATAAGTACAATGGCCATCGTCAGCAACCCACGGGCGGCACCGATGTAACGATTTGACGCATGTATGCAAGACATCACTATTATTGCCGTCAACATGAGCAAATTGACGCTTAGCTGAACCAAAACTACCGCTTCACGCGAGACATGGGCAACGGACACAACACCAAAAACAGCCAACGAACTAAATCCAAAAACAATCAGCGAATAAATAAGCCAACTAACCTTGCCTATTCGTATTCCCCTGCACATATTATACAGCACCGTAGTAAAAAGAAGGGTTTCCCCAACGCCGGTAATTATATTCATTATGTTCATATGTATCACCCCTGAAAATTTACCTTCCTTGAAGCTTGCAGTTATCACTGCGCGACAACACAAAAAGGCGACTGCCCTCTGTGCAAAAAGACAAAGAACAGCCGCTAATATCTTCTGTCGCACAATTCGCACTCAGGAAGGTTCAATATTTTTGACGCCGAAAACTCTACCACACCTTCCCGCCGATTGCAATTATGAGTTTCCTTTTCGGCTTTCATTTTATTCGGCTTATTCGGCTATATATTAGCGTTGTGCGATTTTTTGCAGGGCTTGCATTACCGCGTCGGCGGCCTTGGCGGGGTCGGTGAAATCCGCGTCCAACAGGAATTGGGCGCAGTAATTTACCCGCACGCGGCCGGGGGGCAGGTGAATGTTGTCGATGATACGCACCTGGGGAAGGCGGCGGTATTTTTCGCCTTCTTCGGGCGTTGTCTCCTCGCGCAGGGCCTGTATGCGGCGAAGCAAGTCGTGTTCTGTGTACATGGCCAGCATATCGGCATTGAAATCCACGCAGATTTTGTCCTGCGCGTTTTCATGCCCCAGCATAATGAAACGCAGGTAGGCGTTGATGTCGGCGATGTCGGGCTTTACTTTGAGCTCGAATAGGATTTGTTCCCGGCTTTCGCGCAGATGGGGCAGGGCTTGGGCACAGGCCAGGGCCTTTTCCGTTTCGCCTTGCTTGTAATAAATGAAGCACAGCGCGGCGCGGGCGGTGTGGCGCATATGGGCGTGACCCGCTTTAAAAATAGCCGTCCGGGCTTCGGTCTTATTGATTTTGTCCATGCCCATCATGGCGCCTATGCTCACCTTGTATAAATTTGCCAGCGCGGGCAACAGGGTGATGTCGGGGCAGGTGTCGCCCCGCTCCCACTTACTCACGCTTTGGGGGGATACATTCAGCCGCTCGGCCACTTCCTCCTGGGTCCAGTCCTTGGTCTTGCGCAGGGCTTTCAAATTCTCGGCAATGTACAGCATGGTCATTCCTCCTGGAAATAAAATAGGGTGTGTCGACAGTAATTTTATTCGAGGGATTCCGTGGCGATTTTTCGCCAATCGAGGAGGCTGTGACGCCGCGCACCAAGAAGGTGCGCAAGGAACAGCCGACGAAGAGTGGTGGAAATATCCACCGGAAAACATCGAACAAAATTACTGTCGACACACCCTTGCGTGCTTGCATTCAGTGTAGATGCAAACACGCCTACGCACCATATCCCGTTGCGTGAGTTTTTTTCAACCCGTGGGTGAATTTTATATATTTAAAGCCACTGGCTGAACGCCAGCACAATCAGCAATACACCCGCCAGCCAGGAGATGTTAAAGCGCAAATTCTGCGCGGCCTTGTTGCCCAGCGCACTGCCCAATAATAAGGCGAGGGCATTGGCCAGCAGGGAGAATGTCAAAACCCACCCGGCCTGCAACCCCAGCAACGCCGCGCCAAGCCCTACGGCAAAGCCGTCCAGGGAGAGGGAAAGGGCGAGCACGGCGGCCTCCCGTGGGGAGATATGCTTTGAAATGTCCACGTCCGCGGATTCCGGGTCGGCGTAGACCCGCAGGATAAACTTGAAATTAAAGAGCGAAAGCGCGATTTCCTTGTTTATATCCGTGTGCTTTCGGATGAGGGCCTTGGTGAGGGAATCCAACAGCTTCGCCATGCCCACGAGGAACAGGATGGCAAAGGAAATCCCCGCCGCCATCCGGTTTGGCATATGGGGCACGAGCGCGGAGCCCACCAGGAAAGACAGCCCCGTGGTGGCCGTACACACCACCGCAATAATCCCCCCCGAGCGCAGGGGGATTTTTATTTGCTTGCACCCATAGGCAAAAGCCGCGGCGAAGGCATCCAAAGAAAGCGTGAGCGCGAGCAATGCCGACCCGGCGATTAAAACGCTCATATTCATCACCCATGTACAGGGTATGCGAAGGGTTGCAGTTGCGTGTAGGCATGGGGAGGAGATACTATAAAAACATAGTCATATACAGAGGCAAATGTACTACGCCGTCTTTGAGTAAAAAATCCTTTTGGTACAAAACAAATGACTCGCTCAATTTTGACTTAAAACGATTCATAAATTTATCCAAGGATGAATGTTTTTTATAGGCCGATGATTTTACTTCAATGGGGCTAATTTTGTTTTTGTGGGTAATCAGGAAGTCAATCTCCATGTGGTTTTCGCGTTTTTTCTTGTCAACTCTCGAATAAAAGAATAATCGGTGGCCGTTTACCCTTAGCATTTGGGAAACCACATTTTCCATTAACATGCCTTCGTTGACGTTTAGCTTGTCAAATAATATAGCCTTGTATAGCTCATTGCTTGTGAAAGTGTGATTCCTAAACGCATGAGTAACCAGCAACCCTGTATCAGCCATATAGATTTTTTGTGTTGTGTGGTCCATGCTGAGTGCCAAGCCAAAGCTGGGGTCAGTGGCGTTGTAGCAGGGGTTTACAATCATGCCGTCAGACAGCCACATAAAGGCATCTTCGTAGGCTCTAAAGCGTGCATCTTTATCTATGGAAGAAAGTTTGTATTTCTTCTCCTTCTTCGATAGTTGCCCCGGTAGGTTGTCATAAATGGCCGTTACCTTTTGTTTGTACGCGCCTGCGTACTTTGCGATGTCCCGCCGATACAGGGCAAGAATATTGCGCTTGATGTTATCGGTCGCTTCAAAATCTTGGCTTGTTGCGTATTCAATAACGGCTTGCGGCATTCCCCCGACCAATATATAGGTGCGGAAACTGTTCATCACCCTTCGGTGCAACGCTTGACCGAGGGGCTTTCTTTGCTCAAAACATTCACGGATAAATGATACCGTTACTTCATCACCAAGGGCATGCAAAAATTCTTCAAAATCCAACGGATGTATTTCAATTTCTTCTTCTTCGGAAGGAATCAAAATATCTTTGACATTTTCTTTCAGCGAAAGTAATGAGCCGGATTCGATATAGTCATATCTGCCATCCGCGACAAGGTGTTTTATAAGTTGCCTTGCTTTTGGATAGAGCTGGACTTCATCGAATACAATCAGGCTGTCACGCACATGAAGCCGCACTTGATAATATAGCGACAGCTTGGTTAAAAATAGGGGGATATCGTGGCTGTCGTTTTCAAAAATAGTTATAACGTCCTTGGGTGGGTTTGAAAAATCAATAAGTATCATTGATTTGTATTCGCTTTTCCCAAAGTGTTCTGCCAAAAAGGATTTTCCTACCCGTCTGGCACCGTTTAATAACAATGCCGTTTTTCCTTTGCTTTGGTTCTTCCAATCAACAACGCGCTTGAATGCCTTGCGTTTCAAAACCATGGCCACCGCTCCCTTCAAGGAGGATAGTAGCATCTATATCACGAAAGGGCAAGTTATAACTTGCGATATAATGCACGAAAGGGCAAGATAAAATATTATGCCATCATTTGCGCCCACCCGGACAAAATGTTAGAATAAGTCCGGTAAAAATTTTCCATGGAAAGAGGTCGAATACATGCAAACACGTAAAACGGTCAACGACATCCAGGTGAAGGGCAAGCGCGTATTGGTGCGGTGCGATTTCAACGTGCCGCTGATTGATGGCAAAATCTCCGACGATAACCGCATTGTGGCGGCATTGCCCACCTTGAAGAAGCTTATCGCCGACGGCGGGCGGCTGGTGCTTTGCTCCCATTTGGGCAAGCCCAAGGGGCCCGACGCCAAGGCCACCTTGGCACCCGTGGCGGAGCGGCTTTCCCAGCATTTGGGGCAACAAGTAAAATTCCTTGATGACGACAAAGTCGTTTCCGACAAGGTTAAAGCCGCTGTGGATGCCTTGCAGGACGGCGAGGTGGCCCTTTTGCAAAATACCCGCTTCCGCCCGGAGGAGAGCAAAAACGAGGAGGCGTTCTCCAAGGATTTGGCCGCGCTAGCGGACGTGTATGTCAACGATGCCTTCGGCTCGGCCCACCGGGCCCACTGCTCCACCGTGGGCGTGGCCGCGCTGGTGAGCGAAACCGCCGTGGGCTTCCTCATGGAAAAGGAACTGAAATTCCTGGGGGACGCGGTGGACAATCCCGCCCGCCCCTTTGTGGCGATTTTGGGCGGCCTGAAGGTGTCGGACAAAATCGGTGTTATAAATGCTTTGCTGGAGAAAGTGGATAAGCTGATTATCGGCGGGGCCATGGCCTATACCTTTTTCCGGGCCCAGGGCTACAATACGGGGACTTCCATCGTGGAGGAGGACCGCATCGGCTACGCCAAGGAAATGATACAAAAGGCCAAGGACAAGGGCGTGGAGCTGTTTCTTCCCATAGATACCATGATTACCCAGGAATTTAAGGCCGACGCGGCGTGGCAATGCGTGGACGCAGACGCCATCCCCGACGGCTGGCAGGGCCTTGACATCGGCGCGAAGACGCAAAAGCTCTTCACCGACGCGCTTCAGGGCGCGAAAACCGTCATCTGGAACGGGCCCATGGGCGTGTTCGAATTTGAGGTGTTCGCCCAGGGCACCCTCGCCCTGGCGAAGGCCATGGCGAACCTGGACGCCACCACGATTATCGGCGGCGGCGACAGCGCGGCGGCGGTGATTCAACTGGGCTTTGCGGATAAGATGTCCCATATCTCCACCGGCGGCGGCGCGTCGCTGGAATTTTTGGAAGGCAAGGCACTGCCGGGCGTCGTGGCGGTGGGATAAGCAACAGATAAAATTCTATAGGATGGGAGCACGGATATGAGAAAGAAACTGGTAGCCGGCAATTGGAAGATGCATTTTACCCCCCCCGCGGCGCGGAAGTTTGCGGAGGAAATGAAGACGAAGCTGTGCACCCCGGATGTGGACGCGGTGCTGTGCGTGCCCTATGTGTCCTTGCAGTCGGTGATGGACGCCTTGGCGGGTTCCCTTGTAAAAGTGGGCGCGCAGAACATGCATTACATGGACGAGGGGGCTTATACCGGGGAAATCTCCGGCGAGATGCTGGCCAGCATGGGTGTGCCCTATGTCATCATCGGCCACAGCGAACGGCGCGAACGCTTCGGCGAAACCGATACCACCGTCAATTTAAAGACCCTCAAGGCTTTGCAACATAAGATTACCCCCATCGTGTGCGTGGGGGAATCCCAACGCCAAAGGCGCGAAAAGCGCACCGCGGCAGTCTTGCGCAAGCAGATTACCTTCGCGCTGGACGAGGTGCGCCCCTCGGAAATGGCTAAAATCGTCATCGCCTACGAGCCCATCTGGGCCATCGGCACCGGCGAAGCGGCCACCTTGGAGCAAGCCGAGGAAGCCTGTGAGATGATTCGCGAGCATATTATGGACAATATGGGCGAAAAAGCCGCGCAAACGGTACGCATCCTTTACGGCGGCAGTGTCACCCCCGAAAATGCTTCGGCCCTCTTCGCCATGCCCAATATCGACGGCGGGCTGGTGGGCGGTGCCAGCGTAAAGCCTTCCTTTGAGCAGGTCGTGCGCTATGGGAAATAAAGATACCGTTGTACTCATGATTCTGGACGGCTACGGCCTTTCGGACGCAAAGGAAGGCAACGCCATCGCCCTAGCGGATACCCCCCATCTGGACTGGCTTATGGAAAAATTCCCCTTCCAGCCCGGCGCGGCCAGCGGCATGGACGTGGGGCTTCCCGCCGGGCAAATGGGCAATAGCGAAGTGGGCCACACCAACATCGGCGCGGGGCGGGTGGTGTATCAGGAACTGACCCGCATCACTAAGGCCATCGAAGACGGGGATTTCTTTAAAAACCCCGCCCTCCTGGTCGCTATGGAGAATTGCAAAAAAAATAATACGTCTCTTCATTTATATGGCTTGCTCTCCGATGGCGGGGTGCATAGCCACAACACGCACCTGTACGGCTTGCTGGAGCTGGCCAAGCGCAACGGCCTGGAAAGGGTATTCGTCCACGCCTTCCTGGATGGACGCGACACGCCACCGCAATCGGGCAAAGGGTTTTTGCTTGAGCTGGAAAATAAAATGCGCGAAATCGGCGTGGGGCAAATCGCCAGCGTTTCCGGCCGCTACTACGCCATGGATAGGGATAACCGCTGGGAGCGGGTGAAAATCGCCTACGACGCGCTGGTGCTAAACAAATCGGCTGACCCGGGCGAAGTTACCGTGCAATCGGCTACATCTGCCACAGCATGTATAGACGCATCCTACGCCGCAGGCATTAACGACGAATTTGTCGTACCCACCGTCATCACCCAAAACGCCTCCGGCACCCTGTCCCTCGCCGCAATCAAGCCCGACGATTCCGTCATTTTCTTCAACTTTCGCCCCGACCGGGCACGGGAAATCACCCGGGCCTTCTGCGACCCGGATTTCGACGGCTTCGAGCGCGCCGATGGCTTCTTCCCCCTGCACTATGTCTGCTTCACGGAATACGACGCAACCATCCCCAACAAGCACGTGGCCTTCCACGCCCAAAGCATGGACAATGTACTGGGGCAGTATCTGGCCGACAAAAACATGACCCAGCTCCGCCTGGCGGAAACGGAAAAATACGCCCATGTCACCTTCTTCTTCAACGGCGGGCGGGAGGAGCCCTACACAAACGAGGACAGAATCCTGGTCCCCTCCCCCAAGGTAGCCACCTACGACCTCCAGCCCGAGATGAGTGCCCCCGCCGTAGCCGACAAGCTGGTGGAGGCCATCGAATCGCAACAGTATGACTTAATCGTGGTCAACTTCGCCAACTGTGACATGGTGGGCCATACCGGGGTCATGAGCGCGGCGGTACAAGCCGTGGAAACCGTGGACGGCTGTGTGGCCCAGGCCATGGACGCCATGCTCAAAACCGGGGCACGGATGTTCTTCTGCGCCGACCACGGCAACGCGGACAAAATGCTGGACGAAGTCAATGGCGGGGCCTTCACGGCCCATACCACCAACCCGGTGCCCTTCGTGCTGTTCAACTGCCCCCACATGGGCCTAAAGCCCGGCGGGCGGCTGGCGGACATCGCACCCACGCTACTGGATTTAATGGAGCTGGAAATTCCGAAGGAAATGACGGGGGAGAGTCTATTAATTAGAAAGGGGTAGCTGTATGGCCACAAACTTTGAAAAAATAGCAGACCAGAGAAGACGTTTATTTATGCTTCTCAGGCTTAACAAGGCCAGGCAGGATAAAGTAACCTTAGCTAAAATTTTAAAGGAATTAATTAGTGAGACCGAGGCAGAGATGCAGGAGGAGGACGTCGCCTACGTCGAAAAAAAGATTGCCCAGCTTGATATCAGCACAGAGGAAGAACGCGAGGAATTTTTGCAAATAAGCAAATAAAATAACCCAAGGAGGATAAACAATGTTAAAAGCATCACTCATCATCGTGGACGTTATCGCCCGCGAAATCATGGACTCCCGCGGCAACCCCACCGTGGAAGTGGAAGTCATTGTGGAGAACGAGGACGGCGGCAAGGTGTTCTCGGGTATTGCGGCGGTACCCAGCGGCGCGTCCACCGGAGCCTTTGAAGCGGTGGAGCTGCGCGACGGCGGCGAGCGGTATCTGGGCCTGGGCGTGGAAAAGGCCGTGGACAACGTGAACAATATTATTGCCGAGGAAATTATCGGCGAGAACGCGCTGGACCAAGTGGCCATCGACCGTCTGATGATTGACCTGGACGGCACCCCCAACAAAGCGCGCCTGGGTGCCAATGCCATCCTGGGCGTTTCCATGGCGGTGGCCAAGGCGGCGGCGGCGGCCATGAACATGCCCCTGTACCAATATCTGGGCGGCTTCAACGCCAAGGAACTTCCCGTGCCCATGATGAATATTTTGAATGGCGGCAAGCACGCCGACAACACCGTGGACTTCCAGGAATTTATGATTCTGCCCGTGGGCGCGTGCTGTTTCAAGGAAGGCTTGCGCTGGTGCGCGGAGATTTATCATACCCTGAAAAAGATTCTTAAAGCGAAGAAGCTGGCCACCGCCGTGGGCGACGAAGGCGGCTTCGCACCGGATTTGGCCACCCCCGACGACGTTATTGACCTCATCATGGAGGCCATCAAAAAGGCCGGCTACGAGCCCGGCACAGACATCCGCATCGGCCTAGACGTAGCCGCCACCGAGCTCTATGGCGACGCGAAGAAAAACGGCAAGGAGGGCATGTACTACTTCGCCGGCGAAAGTCAAATGACCGGCAAGGAGGTATACCGTACCTCCGCCGAAATGGTAGACATGTACGAGGCCCTCTGCGACAAATACCCCATGGTCAGCATCGAAGACGGCTTCGACGAGGAGGACTGGGAGGGCTGGAAGCTCATGACAGACCGCCTGGGCAAACGCGTGCAAATCGTGGGCGATGACCTTTTTGTCACCAACCCGGAACGCCTGCAAAAGGGCATCGACATGGGCGTGGCCAACTCCATCTTGGTTAAGGTGAACCAAATCGGTACCCTGACCGAAACCTTTGACGCCATGAAGTTGGCCCACCGCCACAATATGACCACCGTGGTTTCCCACCGCTCCGGCGAAACCGAGGACGCCACCATTGCCGACATCTGCGTGGCCGTCAACGCCGGGCAAATCAAGACCGGAGCCCCCGCGAGAAGCGACCGCGTGGCCAAGTACAACCAGCTGCTGCGCATCGAGGAAGAGCTGGACGACGTGGCCGAATACCTTGGGCTGGGCGTGTTTTTCAATTTAAAAGATAAGTAATTTGCTTTTTATCAACAATCCCCACTTCGTTCCATAACGGAAGCAAGTGGGGATTGTTTTACACGGAATCCCTGGAGGTTTACCATGACCAACACCCACAACCAAGAAAATCTCTTACATACCGTAAACCAAGTGGCCGTAGCTTTGCTTACCGTCAACGAGCAGGACGTACTGAAGGCAATCACCACCGGCATGGAAATTGTGGGCCGTTGCCTGGATGTGGACCGGGTACAAATATGGAAGTGCGAGGTTCATGACGGCGAGGAATACGTGGTGATGAAGTACCAATGGTTAAGCGAAATCGGCAAGCAGAAAAAAGAAGTCCCCATCGGCACAAAATACCTCCGCAAGGAAAGAGTCAATTGGTTTGACATGATTTTGCAGGGGAAATATATAAACATGCCCATCCCCAAAACCCCCGAGTTCAGCGCGGAGTACGGCTTTTTAGATTTGGTTTCCTCTGCGGTGCTCCCTTTAATGCTGGACAAGGAGCTCATCGGTATATTCAGCGTTGACGATTGCCGGCACGAGCGGGTTTTAAGCGACGACGAAATGAATATGCTAAAGTCGGCGGGGCTGATGATTGCCAGCGTCTTCAACAAAATTGAGCAGGCGGTAATAGACAAGGAACTGGAAATGACCGAACGCATTCATATGATGCTTGAAACCACGCCCATAGCCGCAACCCTGTTTAGCAAAGACGGCAAGTCCCTGGATTGCAACCAAAAGGCGGTGACGCTGTTTGGGACCAGTAGCAAGGAAGAGTATATAGATAAATTCGTGTTGTACATGTCACCCAAGCACGATGGCGGGTTCGATTCAAAGGATTTTATCAATGGCTATATAAAGCAAGCCCTGGCTGAGGGGTACGCCTTTTTGCCGGACTTTATCTGCCGTAGCGCGGGCGGCTCATTGATTATCCTGGAAAATACCTATATCCGCACGCCGTACAAAAATAACTTCGCCGTCATCGAATATGCCCGTGACATAACCGAGGTTAAAAAAACCGAGGTTCGGGAACGCCAAATACGCGAGCGCGAACGCGAGGCGGCAGAGCTTACCCAGAAACTGCTTAACAACTCGCCCATTTTTATCGAGTTTTGGGACACACAGGGCAATATGTTCGACTGCAACGAGAAAATGCTGAAGGTGCTGGGCGTGCCCAGCAAGGCCGAGTTTGCTAAACGCTTCTACGATTTTTCCGCGCCCATTCAGCCCTGCGGCACACCGGCACGGGAGTTGAACAACAGAATGATAGACCAGGCGAAGGAAGCCGGGTCTTCCCACTGCGAATGGCTGTATATCACAACGGATGGAACGGAATTGTCTACCGATTCCAACTGGGTACATGTCAAGCATCAGGACCGCTCCATGATTATTGTCTACAGCCTGGATTTGCGCCCGATAAAAGCCTCCCTGGAGTCCGAGGAAAGCAACAAGGCAAAGAGCCGCTTCCTGGCCCGGATGAGCCACGAAATCCGTACCCCCCTCAGCGCGGTGCTGGGCATTTCGGAGATGCAACTTCGCAATAAGGCCCTCACACCCCAGACGGAAGAAGCCTTCGCCAAAATTTATGACTCCTCGAAGACCCTTTTATGCATCATCAATGATATTCTGGATTTGTCCAAGGTGGAATCGGGCAATGTCACCCTCCTCCACAACGACTACAACGTGGCGGCCTTGGTGGGCGACGCGGCGCAATTGCATTCCATTTACGCCGAAAGCAAGGGGGTGCTGTTCGTCGTGGACATCGACCCCGGCCTTCCCGCCAGGCTGGTGGGGGACGCGCTGCGCATCCGGCAAATTATCATTAACATACTCACCAACGCCTTTAAGTATACGGAGGACGGCACGGTGTTTTTCTCCCTGCGCTGGGACGATGCCCTGCTTATCTCCATTTGTGACACGGGCATCGGCATGACCGAGGAGCAAATCAGCGAGTCCAAGGGCGAATATATACGCTTCCATGAACAGCAAAAGCCCTACGTGACGGGTACGGGGCTGGGCATTCCCATTGTGTACAGCCTGGTGGACATCATGGGCGGGTACATTGACTTGGAAAGTAAGCCCGGCGAGGGCACGGATGTACATATCCGCATCCCGCAAAAAATATCGGGGCCGGAGGTCATCGGGGCAGAGCTGGCCGAAAATCTGAAGAACTTCAAGGCCATTTCCTGGTCCACGGCAAAGGAGCTGGAATTTGTACCCAGGCAAATGCCCCACGGGCGGGTGCTGGTGGTGGACGATGTGGACACCAATCTATACGTGGCCGAGGCCATGCTGGAAGCCTTCGGGCTACACATCGAGCTGTGCGAAAGCGGCTCCCAGGCCATAGAAAAAATCAAGGCGGGCAAGGTGTACGATATTATCTTTTTGGATTACATGATGCCGGAGATGGACGGTATCGAAACCACAAAAATGCTACGGGGCATGGGCTACACCCATCCCATCGTGGCCCTCACCGCCAACGCCATCAAAGGACAGGCCGAGACCCTCATGGCCAACGGGTTCTCCGGGTTCATCTCCAAGCCCATAGACATTAAAATATTAAATTCCTATCTAATACGGTTCATCCCCGTATAGTATGGAGGCGAACAAATGAAATCAAAGGCCGCCGTCAAGCGCGTCCTTGCCGCCCTGGACCGCTTGTACCCTTGGGACGGGCGGTGTTTTTTGCATTATCAAACCCCATGGCAATTGCTTTTCGCCACCATTTTGTCTGCCCAGTGCACCGACGAGCGGGTGAACCAAGTGACCCCTGTGTTGTTTGCCGCCTTCCCCACCCTGGAGGCTTTTGCGCAAGCAAATTTACTTGAACTGGAAGAGGCCGTGCGCCCCACGGGCTTTTTCCATGTAAAGGCACAAAATTTGCAAAGGGCGGCACAGCAACTGCTGGAACGCCACAACGGCCAGCTCCCTTCGGACATGGAAGCCCTCACCGCCTTGCCCGGCGTGGGGCGCAAGACGGCCAACGTGGTACGGGGGCATATTTTCGGCTTGCCCAGCGTGACGGTGGATACCCATGTGAAGCGGGTCGCCTATCGTTTGGGCTTGACCTCCCACACCGACCCCGTTAAAATCGAGTTCGAACTGATGGGGATTTTGCCGAAAAAGCACTGGATTCGCATTAATCAGCAACTCATCACCCATGGCCGCCACATTTGCAAGGCACGCCGCCCCCTTTGCGGGGAATGCACGCTACCCGACTGCGAAAGGCATGATTTATGACAAACACGAAAACCCTGGTCTCGGAAATCTGCGCCGAGCAAGACATCACCTGCCTCTCCCTCTCCAAGGGCTATATCCTGCGCATGACCAAAAACGGCCAAACCCGCCACATATACGGCAATTATTGGGATTTGAACAGCGCGGCGGCGGACCGTCTGGCCTGCGATAAATGCGGTTGCTATTCCTTGCTCAGCGCGTCGGGCATCCCCGCCATAGAACATACGCTGGTGTTCAACCCCGTGGAACGCGCCGCCTGGGCGGAGGAAAACGGCACCTTGCTGTACGCGCTGGAATACCTGGAAAAAAACAATAATAAAATTGTGGTCAAGCCCAACCAGGGTACCCAGGGGCGTGACGTCTTTTTCTGCGACACCCCCCTGTCGGTGGAGGCCGCCTTGCACACCATTTTCACCAAGAACCCCGACGCGGTGCTTTCCCCCTATGTGGAAATCGCCACGGAATACCGGGTTTTCTACCTCGCCGGCAAGGCGTACTTCATGTACGGCAAAGCACGGGGGGACTCCTGGAAGCATAATCTCGCCTCCGGCGCGTCGGCCTTCGAGCTCACGGACCCCGCCCTACAAACCGAGCTTGCCAATCTTGCCCTGCGCGCCGCCCAGTGCATCGGCATCAACTTCGCCACCATCGACATCGCCCAACTGACCGATAAATCCCTGGCCATTGTGGAAATCAACTCCGGCGTCATGGTCAGCCGCCTACTGGAACAGCTCCCCCATCTCCGAGGCACCATAAAGGGCCTCTTTTCAGAGGCCCTTTCCCGCTTGTTCGCCCAGAACCGGGTGTCCGGGCGCGTGGGGTTGCAGGTTTAATACGCCCGGCTCCATACCACCATTTTTTCTGCTGTGCCGCCGCAGACGAAGCAAGTTTCCCCCACCCGTTCCTGGGTGAAGGGGATGCAACGGGAGGTGGCGGTAGCTTCTTCCTTCACCCGCACCTCGCAGGCGTCCGCGCCGCACCACATGGCCTTGACGAAGCCGGGGGTGGTATCTAGGATTTGCTTCAGCTCGGGGACGCTTTGGGCGGTGAAGGTTTGGCTTTCCTGCCGTGCCTTGGCGCGGGCGAAGAGGTTCAGGCGGATTTCCTCCAGGAGGGCCGTCGCCGTTTTTTCTATACCGTCCAAGGGGGCGGTTATTTTTTCGCCCGTGTCCCGGCGCACGAGGACGCATTGATTATTTTCGATATCCTTGGGGCCGATTTCCAGCCGCAGAGGGATGCCCTTCATTTCACATTCAGCGAATTTCCAGCCGGGGGCATGGTCGGTGTTGTCGATTTTGCACCGCAGGGTTTTGGCGAGCCGGGCGCGGATTTCCTCGGCTTTTTCACGCACGCCGGGCTTGTGCGCCGCAACGGGCACCACCATAAGCTGCACAGGTGCCACCCCGGGGGGCAGTACCAGGCCATTGTTGTCGCCATGTACCATGATAATCGCGCCCACCAGCCGGGACGAAACCCCCCAGCTGGACTGGGTGGCGTATTGCAATTGGTTGTTTTTGTCCGTGTACTGGATGTTAAACACCCGGGCAAATTTGTCCCCGAAGTCGTGGGTGGTACCGGATTGCAGGGCTTTCCCGTCGTGCATCAACGCCTCAAAGGTATAGGTGCTCATGGCCCCGGCGAATTTTTCCCGCTCCGTCTTTTGCCCCTTTATGACGGGGATGCACAGCACATTTTCGCAAAAATTAGAATAGATATCCAATATCATGAGGGCCTCGGCCAGGGACTCCTCCTTCGTGGCGTGGGCGGTGTGCCCCTCCTGCCACATGAACTCGCGCCCGCGCAAAAAGGGCCGGGTCGTCTTCTCCCAGCGCATGACCGTGCACCACTGGTTGTACAAACAGGGCAAATCCCGCCAGCTCTGGATTCGCTTGGCATAGTGGGCACTAAACAGCGGCTCGCTGGTGGGCCGGATGTAAAACCGCTCCGTCAGCTCCTCGTTGCCCGCATGAGTGACCCAGGCCACCTCCGGCGCGAAGCCCTCGATGTGGTCCTTCTCCATCTCCAGCAACGACTCCGGGATGAGCAAGGGCATATACATATTCTCGTGGCCGGTTTCCTTGAACTTGGCATCCAAATGCGCCGTGATAAGCTCCCACACCCCATAGCCATAGGGCCGCACGATAATACAGCCCCCTGTCTCGGAATAGTCGGCCAAATCAGCCTTGCGCACCACATCCGTGTACCATTGGGGGAAGTCCAGGTTCATGTCCGTTATCTTTTCTACGCGTTTTTCCGCGGGCATGGTATGTGCTCCTTTGTGGTTGATTTTAGTATCTAAATGTTATATGTCACTCTTGCGTCGATTACATTCTTTACAAAGCATCTGACAATTATCGGCATTGGTTTTGCCGCCCTTACTCCACGGTGTCACATGGTCGCCCTCCATTTGTTTTAGTTCAAAACGCTTTCCGCATTTTGCACATATCCCTTTTTGCTTCTCGTATGCGGTTCGTTTTTGATTTTCTGTGAAGGTTCGTATATTTAAATGTTTTTCGTTGCGTGTCAAAACATACGGATAAATCCCTTTTTTATTGCTAACATCATCGTCCGTCATCAATGCCACAATTTCTTCTTCCAATTCATCCACATCGTACAATTCATTTTTATAACAATCATACAATGCGCCCCAATCTATACCTTTCATTTCCTTGCGGTAATTTTTGGGACAGCCAAACGTAAGCTGTATCCATTCAATTACATTTATAAAGTATTCCCACAATTCATTGGCATTTGGTTTATGTTGGTGTAAAGACATATACCCTTCTATATCACTTTTATTTATCCATGAAAGGGCTTTCTCCAAAAACTCCTGTCGGATGGGCGAACCGATTACATAATCCCTCGCCAATAAATATGCCGCGCAATTGGATTTGCTAAAAATTGATTTTGCATTTGTCAGCCAGGTTCCCGTATACACGGCGTTCCTTAATTCTTGGTGAGTTAATTTTTCTCCGGCTATGTTAATAATCTTGAACCAGTCTAGTTTTTCTTTATCATTTCCTTCACAAAAATATACCATGACCTTGTAGTTCAATATTTTTTCTTTTTCTGTTTCGGTAAGGTTATAGAACGCCCTATTATTAATTGAAAACCCACCATGGATATATTGGCAAAAACTTATCGTTCTTTGTTGCCCGTCCAGCACTTCAAATGTGGCGTCCCCGTTCTTAACCCAGTACATAACATTAAGGGGAAATTCTTTTTGAATGGTATCAATTACTGCATCACGCTTTTTTTCATCGTAAACAAATTCACGCTGGTATTTTGGGCGAATGTCCAATTTACCATCGTATCCGGTAACGCCTTCTTCGTTTTTGTCAGCGTAATTTAATGCAATTTCACGCAATGTAATCTCATGTAAATTTATTTTCATCGTGCTGCCCCTATCCGTTTAATTATTATCCTTGTATAAACGCGTTTATATGTACCGTCGTTGTTATCGACATAAAAACTTGGCCCGCCCTGTGAATATGTCCCCTTCTTTGCAAGCTGTGACATGGGCGTACCCACGGTTAAATTTGAACCGATAATTTCAAATTGGTTGGGATTATATTTATCAAGAAATGTTATCGGTACACCCATTTCACCATCATAATCGTAAGGAATGTCTGCTACATTTGATACTTCGATGGCGTTATAATTAAAATAGGTTGGATACGCCTCGGATGAATAACGTTTATACAATGTGAGTTTTTCGTGCCGTATCGGCACATCCAAATTAGTAAACCAACGCACCCCTTTAACCCGAATATAGCGAATACCCTTTTCATCCACCCGACAACCAGCGGCTTCTAGAGGGTAATAATCCGGTACACGAAACTCCCTGTCGCCGCTGTGGATGCTTTGGCCCAGCCATACCTTGTTTTCCATAATCAACGGAAATATCTCTTTATATGTAATGGCATTCACATTACCAATAATTAAAATCTTTTTGTCGTATTCCATCAGTTTCGTTATGTATTCTCTAAACAACGAAAACGGTGGGTTTGTAACAATTATATCCGCTTCTTTCATTAATTCAATACATTCTTGAGAACGAAAATCCCCGTCACCCTTCAAGCGTGTCAGGGTATTTTTCTTGTTTCTTAAAAGCCACTCAACGTCAGACAAATCAACGGCTCCGTCTTTATTAAAATCATTAACCTCTGTAATGATAATTTTATGCGGAACCTTCGTTGTTTTGTCATCAACAGGTTCTTCGTCAAACAATGTAAGTTGCAAACTGGCGATGGGCGAACCAATATAACAAGTAGCAATCAACTTTTTTAATTCCAAAAAGTTAAACGCCATGGCGAAATACTTAAAAAAATTACTTTCATATGGGTCGTCGCAATTACATAAAATGGTTTTTCCACGAAATTGTTCTTTGTAATAACGCATTTCAATTTCTATATCGGGTAACTGCGTGTAAAATTCATCTGCTTTGCTACGTTTCGCGCTATCCAGCAATTTTTTCACCATACATCACCCCTGTCAATGCAAAATGCGGGTAATATCCATATTTTAGCACAAGCTTTATTTCGTGTAAAACTGTTACAGCACCTGCGCCAATCGGTTTTTCACCGCCATTTTCTCCCGGTTGGAAATGGAGCTATCCGTTGTATGAAAAATCCGCGCCGCGTCCTGGGCTTCCTTTAATATGTCCATATCCCGGTACAGGTTGGCGATGGTGAAGGCGGGGAGGCCGTGCTGGCGGGTGCCGAAGAAATCCCCCGCGCCCCGCTGTTCCAGGTCCTGCTCCGCCAGGGCGAAGCCGTCTGTGGTATCCACCATGGCTTGCAAGCGCGCCTGGGTTACGGGGGCCTTGGCGTCGGAAATCAGGACGCAATGGGAGGGTTCATTTCCACGCCCCACCCGGCCACGGAGCTGGTGGAGCTGGGAGAGGCCGAACCGCTCGGCGTTTTCGATGACGATAAGGGTGGCGTTGGGCACGTGGATGCCCACTTCGATTACGGTGGTGGAAATCAGGACATTTGCGCGGTTGGCGCAGAAGGCATCCATGATTGCTTGCTTCTCGGCGGGCTTCATGCGGCCGTGGAGACAGGCGATGGCCAGCCCGGGCAAAGCGCGCCGGGCATCGGCGGTGTATTGGAGGACGCTGTGGGTGTCGCCTTCCCCCTCTTCGATGGCGGGGCAGATGATATAGGCTTGTCGCCCCGCCGCCACCTCCTTGCGGATAAATGAGTGAACCCGGGGGCGGTAGCGGCTGTCCACGGCGTAGGTTTTGATGGGGACGCGCCCGGGGGGGAGGGCGTCTATCACAGAAATGTCCAAATCGCCGTATAGAATCAAGGCCAGGGTTCGTGGGATGGGGGTGGCGGTCATGACCAAGGTGTGGGGAGCCGCGCCCTTTTCCATGAGGGTCAGCCGCTGGTTTACGCCAAAGCGGTGCTGTTCGTCGGTGATGACCAGCCCAAGGCGGGCGTATTCCACCCCCGGCTGAACCAAAGCGTGGGTGCCCACAATCATACGCGCCTCCCCGCTTCCGATATGCGCTAAAGCGTTTTTCCTTGATGCGGCACTCAGGCTCCCGGCAAGCAAGGCCGTTTCTATACCCAAGGGCGCGAAGAGCCGGGAAAACCCGTTGAAATGTTGCCGCGCCAGCACTTCTGTGGGGGCCATAATGGCGGCTTGGTAGCCATTTTTTATGGCGAGATAGGCGGCGGCCATGGCCACGGCGGTTTTCCCCGAGCCCACGTCCCCTTGGATGAGCCGGTTCATGGTGTAGCCACTTTGCATGTCGGCGGCGATTTCGGCCAGCACTTTTTCCTGGGCTTGGGTTGGCGTAAAGGAGAATTGCTTGATAACCGGCGCGGTATCCACATCGCCAAAGACAATCCCCCCCTGCCCGGCGGAACGTCCCTTTATTTCAAAGAGGGCGAGTTGCATAAAAAAAAGCTCCTCGAAGACCAAGCGGCGGCGGGCTTCCAGGAACATCGCGTCAGATTCGGGGAAATGGATGTTGCGCACGGCGGCGGCGCGGTGGCACAGGCCGTGCCTTTCACGCAAGGCGGCGGGCAGGTCATCGGGGAAGTCCGCCACCTTCGAAAGGCCCTGATGCACCAAGGCGCGAAATGTCTTCTGGGAAAACCCCGGCGGCGGCGTGTACAGCGGCACAATGCGCCCCGCGCCCAAGGCCGTCTCCCCCGCGATTTCATAGTCCGGGGACTGCATCTGCAACCGTCCGTTATATCCCAGCCGCACCGCGCCGGTGAAGATATATTCCCGCCCGGCCTTGAAATTTTTTTGTAAATACGGCTGGTTGAACCACACCAGCTCCAGCGTGCCCGTGCCGTCCTTCAGCACAGCCTTGGTGAGGGTCAGGGGCTTCGCGCCGCGCCGGGGCATGGGAACGTTCCCCGGCAGTTGCGACAGCACGCCCCGGATGGTCTGCACCGCGCCGGGGGTCAGGCTTTCCACGGTACGAAGCTCGCTCCGGTCATCATAGTCCCGGGGGAAACGGTTGAGCAAATCGGCCACGGTGGGGATGCCCGCTTGTTCCAGTAGCTGAGCCCGCTTCGGCCCGATGCCTGGGAGGGTTGAAATATGCATATTTCCATTATAACGCAAAAACACCCCCCGCAAACCATTCGCGGAGGGCGTTTTCTTTGGTGCACAGCTTACTTGTTGTTATTTTTGTTGTTTTTCGCTTGCGTGTCCTTCATGTTGATTTCGTCAGCAAACTCAGTTCTGTCAGACTTTTTGTTCGTGGTATTCATGTCTGCGTTCTGTTTTTTATTATTGTTCATACCAATGACCTCCCTTCGCGGTAAGTATGAAGCCGTTACGGTCATAGTATGGAACGCATTTGAGATATTTATACATATTTGTAAATTTTTTTTCAGCGCGCTTCCATGAAACGCAGTAGCGGATAGGGATTAATCCAGAACCGCCCCCGGGTGAAGCTCGCTTCCGGGGAAATGCCGATGTGTAGCTGTACGGGGATATTTCCACTGCCGCGCCCGCCCGTGTTGCCCATATAGCCCAGAGGTTCCCCGGCGTGCACCATTTGCCCGGAGCGTAAACCGGGGGTCAGCCGGTCCAGATGGGCGTATAAATAATAGGTGCCGTTTATGGTGGTGATACCCACAAAATAGCCGAGCTGGCTGTTCCAGCCCGATTCCTCCACCCGTCCGTGGGTCATGCTCACCACGGGGACGCGCCCGCGGATATTTTCCCGGTCCAAAATGGCGGTGCCCATATGGGTGCGGTTGCCCTGGGCGTTGTGGGTCACGCCCCATGAATTGCCAAACATAATGGAGGGCTCGCCGTCATACCAGCCCGGCGGGATGGGAAACGCCTCCAGCTCTTCAAACAAACTGGCGAACATGGCTACATAGGGTGCCAGGCTCCGGGCGTTGTACCGCCGCCGTATCCGCTCAAAATCCACTACATACAATTGCTCAATCACGCTCAAGTCATGGACGGCGTACCTGTCCGGGAAAAAATTGTTCTCCGCGTTGAAAATGGCGAACAGCTCCGGGAAGGAAATGTCATGGCGATAGGCATAAAATTCCAACAGCCCAATGGCCCGGTGCGGCACCTGAAAGGCCGCGACCAAATCCGCGTCCACCCGTATGCGCACCCCCGGCCGCACCACCTGCCACACACCGAAAAGCAACAGCACCACCCCGGCCAGCACACACAAGCGGAAAAAATACCCCTTCAATAGCCGCTGTGGTACACGCAAACGCGGCACGCGGATTTTCATTTTCGGCAAGCGCAGGGCTTGTACCCCACGGAAAGGACGACGCTTGCGCCCGGCCCGGCCAATCCCGTGCCGTTGCTTTATCCTGCGGCTTCGCGTGGACAAACTATCCCTCCTTGTGTGCGACTATATGTGCGACTATAAATTTTATGCGCGCACAGCAGGAATTTATGTCCGGTTGACAGCACTATTTTTTTATCCTATAAATTAGCGCGGATTCAATATGTAATCCACACCCTTTAGGGAATAGGAGTGATTCAATGAAGCAATTAATGAAAAAAGCCGTGGCGGTATTTGTGGCGGCGGTATTGGCGATGGGGCTTGCCCCCCTTGGGGCCCGTGCGGCTGACGACGAGCCCTTGGCCGCAACCCGGGCCTTTGCCGTGCAACAGGCCCACGCGCTGGCGGAAATGTTCCCCTTCGCGGGCATGACCATTGCGTTGGTGGACACGAACCATGATTTCACGTGGTTTCACAGCGTGGGCTACGCGGACGCGCCGCGAGGCGTGCCGGTTACGGAGCGCACGCTGTTTAACGTAGGCTCTACGGCCAAGGTGTTTACGGCTATGGCGGCCATGCAACTGGTAGAGGCCGGAGAGCTGGACTTGGATGAGCCCATTGTCACCTATTTGCCCGGCTTCAGCTTGCGCCCCCATCCGCTGTATGGCGGCAATTCCGGCAATATTACAGCGCGGATGCTGTTGACCCACACCTCGGGCATACATGAAATCCTGGGCGATACGGCCTTCTCCCCCCATGGGCAGGACCCCACCTTTATGAACCGCCTGATGCCCATACTGGCGAATTTGCATATGCAAAACGAAGAGCTGAACCGCGTCACCTACAATAATACGGGCTGGGCCATGCTGGGGGTGCTGATTGCCTCTCTGGCGGGGTATGACAATTATTTCGACGGCTTTGTGTCCGTTACCCGGGATATGTTTGACGACATGGGGATGTATGACACGGATTTCGCCATACACGCCGGCAACCGGGCGGCCATAGCCCTGCCCCACATGGACGCGCAAACGCCCATGGATGTCTTCACCTATGTCAGCATGACCTCTGCGGGAGGTGCTGTGAGCAACGCGGTGGATATGGCGCGGCTGTTGCATGTATTATTGGACGGCGGCGGGGATGTGCTTTCCGAGGAAAGCCTGACGTACATGACAGCGGTGCAGGATATGGGCATCGTGTTCCCCATGGATTTTGATATGGCCTTGGGCTTTATGCACCTGGACGCGCTGGGCGACGGCGTGACGAAGCTAGGGCATGGCGGCAATTTACAGCACCATACGGAATTATTGTTTGACCCTGAGCACGGCTTTGGCGTCTTTGTTTCCCTAAACAGCATGACGGGCCAGCCGGCGGTGCATATTTTGGCCCACTCCCTGATGCGCGTGGCCTACCAGGAAATCACCGGCGCGGCCCCGCAACCCGGTGTGCCCGCCTTTTCCCCGCCGGGCGTAACCGATGCAGACGCATTGGTGGGCTGGTACGCGGGCATGGCCTTGGGCGGCATTGTGGAGCTGGTGCAATGCGAGGAAGAATTGTTGCATTTTGTGGGCATCCCCGGCGCGCCGCTCCCCATAACCCTCACGCCCACGGAGGACGGCGTCTTCGACTCTGTAATAGGCCCACTCTGGTTCTATGAAATAGAGGGCATTATGCTCCTGTTTGCGGGGCACGCCGCCTTTGCTGAACGGGTGGAGATTTTACCCGCCGCGCCCGGGTTTGCCGAGCGGTTTGCCGGCGCGTGGGAGGTTTTTGTGGGCCCGGAGGGACTACAGGGCCTGGAAACCACGCTAGAAGTGGACGAGCGCGGGTATGCCTTTGCCGAGGTACTGGGTGTGCGCATGATAATATCCTCCATTGACGCCTATACCTCCGTAAGCCCCGGGCGTATGCGTTCCATGGGCAGTGTTTCCGAAGCGATATGGGACGGCACGGCTTATATTATCCGGGAAAGCGGATTGTATCTGCGCCGGGTACCGGAGGCGCGCTTGCCGTCGGATATAACGGCCCCCGCCACTCTGCGCTTCGTCATTGGAAGCCCCGACTTTACCCTGGATGGCGAAGCATACGCGCTATCCTCCCCGCCCCTTATCGTGTCGGGCCGTACCCTGTTGCCCGTAGCGGACATGGAATATATCTTCGGCGTGACCAGGGCCTTTATAATAGAAGCCCTGGCCGGAAGGAACCTGCCCGATGCCCCGGAGACGGCGGCCCTCCTGCCAATTCGCTATGTAGTGGAAGCCCTGGGCGGTACACTGCGCTGGGACAGGGCCCATCAGGCGGTTTATATTAATTTATAGAAAAATTTGACAAAAACTACCAAAAAAGCCGCGAACGCGGCTTTTTTATTTTTCACAGGACGGCTCTTTTTTGTTTCCTTTTTTTAATCTTTACATCAACAACGCCCTTATATCCTCCGGCAGGGTGTCCGGCTCATAATTTATGCTTATGGTAAACGCCACTTCGTCCCTTTGGGCGATGGCGTCCAATTTCTTTGCGAGTTTTTGTAGGCTTTCGTTGTCCAGGGTTTTGATTATATTGCTTAGGCCATCCACGTAGATATGTTCGATGTCGGCGTTTTGGGAAAGGATGCCCATGATGAACCCGACGAACTCACGGTAGTTGGACAGCACACCCTTGCCCGCCTCCACGAAGCGGATATCCCGGTCAATTTCGCGGGTATGGCGGCGGTCGTCGTCGATGTACACCAGGTGCCCGTCGGCTTGCTTTAGTGCTTCGTTGGCCATGTCGATGAGTTTGCGCGTCTTGCCTTGGCCCTTTTGGCCTGCCATAAATTTTATCATTCTCATTCCTCCCAAGGAAAATACTTGCCTTACGCGATTTATTATAGCATAATCTCCGGTGGTATACATAACTTCGGTTGGTGTGGGAGTTGCGTTTTTTGTATCTAAAGAAATTAGAGCTGGTGGGCTTCAAGTCTTTCGCGGAGCGCGTGCAATTGAACTTCGGCGCGGGTCTCAACGCTGTGGTCGGGCCCAACGGCAGCGGCAAGTCCAACATTGCCGACGCCATGCGCTGGGTGCTGGGGGAACAATCCGCCAAGCAGCTTCGCGGCACGAAAATGGAGGACATTATTTTCGCCGGAACGGCACACCGCAAGCCCTTGGGCTTTGCGGAGATTGTCATGCGCATCGACAATACCTGCAACACGCTGTCCTTGGGCACGCCGGAGGTAGTCGTCACCCGCCGGGTGTACCGCTCGGGGGAAAGCGAGTTCGCGCTGAACGGCACCCCCTGCCGCCTGAAGGACATCCAACAGCTTTTCATGGACACGGGCGTGGGGCGCGACGGGTATTCCATTATCGGCCAAGGCCGGGTGGACGAAATCCTCAGTGCCCGCAGTGAGGACCGCCGGCATATCTTCGAAGAGGCCGCCGGCATCAGCAAATTCAAGGCACGCCGCCACGAAACCCTAAACCGGCTGGAGCGCGAGCGGCAGAACCGTGCCCGGGTGGCGGATATTATCACCGAGCTGGACGAGCAGATGGAACCTTTGGCGGAGCAATCCGTCGCCGCCCAACGCTACCTCTCCCTGCGGGACAAGTATAAGGAAGCCCACCTGAACATTTTTCTCAATGAAGTGCGCAAACTGGAAACCGAGCTGGTAAAAACCGAGGAAGCCCTGGCCAACGCCCTGGCACAATCCGCCGACGGCAGGCAACGCCTTGCCTTGGCACGGGAAGCGGAAGAGGCCCTGAAAAATCAAGCCACCGAAGCCGATACCCGCTACCGCCAAGCCAACGAGGCCCTGCTGGAGACCACCTACGCCACGGAAAAAGCGGAGGGCGACCGCAAACTGCTGGAAAGCCAGCACACCCAGCTCATCACCGACCAAATCCGTCTGCGCGGCGACGTGGACAAGCGCGACGTGGCCATAGCCGAAAAAAAAGCCGAGCGGGGCATCGCGGAGGACGTCCGGGATAAGGCCGCCGCCACATTGGCGGAGCTCACCGCACAGCTGCTTAGCCAGCAGGACCGCTCCGCCCAGTACGAATCCGAGGAGGAGGCAAACAATGCCGCCCTCGCCGCCCACAACGCGGATATTCTGGCCCAGGGCAACGCCGTAACGGAGTGCAAAGCAAAATTACTTGATGAGGAAAGCCGCTACCGCCGCCTGGAAGAGGACAAGGAAAAACTGGACATACACATCGAAGCCGTGGAAGAAAACATGAAAAGTCAAGCAGAAGTGCTTGAAGAGCTGGAAAAAAATCTGGAGGGGCGCAAGGCGGAGCATCTTCGCGCAGAGGAAACGGTAAAATCCTACGCCGCCGCACTGACAAAGCTAAACGCGGAGCTACAAGCACTGGAAAATGAGTACCGCGCCGCCCAAGAGGCCCTCACCACGGCACGGGGCAAGCACCGCGCCCTGGAGGACTTGCAAAACCACCACGAGGGCTACTACCGCAGTGTCAAGTCGATTCTGCGCCAGCGTGAGACAAACCGGAATTTCTCCGGCATATGCGGCGCGGTGGGCGAGCTCCTGGGCGTACCCGATGAATACGCCACCGCCATCGAAATCGCCCTCGGCAGTGCGGCACAACATATCATTACCCGGACGGAAGACGACGCGAAACGCGCCATCGAATTTTTGAAGCAGTCCAAGGATGGGCGGGCCACATTCCTTCCCCTTACAGCGGTTAAAGGAAGAATGCTTGACGTCAGGCGTATTGCCCACGAGCCCGGCTTTATCGGCGTAGCCGCCACCTTAGTGACCCATGACAGCGCGTATGGCGAGGTCATGGCCCAATTACTTGGGGATATCGTCATCGTGGATAATCTGGATAATGCCTCGGCCATTCACAAGAAATACAAATATGCCTACAAGCTCGTCACATTGGAGGGGGAACGCTTGAGCCCCGGCGGTGCCATGACCGGCGGCAGTATGCAACGGGGCTCGGGGGGCATCATCGGCAGGGCGCGCCAGCTTTCCGACTTGGCCGCGCAAATCATCCAACTGGACAAATCCTTCCAAGCCCTTTCTGCGGCACGCAAGGCGCAAAGCGAAAAATGCCAAGCCACCGACGAAGCCCTGCACCGCGCCCGCACCCGCGCCCAAACCCTGCAACTGGAAGCCCAGACATTGAAGGAAAAGCACGGCCTTGTGGCCCAGGGGCTCACAACCCTGCGCGCCACCGCCGCCACCTACGGCGAGGAAAACGACACCCTGATGGCGCGCCTGGTGGAAACGAATCAGGCCATCCGTCAGGCCAAGCAAGCCCAGACCGAGCAGGAACGCGCCCTGGAGGCCGCCCACAAACGCCTTGAAGCCTACCAGCACAGCCTCATCGAGAAGCGGCTCCAGCACAACGAGGAAAGCGACGCCCTTACGGAGCTTCGGGTGGAAATCAGCCGCAACACCGAATGGAAATCCACCGCCGTCGCCAACATCGCCCGGCTGGAGCGCGAAACGGAAATCCTAATTGAAGAGAAGCAATTCCTCATGGGCGAAATCGAAGCATCGCGGAAAACCGCAGATAAAATCAAGGCCGACCGGGAACAGCTCAGTGCCAATGTATCCGCTTTGCAAGCCCGCATGGAGGAAATCCGCGCCTCCCTCACCGCCGCCGAGGCCACCAAGACCCAGCTTGACGAGGCCATCTCCCGGGTGGAGGCCGACGAACGCAGTCAATCCGACGAGTCCTCCCTGCTGGAAAAGGAGCTTACCCGGCTGGAAATGCGCAAGGAGCAACTCCACCAGACGGGCCACCGCTTGCACAACGAGGTTTGGGAGGAATACGAGCTTACCTACCAGCAAGCCCTGGCCTTCAAGCGCGACGGCCAGAGCGAAGCCGATTTGCGCCGGGAGAGCCAACAGCTCAAAACCGAACTCTCAACCCTCACCGACGTAAACATCGGGGCCATCGAAGCCTACAAGCAAATCCAGGTTCGCCACGCCTTCCTCACCGCCCAGCACGACGACATTCTGCAAGCGGAGGAATCCCTGCTGGAGCTCATCACAGCCCTCACGACCCAAATGGAGGAGCAATTCCTTGCCCAATTTACGCAAATCGCCCATCACTTCAACGAGGTATTCCGGGAAATGTTTGGCGGCGGGACAGCCTCCCTGCGCCTTTCCGACAAGGAGAATTTGCTGGAATCCGGCATCGAAATCACCGCCCAGCCCCCGGGCAAGACCTTGCAGACCCTCCTGCTCCTCTCCGGCGGCGAGAGGGCCCTCACCGCCATCGCCTTGCTTTTCGCCATTTTGCGGCTCAAGCCCTCGCCCTTCTGCGTACTGGACGAAATCGAATCCGCGCTGGACGACGCCAACGTGTCCCGCTTCGCCCAATTCCTGAAGCAATACACCGACGGCACCCAGTTTATTATCATCACCCACCGCAAAGGCACCATGGAAGTCGCCGACCACCTGTATGGCGTCACCATGCAGGAGCAGGGCGTGAGCAAGCTGGTAAGTGTGCGATTTACCTAACTGTGATATAATCGGACAGATTCTTAGAATAAGTCCGATTTTTTATGAAGGGAATGATACTATGAAAATGTTCATCGACACCGCCAATGTGGCGCACATCAAGGAAATCAACGCCTGGGGGGTTATCTGTGGTGTCACCACCAATCCCTCCCTCATCGCCAAGGAAGGGCGCGATTTCAAGGAAGTGGTACGGGAAATCACGGCCCTTGTGGATGGCCCCATCAGTGCCGAGGTTATCGACACCCAGGCCGAAGGGATGCTCACCGAAGCCCGGGAACTGGTGAAGATTCATAAAAATATCGTAATTAAAATCCCCATGACCGCCGAGGGTCTCAAGGCCACAAAGGTACTTACCGCCGAGGGCATCCGAACCAATGTGACCTTGGTTTTCTCTGCGGCACAGGCTCTGCTGGCCGCCCGCGCCGGAGCCAGCTATGTGAGCCCCTTTTTGGGCAGGCTGGACGATATCGGCATGGACGGCATGAATCTGATTGAAGAAATTTCCGACATCTTCGACACCCACGGCATCGAAACGGAAATCATCGCCGCCAGCATCCGCCATCCCATCCACGTGATTCAAGCGGCGCGCCTTGGGGCGCACATCGCCACCATTCCCTATGCCGCCTTCGTGCAAATGCTCAACCATCCCCTCACCGACAGCGGGATTGAAAGATTCTTGAAGGATTGGGAAGGGGTAGCGAAATGAGCGTTGTACATCCCAATACGGTGAACACTTTGCGCTTTTTGAGCGTGGAAGCCGTACAAAAGGCCAACAGCGGCCATCCCGGCTTACCCATGGGCGCGGCTCCCATGGCGTGCGCCCTATGGGGTAGCATGAAGCACAACCCCAAGAATCCCGCCTGGCCCGACCGGGACCGTTTTGTCATGAGCGCGGGGCACGGCTCGGCTTTGCTATACAGCCTGTTGCATGTCTTTGGCTACGATGTGTCCCTGGAGGACGTGAAGGATTTCCGCCAGCACAACTCGAAGACCCCCGGCCACCCGGAATACGGCCATACCCCCGGGGTGGAAATCACCACCGGCCCCCTGGGCCAAGGCATCGCCAACGGCGTGGGCTTCGCCTGGGCGGAGGATTATCTGGCGGCGAAATTCAACAAGCCCGATATGCCCATTGTTGACCATTATACCTATGTGCTGTGCGGCGACGGCTGCTTGCAGGAAGGGGTGGCGGCGGAGGCCGTTTCCCTGGCGGGCACCTTGGGGCTGGGCAAGCTGATAGTGCTCTACGATTCCAACGGCATCACCATCGAAGGCTCTACGGATTTGGCCTTCACCGAAAATGTACAGGCCCGGTTCGCCGCTTGCGGCTGGGACGTGCGTGAAGTGACAGACGGCGACAGGGATTTGCCCGGCATCTGCGCCGCCATAGAAGCGGCGAAGAAAGTCACCGGCAAGCCCTCCCTCATTGAAATCAAAACCACCATCGGCTTCGGCGCGCCCAACGCGGGCACGGCGTCGGCCCACGGCTCGCCCTTCGGCGACGCGGGCATCGAGGCGGCGAAGAAGGCGTTGGGTTGGCCCCATGGGGCCTTCACCGTGCCGGAGGACGTAAAAAAGGAAATCGCCACCTGGCAGACCGCCATGCAAAGCAAGGAAAACGACTGGAACGCCCTCCTGGCGCAATATAAAACCCAATACCCCGCCGACTTCGCCCAGTGGGAAGGCTGGCACGGCGATACCCTGCCCGAGGATTTCGCGGATATCAATAAATATTTTGGCGAAATACTGGCTGACGAAAAGCCCCTGGCCACCCGGGTTTCCTCGGAGCGGGTCTTGCAACGGCTGGCGCAATTGGTGCCCCAGCTTATCGGCGGCTCGGCGGACCTGGCCCCCTCCACCAATTCCTGGATGAAGGAGCGCGGCCCCGGCTACAGCAAGGAAAACCCCACGGGCTCCAACCTCCACTTCGGCATCCGGGAGCACGCTATGACCGCCATCGCCAACGCCATGTGCGCCCACGGCGGCTTGCGCCCCTATGTGGCCGGATTCTTCGTGTTCAGCGACTATATGAAGCCCGCCATGCGGCTTTCGGCGTTGATGGGTCTGCCCGTGGTGCATATCATGACCCACGATTCCATCGGCGTGGGGGAGGACGGCCCCACCCACCAGCCCGTGGAACAGCTTGCGTCTTTGCGCACCATCCCCAATTTTCTCACGTTGCGCCCCTGCGACACGGCGGAAACCGCCGCCGCCTGGGTGGTGGCCCTCACCGGAAAATCGAAGCCCACGGCACTGGTGCTGTGCCGCCAGCCCTTGCCCCAGCTGCCCGAAACGGGCGCGGGCCTGTACAAGGGCGCGTATATCCTAAAGGACAGCGCGAACCCAGCCACGGGCAAGCCGGATATTTTGCTCCTAGCCAGCGGCTCGGAGGTGGAGCTGATTTACAAGGCGCAAGCAATATTACTTGATGGCGGCATCCACGCCCGGGTGATTTCCGTGCCCTGCATGGAATTGTTTGACGCCCAGGACGCGGCCTACAAGGAAAGCGTTCTGCCCGGTGCCGTCCGTGCGCGGCTGGCAGTGGAAGCGGCAGTTCCCTTCGGCTGGCACAAGTACACCGGCCTGGACGGGGACGTGCTGGCCATTGAGGGCTTCGGCGCGTCCGCCCCTGCGGCCAAGGTCTTCGCAGAGAAGGGCCTCACCGTGGACAATGTCGTGGCAAAAGCCAAGAGGCTGGTGAAATGACGCACCAGGACGTACTCACCCCCGGTACATTCGCGCTGGGCTTCGGCATGATGCGGATGCCCGACTTGGAGCAGAGCATCCAGCTGGTGGATACCTACCTGGAAAACGGCTTCAACTATTTCGACACGGCGTATATCTACACCGGCTCGGAGGCTCTGGTCAAAAATACCCTGGCCACCCGCCACCGGCGCGACAGCTTTCTGCTGGCCAACAAGCTTCCCCCCTGGGAGGTGAAAAACCAGCGCGACAGCGACCGGCTTTTTGCCGGCCAGCTCAAGCGGTGCGGCGTGGAATACTTTGACTTCTACATGCTCCACTCCCTGGACGACAGCCGGGAAAGCTTCGTAGAAACCGCGGGCCTTTTCGACTGGGCCAGGCAAAAAAAAGAAGCCGGCTATGCCAAGCACATCGGCTTTTCCTTCCACGGCTCCACGGCCTACCTCGAAAGGCTTCTCAAGGCCCACCCCGAGGTGGAGTTCGTCCAGCTTCAAATTAATTACATGGACAAGCTACGCGGCCCCGCCGGGGAATGGCAGGAGCTGGCCCTCAAATACCGCGTCCCCTTCATCGTCATGGAGCCGGTGAAGGGCGGTTCCCTCGCCCAGCTTCCCGCCGGTGCCGAAGCCCTGTTCAAGGCCCACGCACCCCAGCGTTCGGTGGCCTCCTGGGCCATACAATACGCCGCCACCTTGGCCGGCTCCACCGTAATGCTCAGCGGCATGTCCAACATGGCGCAACTCAAAGACAATTTAGCCACCTACAAGAACCACCTCCGGCCCCTTTCCCCGGAGGAAGCAACCCTGCTGGAGCAGGTGCTGGAGGAAATGGCCAAGGTGGCCACCATCCCCTGCACCGCCTGTAAATACTGTCACGCCCACTGCCCGGTGGGCATCAACATCGCGTCGTGCTTCTCCCTCTACAATGGGCTGAAACGCGGCGACACAAAGTGGAACCGCGCCACCATGTACGAAGCCCTGCCCAGCGGCAAACGCGCCAAGGACTGCACCGCCTGTGAAGCCTGTCACCCCCACTGCCCCCAAAAATTAAATATCGCCAAAGGACTAAAAGAGGTAGCGGCGGCGTTTTAACCGGCACCGCTGCACATGTTCAGGAAGTATTCATGTACCCGGCTGTCGGGGGTCAGCTCTGGGTGGAAGGCGGTTCCGAGGAGATTTTTTTGCCGCACGGCCACAATCCGGTTTTTCGCGCTGGCCAGCACCTCAACCCCCGCGCCAACCCCGGTGATATAAGGCCCGCGTATGAACACCAGGGGAATTTGCCCACATCCGGCAAATTCCCCTTCTGTTTTGAAACTGTTTATCTGCCGCCCGAACCCGTGGCGGCGCAAAGTAACGTCCAGGACGCACAGATGCCGCCGGGGCGAATCCTCGGATTCCTTTGCCATCAGAATCAAGCCCGCGCAGGTGCCAAAGGCGGGCAACCCCGCCACCAGTGCCTTGCGCAAGGGCTCGAACAGCCCCAGCTTGTGCAACAGCATCCCCATGACCGTGCTTTCCCCGCCCGGCAGTATGACGCCGCGCATATCCGGGACAAAATCCCTCCGTTGCCGTATTTCAACGGCCTCCACCCCTAAACTTTTAAGCATCTGCACATGCTCGGCAAAAGCACCCTGCAAGGCCAGCACGCCGATTTTCATAGCTGTCAAATCCCGCGCTCCGCCATCAGCACTTGAATTTCGTGTTCGTTTATGCCCACCATGGCTTCCCCCAAATTCTCGGAGATTTCGGCCAGGAGCTTGGCGTCATTGTAATTCGCCACCGCCTGGACGATGGCCGCCGCACGCTTTTGCGGGTCGCCGGACTTGAAGATGCCCGACCCCACAAACACCCCTTCCGCGCCCAAGTGCATCATCAGTGCCGCGTCCGCAGGGGTGGCAACGCCGCCCGCAGAAAACATCACCACCGGCAATCTGCCGTTTTCCGCCACATATTCCACCAGCGCGAAGGGCACGGCAAGCTGTTTGGCCGCGTCGTAGAGCTCGTCCTTGGATTTTACGGTAAGGGCGCGGATTTCGCCCATCATCTGCCGCATGTGGCGTACCGCCTGCACCACATCCCCCGTCCCCGCTTCGCCCTTGGTGCGAATCATGGACGCGCCTTCCTGAATCCGGCGCAACGCCTCGCCCAAGTTCTTTGCCCCGCACACAAAGGGCACCGCAAATTCCCTTTTATCTATGTGGTACTCGTCCGTCGGCGAAAGCACCTCGCTTTCGTCGATATAATCAATTTCAATGGCTTGCAGAATCCGCGCCTCCATGAAGTGCCCGATACGCACCTTCGCCATAACGGGGATAGAAACCGCCCCCTGGATTTCCTTTATCAGTTTGGGGTCGCTCATGCGCGACACGCCCCCGGCGGCGCGGATGTCGGCGGGAATACGCTCCAAGGCCATAACCGCGCAAGCCCCCGCCCCCTCGGCAATACGCGCTTGCTCCGGGGTGGATACGTCCATGATGACGCCGCCCTTTAGCATCTGCGCAAGATTTTTGTTCAGTTCGTATTTTTCGCTCATTTTGTCCCTCCATACACAATCGGCATAACGCGCTTGTGTTTATTCCTGTTGTGAAATTGGTTGATAATTTCCAGCTGTGATTCCCCCGCCGTCCCATTTAGCAAAAACCCGTCTATGGCGCGGTAGGAAATGCCCATTTCCCCCTCGTCGGTCTGTCCTTCGTAGAGTCCCGCCGACGGGGCCTTTTCCATGACGCACCCGGGCGCGCCCAAATAGGCCAGAAATTCGTAAATCTCCGTCACGGTGAGGTCGGCGATGGGGTTGAAGTCACAGGCCCCGTCGCCATACTTGGTGAAATACCCCATATGAATCTCACTGCGGTTCCCCGTCCCCGCAACAAGCCGGTTTTCCGCCGCCCCAACCGCGTACAGCGCGGTCATTCTCAAGCGCGGGGCGATGTTGGCAAGGGCGTTGCCGGTCAGTGCCGTTTCCCCCTCGATGGCGTGCACCAACGCGCCGCGCACACCGGACAAATCCACGGTGCGCACGGCGATGTTAAACTGCGCCGCCATCACCTGTGCGTCGGCTTTGTCGGATTCATAATTGCGCTGGGAGCCGCAGGGCATTATCAGCCCCAGGGTGTTGTCGCAAGCCATCTTGCACAATATCCCCACCAGCGCGCTGTCCTTGCCGCCGCTGTTGCCGTAGACGATACCCCCCGCCGAAGCGGACGCCAACACATTGCGTATAAAATCAACCCGCGCCTTTGTTTCCGCCTTGTAGTCCCTCATCTTCATTTCTCCCATCAGTATATAAAAAGCGTTCACGGCAAACCTGCCGTGAACGCCCTTGTTCGTGTGGAATTGTACCGTATTTTCGGTAAAAGTCAAATCTTACATAAAGGGCCGCAGAGACGGCTCCAAGGCATAAACCAAAAGCCCCGCTACGATACCGCCCAGTATGGGCATGATGGTGGGTATCCAGGAATATCCCCAGTCGGAGCTTCCCTTGTCCTTGATGGGCAGGAGGAAGTGGGCAATACGGGGGCTCAGGTCACGGGCCGGGTTCAGCGCGTAACCGGTGGTGCCGCCCAGCGCGGTACCCAAGGCAAGGATTATCCATGCGATGCCCAAGCCGCCGGCGGCGTTGCCTGCCGGAGCCATGGCCAGTGCCATAAGGATGGCGAATACCAGCAAGAAAGTGGCCAGAAATTCGCTTATGCTGTTATGAACCGCGTTGCGGATGGCCGGGCCGGTGGCGAAAACGCCCAGCTTGGTGGCTTTGTCTTCCGTTGCATCGAAGTGCTGTTTGTAGAAGATATACACCAGCACCGCGCCCACGAAGCCGCCGCCCATTTGCGCCCCGATATAACCCGGGAGCATGGACCATTCAAACAGTCCTGCAATGGTAAGGCCGAAGGTAACAGCCGGGTTGAAATGCGCGCCGCCTATCCAGCCGAACATCAGAACGGGGACAGCTACGGCGACCATCCAGCCCAGTGTGACGAAGGTAAAACCGGAGCCGTTGCCTTTTGTGTTTTTCAGGGCTACGTTGGCCACAACGGAGTCACCCAAGAAAACCAGTATCATGGTGCCAAGAAATTCACTTAAATATTCCATTTACGAGCCTCCTATTTGATTTATTTTACCCACCCGAAAGAACGCTTCACTGCTTCCTTCCAGCCGGCGACAAGCCCGTCACGGACTTCGCCGCACATCGCAGAGCTGAAGGTCTTATCCACGGATACATTGGCCTTGATGTCTGCCTTATCCTTGTAGAAGCCTACGGCAAGGCCCGCAAGGTATACGGAGCCCAAAGCGGTGGTTTCCACAACGGAAGGACGGATTACGTCCACGCCAATGATATCGGATTGGAACTGCATCAGGAAATCGTTGGCTGATGCGCCGCCGTCTACGCGGATGGCTTTCAGGGGTGCGCCGGCGTCTGCCTCCATGGCCTTGATGACGTCATAGCTTTGATAGGCCAGGGATTCCAAGGTAGCGCGGATGAGATGTTCCTTTTCCACGCCACGGGTCAGACCCACGATGATACCCCGTGCGTATTGGTCCCAATAGGGCGCGCCAAGGCCCACGAAGGCAGGTACCACGTACACGCCGTTGGCGTCTTCCACCTTCTTTGCATAGGTTTCCGAGAAGGCGGCGTTGTCGATAATGCGCAAACCGTCCCTCAGCCACTGGATTGCCGCACCGGCGATGAAGACACTGCCCTCCAGCGCGTATTCCACCTTGCCACCCTCGCCCCAGGCGATGGTTGTAAGTAGGCCGTTTTTGGACTCTACGGCTTTTTCGCCTGTGTTCATCAGGATAAAACAGCCCGTTCCGTAGGTGTTTTTGACCATGCCCTCCTCGTAGCAGCATTGCCCGAACAGCGCGGCTTGCTGGTCGCCCGCGATACCCGCAATTTTGATTTCACCACCCAGCATGTCTGCGGCGGTGTTGCCGTATACACAGCTGGAGGGCTTCACTTCGGGGAGCATGGCGCGGGGGATGTTCATTTCCTTCAGGATTTCATCGTCCCAGTCCAGGGTGTGGATGTTAAAGAGCATGGTGCGGGACGCATTGGAGTAGTCGGTTACGTGGATTTTGCCCTTGGTCAGGTTCCAAATCAGCCAGCTGTCAATGGTGCCGAACAGCAGGTCGCCCTTTTCGGCGGCGGCCCGTGCACCGGCTACGTTTTCCAGTATCCAGCGAACTTTTGTACCGGAGAAATACGCGTCAACAATCAATCCGGTCTTTGCCTTGATTTGCTTGTCAAACCCGCTTGCCTTCAAGGTATCGCAATATTCCGCGGTCCTGCGGCACTGCCATACGATGGCGTTGTACACGGGCTTTCCGGTGTTCTTGTCCCACACCACCGTGGTCTCGCGCTGGTTGGTGATGCCGATGGCGGCGATATCCGCGGCTTCTACGCCCAGCTTTGCCTTGGCCTCTGCGGCGACAGAAATCTGGCTGGACCAAATTTCCACCGGGTCATGCTCTACCCACCCCGCCTTGGGGAAGATTTGTGTGAACTCCTTCTGGGCCACACTTTTGATGTTGCCGCCTTTGTCGAACAGGATACAACGGGAGCTGGTTGTACCTTGGTCGAAGGCCATCAAGTACTTTGACATGCTATTCCTCCTTATGGAATATATTAGAATTTTGCCCATCTTGGACAAAATCCACAACCGACGACAATAAATCACTCAAATTATATTCATTATGCCCATAGGTTAGAATCCTGTCAATATTTTCTTTGCGGTTTGTGCACAAAAAAATTAAAAAATTCTGCGCCGTATCGCGCTTACCGCTCCTTCCAGGCAAGCCATGCCGATGAAAATGATTAAAATGAGCAGTGTTACCGTGGGGTAATCGAATTGCCGGATGGCCCGGGCCAGCAAAGTGCCGATGCCCCCCGCGCCCACCACGCCCAAGGTGATGGACTCGGCCACCGAGGTCTCCAGCCGGATGGCCACCCAGGCGAGGAAGCCCGTCACCACAGCGGGTAGCAAGCCATGGAGCACGATTTGTCCCCAATTGGCCCCCGTTGCGCGCATGGCGGTGATGAGGCCCCGGTGCTGTTCCTCAATGGTGGCGATGAAAGCCTTGGTGAGATAGCCCATGGAAGAAAGGGTCAGTCCCACCACCCCCGCGTTGTGCCCCAGCCCAATGGCCGCCACTATCATGAGAATGATTATCAGCGAAGGCACAGCGCGCACAATACTCACGAAGGCTTTTATCAGGAAAGCCAGGGGCCGCCAGGGGGTGATATTGTCTGCGGCGCAGAAGGCGAGGACAAAAGCCAACAGCCCACCGAAAACCAGCCCCACGATGCCCATGGCAAAGGATACGAAAAACTGCCGCACCCCGGGCAGGAGCATGGCCACGTTCACGTCGGCCAGAAGGCGCAGGATACGCGGGGCATTGCTTAGCCGGTTGAGAAAGCGTGCCATATCCAGGTTCAAGTAATTGAGGCAAATAAAAAAAACGGCGGCGACGGCCAAGGCGAGCACCCACCCCTTTACGCGTGGGACTTTCACGCCCATTTGCTTTTTCCGTATCCACCCCGCCGCCAATTCCGTACACAGCACGATAAAAATTAATAATAAAACCATGGTGGCCACTTCGTTGAAGCGGCGCAGGTTCAGCTGGGTTTGAATCATAACCCCCATGCCCCCCGCGCCCACCATGCCCAGCACCGCCGATGCGCGGATATTCAGTTCGAAGGCAAACAGGGTCCAGTTGAACCAGGCGGGGGCAAATTCCGGGAGGAGGCCGTGCCGGATGATACCCAGGGTTCTCACGCCGCTTGCCCGCAGGGGCTCCAGCTTCTTGGCGGCGATTTCGCCGATGCTCTCCGCGTAGGAGCGCGACAAAAAGCCCGTGGTGGCCAGAATCAAGGCAATCAGCCCCACCATGCTCCCGATGCCGAAAACAAGTACCATCAGCGACGCCCAAATTATCACCGGGATATTGCGCACAAAGGTCATAACAAAGCGCGTTACCCACCGCACCGCCCGCCAGGGCATAATCGCCTCCGACATGAGCAAAGCAAAAATAAAAGAAAGCACCGCCGAAATGCAGGTGCTGACCACGGCGAAGGCCACGGTATGCAACACAGCAGATATGTACACGGGGGCATGGGTCAGGCTGGGGGGGAAGAAGTTGACGGCGATATATCCGGCAAAATGGGGCGCGGCGGTGAGTATGCGCACCGGGTCCAGACCCAAATAAAAAAAGCACAGCACCACCACAGCGGCCACCAAAGCCACATTGGCCCAGAATTTCACCCGTACTTGCCTATCGTGCATAAATATAGTCCGTCATTTCCTGGGTCAAATCCTCCGGCACGCCGTCGAAGACAATCTCCCCCAGCCGCAATCCCACAATCCGGCTGGCATAGGCTTTGGCGAAATCCACCTGATGCAAATTGATAATGCTGGTCAGGCCCCGCGCCTGGGTCAGGGCCTTAATCTGGTCCAGTACCACCTTCGCGCTGGCGGGGTCCAGAGAGGAAATGGGCTCGTCGGCCAGCAACAATTTAGGGTTTTGCATCATGGCACGGCATATGCCCACCCGTTGCATCTGCCCGCCGGAAAGGGACTGGGCCTTGTTGTGCGTAAATTCCTCCAGCCCCACCGCCACCAGCAATTCCCGGGCCTCGCGCAAATCCTGCCGGGAATACAGCCCCAGCGCGGAACGGAAAAACCCCATCTGCCCCAGCCGGCCATGCAACACATTCTGCATCACGTTACTGCGGTAGATGAGGTTATAATCCTGAAAAATCATGCCGATTTGCGTCCGCAGGGCGCGTAGCTTCGCACCCCTCAGCTGGCTGGTGGGCTGTCCCTCGAAGAAAATCTCCCCCGCCGTGGGGTCGGTGAGCCGGTTGATGCAACGTATCAGCGTGGTCTTGCCCGAACCGGAGGGGCCGATTACCACCACAAATTCCCCGGCCCTGACGGTCAGATTGATTTTGTGTAGCACCTCCGTGTCGGGGTGGGTAAAATTTTTCACCAGCGCGCAAATTTCCAGCATACTAATCCAGCCCCAGCGCGTTCACCACAGAGCGCACATAGGCAAACCCCGCCACATCCGGCGGGCCGAAGCGGATATTCCCATCGCCCCAGTTTTCCGCAAAATAAGCCGGGTCGTCAAACTGGGTGAAAAATTCCCGTATCCGCGCTATCAAATCCGCGCCCAGCGCGCTCCGCACGATATAGGCCGGGTCCGGCACCGCCTCGGTTTGGGCAATGACCCTGAAGTCGGCGGCGTCAATCAGCCCCCGCTCCTCCATATTTTCCAGGAACATACCCCCGATGGCCGCCGCGTCGAAGTCGCCGAAGCCCACACCGAAGATATTGTGCTCATGCCCCCCCGTAAATGTCACCGTGTCGAAGAAATACCCCTGATTCGTAATCAAATCCGGGTTCAGCCCCAGCGTGCTGGTCAGGTGATACACCGGGAAAATAAAGCCCGAAGTAGAGGTCGGGCTCACAAAGGCGGCGGTCATCCCCCGCAAATCCGCGATGGACTGTATATCCTCCCGGCTGGCACAGGTAATAAAAACGGAGTTGTTCACCGTCCCGGGCCGGATGGGCAAGGACACCAGCAATTCCACATCCACCACCGACGAGGTGTGTATATAATTGAAGGCCGACACCAGCATAATATCCAAATGCCCCGCCCGCATGGCCTCCGTCCCCACCAGATAGGAAATGTCCAGCACCGCTTCCACAGGTATGCCCAAAAAATCCTCCATGGCCTGGGCCATGGCGCGGCTGGCGGCTTCCCCCCGCAGGGGGTTGGATTCGTCAATGGTCAGGCCAATGCGGATGGGCTCAGCGTCCTGTGTGCCACAGGCGGCCAGCACCCCCAATAGCATAAGCATACACATCACGGCAATCGCTTTTTTAATCACAGGACACATCCCCCTTTTTTATGATTTTCATAAGAATCCCAAACTGCGCGTCGACGATATCCTCCGTCAGCGCGTCCCCCAAGGCCAAAATGCTTAGCCCGTCAACCACGGCGATAACATGGATGGCCAACTGCGTCACCTGTGCGGCATCCACCGCCCCCTGGCTGGCTCCCAGGTGCAAAATCGCTTCCACGGATTCCCGCAAGTTATTCAATTGCGTATCCCGGAAGGCATGAACCGCCGTTTTGGGCCTGGAGAAAATGTACTCGCAATAGGCGCGGAACAAACTGTTTTCAAAATTAATCAGCCGCTCCTTCTGCTTGGCCATGTACGCGCCAAACACCGCCTCGAAGGGCTCACGGGCATCCACCGACGCATTAATCGACGTGATGCCCTCCTTGTTGCGCCGCTTCACCACCCCAAGGAAAACCTCGTCCACCGACGCATAATAAATATATATCCCCCCGCGGCTGATGCCGCACTCGTTGATAATATCCTGCATCTTCACCGCCAGAAACCCCTTGCGGCAGAACACGCGCTTGGCCGCGTCCAATATCTTACGCTGTTTGTCCTCGCGCTTTCTTTCAAAATGTGAGCGTGGGAAAGCCATGCACCTCCTTATAATGACAATGACACCACTGTCATATATTCATAATATGACAGTGGTGTCATTTTGTCAAGGGGTCGCAGTAACCCGCGGGAAGGGGGATAATTACCTTTTCAAAAAGGGGCTGTCTTTTTCAACGAAGAAAGACAGCCCCTTTGGGCGGTGAAATCCTACCTATCATCATAATGCCCTTTGCACGAAATGATAAGCAAATCACCTTCTCCGTGAGGTCTATAGACGAGTCTGTCACCTTTTGTTATTGTCCTTGAAAATGTTGGCGTGTCGTAGTGCCGCAATTGCTCCGGTTTCCCGATGCCACCCAACATTCCATGTTCTTCAACGCTGTCCGTTAAGTCGTTTATTTTAATGAACACATTGAGATTATCTTTCTGCCAATTTTTGTATTCCTTGTCGGCACGGCTTGTAAAATAGCGGTTCATTGTGTTTTTTCCATAGCCCGCATTTGTGCTTTGGTGTACATCACAACTTCGCCGCGCTCCGCCTGTGCAATAGAATCATCAAGCTTGGCAATATAATTCGCATTAGCCTGCTGTTTTGTTGTTAATTCAAAGGGTACTTTTTGCTCCCTTACCAATGCTTTAAGACTGGAAACAATATAGGTAGTCATATTCAAACCTATTTCGTCCAAGGTTTCCTCTGCGCGTTGCTTTATAGTTTCATCTACCCTTACGGTTATCGCCTTAGACATATGTGTAACCCCTTTCTCTGCTTGCAGTTACTGTACTGCATATGCCAGATGATAGCAATACGTTTTTACATAACAGTGCGCCCTGCTGGGGGCTTCCGTGCCTGTCGGCGCGGAAATAACAAACACACCCTTTACCTTAATTCCTGATATAACGAAAGCGTGTGCCATCGTCCATAATGATAATCAACACATCGTCTGTTATGCTAAACCCAGTGTACATTCGAGGGTGATTTGGGTATTCCCAATATATATTTTTGCCTGATGTTGTCCAGGTAAACGTTGTGCCATATCCCCAGGTTCTCGCATGGGAGCCTGTGCCATCTGCGTTGAAGGTGGTTACAAAGCTGGCCTCCTCATCCCATGTCCACGTACCTACTAAATCTGAGTCACTTTGACTGCACCCAGCCAGCAATAAAATTCCGGCGAACATGGTGACTAACACAAAAACCATAAACAATTTTTTCATACCCTGCCTCCTGTTGTTGTGCTTGATTCACATAATTATCTTGCTTAAAAATTCAGTTGGGGAAACAGCATTGGGAAGCACTAGAAGCGCTTCATCACGAGTGACAATATAATCCAATTTCACCTTCTCGGCACAAACTACTAACAATGCGTCCTCGAAGTCTGGCAATGGTGAATCAAGAGCGGTTTGACAATCAGATTTTGTAATTTCTATCGCTTGCAAAACATACAAAACTTTTTTAATTTCGTTCCTACTGGCTGTATCTCCTAGCGTTTTTCTCAAAATATAATAAATATCGGTTACGCTACTGGTGTTAAGATAACCCTCTACATGATTTTTAGCTATCAAGTCAAAAATATCATCCGCATTCTTATCATGTGGCTTCCTTGACGCAAGGCTGTCAAGAATAACATTTGTGTCTATGAGGATTTTCATTATAATAACCCTCTCTTTGCCATTCTTTCTTCTCGCAGGGCATCAATATCAAAGTTAGATGGAATAATTCCTCTTAGTGACTTTACTATCTCTAAACGTTTGTTTATTTCT
>WQSR01000015.1 GCA_009787785.1 Defluviitaleaceae bacterium
GGGGGTGGGGGNNGNNNNGGGGGNGGNGNGGGGGGGGGGGTCGGGCAACACGCCGGTTTCAACGCCGGTGGGCGCGCTCACCAAGTCCTGCTCGGCGAAAACCGGGGTCAGGCCGCCGTTGGCCATTTGCGCAAGCAGATTGCGGTAGCCCGTGGTGAGGAAGCCGATTTCGATTTCCATACGCTCGATGCGGTCCTGGTTGCGCACCAGCTCGAAGCCCATGACAAATACAATCACCAAGAGCACCGCGCACAGGCTCCCTATCAACTGCATGGGACGCCGGGGTAACATCGCACCCCGTTTGCGCATACGCTGGTTAGCGTAGCGGCTGGGGGTACGCAGGCTTTCTTCTGCGTCGTCGCGCTCGCGGTAGCCGGAATAGCGCGGCCCCACCAGGGGGGGCTCTTCTTCCCTGTCTTCCTTGGGGGGGTTGATTTCCGCCAGCTCCAGCTCGTCTTCGGTGTACATATTGGGCTGGATGTCAACAAAAGTGGGGGCCTTGGCGGTATAATCCATGGCTTTATTGGCCAGCATGTATTCGTGCATGTTCGTGTTCTTGTCGTAATAGATGAAATAGCCGCTTTGCTCCGTCATGCGCTCGCCGGGGGTCATGGCGTTGGGGTTGGGTACGTAGAAAACCGTGGCGCGTTCCAAGGGGTCCGCCACCAGCATAATTTGATAGGGCTTGTGGAACTGCCGCACATGGTACCCGGCGTATTGCTGGTTGAGGAATGTCCCGTACCCCGGCTGGGATTGCATCCACCCGATGATTTCCATGCCCTTGAAATGCTCCTCCAGCATTTGCTGGGCGTAGTCCACGCTTTTTTCCGAGAAGCGCAAAAAGCCCTCGCTTTCCTCGGTGTGCTTACCGTGAATCGCACCGTTTACAAACACGATGGGCGCGCCGTCAATCTCCAGATGCCGCCCCACCAGGAAGGCCAGCCGCTCGCTGTAGCCCCCCGCCTCTGCGTACTGATGCAGAAATGTACAGACATAGTCCTCCACGTAAATCCGCAACCCGTCGCCGATACTTCCAATTTGCTTTATGTTGGTAGGCAATGTAAAATCGCTCATACCCCCACGCTCCTTTCCAATGGGGCGGTGCCCGTTTGGTTGCACAAGCCTAACAAGCACTATATGCGATATATGGTAAAATATAGGAGGCTTGCTCCACTTCTCGCCGCAAATTTCGCACGCCACAAGGAGGGTAAAATGTACGAAATGTATATGCGCAACAAGCAAATCATCGACCGGATGGCCTTCTTCGCGCTGATTACCTTACTGGTGTACGCGCTCTTTACTTTCTTGTGGGATTTCCTTTCTCCGTTTTTCTTTGGATTTATTATCGCGTTGTTAATGGAGCCGCTGATTCGGCTGATGCTACACCGCTTTAAGTTTAAGCGGTGGATGGCGGCTTTGCTGTGCTTGCTGATTTTTCTGGCGGCGGCGGCCAGCCTGGGCACCTGGCTGATTACCACCTTGATTCGGCAGGTGGCTTCCTTTGTAGAGGCCGCGCCGACGCACATCGAAGATATTGTGTACCGCCTTGAGGAATGGCTGACCCGCTTCGCGGACAATTTCCCCGCGCTGTCCATACCGGACTTGCAGGATATGCTGGTTTCCGCCGTGATGGGCTTGTTCGGCGACGTGGTGCAGGACCAGGCCCCCCGCTGGGCGGCGGCGGTACCGGAATTTTTGATTAACGTCATCCTCACGCTGGTAAGCGCGTATTTCTTCATGGCGGACAGGGAGCGGATTTTCGCCGCTGTGGCCCGGGCGTGCCCCAAGGGGCTGGCCGTGCATTTCCGGCAGACGCGGAAGAGCTTTTCCCAGGCTATGGCGGGCTATTTCCGCGCCCAGTACATTTTGATGAGCATGGTGGGCATTATCAGTATCATCGGGCTGTTGATTATCCGTAGCCCCTTCGCGCTGTTCCTGGGCTTGCTCCTTGCGGTGCTGGACTTTTTGCCCATTGTGGGTGCGGGGTCGGTGCTGATTCCCTGGGCCTTGCTTTCCTTTATCATCGGTGACACGCGGCAGGGAATCAGCCTTGCCATCATCTACGGCATCATCACCATCACGCGGCAGGTGCTCCAGCCCAAGATACTGGGGGACCAGATTGGCGTGCATCCCTTGGTTTCCCTGATGTCGATATTCATTGGGTTCCGGCTGTTCGGGCTGTTGGGCTTGATTATCGGCCCCACGCTGGTGATGCTCCTTGTCGCGGCGCGAAAGGGCGAAGAGCGCGATGGGGAATAGGCTACTGCTGTGCGAGGACGAGGAAAACATCGTTTCCTTTCTCCGGGCGGAGCTGGAATGGGAGGGCTTCACCGTGGACGTGGCCCCGGAGGGCGATGCGGCGGTACGGCTTTTTTCCCACAATGAATACGATTTGGTACTGCTGGATGTGATGCTCCCGGTCAAAAACGGGCTGGAAGTGCTCCGCGAAATCCGCAAAACCAGCCCCGTCCCCGTCATCATCCTTACGGCGCGGAAGGAAATATACGACAAGGTGGCCTTCCTCAACGCCGGCGCGGACGACTACGTGACCAAGCCCTTCGATACCCTGGAGCTGATTGCCCGGGTACGGCGCAACATCAGCCGCGCAGGCCAACCCCGGGAGACCCCCGGCGAGGGGCTACATATATGTAAGGACAGCTACCGCGCCTTGGTGAACGGCGAAGAAGTGAAACTGACCAAAACGGAATTTGAAATTTTGGCGTATCTCCACCAGCACAGCGGCAAGGTGAAAACCCGGGAGGAAATCATCCGGGCCGTCTTTGGCAATTTCTACGGCGAGTCCAATATCATCGACACCAATATCAAAAACATCCGCGCCAAGCTGGTCACGCATACCCACCGGGAGATGATTCACACCGTACGCGGGAAGGGGTACATGGCGCGCAAATGAAAAACTGGAACCGCACCACCCGCCTCACCCTATTCTCCACGGCGGCCATCACCGCCGTCATGTTCATTTTGCAATTATTTATTTTGGATATCCGGCCCAACGCGCCATACGTGGCTTTTTTCGCGTTGCCCGTCACCGCGCTGTTGGCCTATGTGGTGAGCGCGGTGGTCATTGACAAGGCCATGAACCCCATCCGCCTGATGATTGAAAAAATCCGCGAAATCGGCAACATGAATTTCACCAAGCCCCTGGTGGTATACGATGAAAGCGAGGACATCCGCGAATACGCCGCCGCCTTCAACCAAATGGCCCACCGGCTGGGCGGCTACATCGAGCGGCAAAAACGCTTCATTTCCGATGCCTCCCACGAGCTGGCCACCCCCATCACCGTCATCAACGGCCATGCGGATTTGCTCCTGCGCCGCGCCCACGATAACCCGCACCTGCTGGAAGCAAGCCTGGCCACCATCAAGTCCGAGGCGGTGCGCATGAATGATTTGGTGGACAGCCTACTCATGCTGGCCCGGAGCGACAGCGGCAAGGAAATCTACCATTTCGCGCCCGTGGACATGACCCGTCTGCTGGAGGAGGGCATGGCCGAGGCGCGGCTCATCGCGCCGGATTTTTCCTTTGAAGCGGCCATCGCCCCCAACCTTTCGGCCATCTGCGACGAAAACGCCATCCGGCGGGTGGTGCGCATTTTACTCTCCAACGCGGTGAAATACGCCAAGGATACGAACCCAGCCGATAACAATTTGTTACCGACTGGCCGCGTATCCGTAAGCGCGGAGGCCGCCCACGGCACGGTGAAAGTCACCGTCCGCGACAATGGCATCGGCATTCCCCCCGCTTATCTCCCCCATATTTTCGAGCGGTTCTACCGGGTGGACCCCGCCCGCACCCACAAGCCCGGCTCCGCTGGCTCCTCCGGCCTGGGCCTGGCCATTGCCCGGGAAATCATCACCGCCCACGGCGGGGAAATCCACGCCGAAAGCGAACCGGGGGAGGGGACGGCGATTGTGTTTTCTACACCGTAACGCTATATTGGGTGCATACGATGAAATTTATATAACCTACAGGGAGGGATTCACATTGACTCAACCAGAAGCGGAAGCCCGTTATCCTTATTTTTTTGGTGGGTTTGGGGGATTTGCACCCACCTATGATGAATCAAATATGGTTAGACTAGACGAGTATCAAGGCCAAGCATATATTCAACTTGCCTGTACACAATTGGTCGGGTCGAATGAACCCGGATTTGGATATCCGGGTCTTACCGAGATGGCCTGTAGCTTGAAGGAACAGGAAAAGAAGCAAAAACAAATCATTGACGAATGGATTGCGTTTTTTAAGACAAATCCCAAAGCACTGACAGGGGTTCTTTTCCGAACAGGAATCACGCAGAAAGTATTGGAGGCTGTTTGTCATCAAGAAAACTTAGAAATTTTACGGATTAAATGGGGAACTCAGCTGGATTTATCTGTGCTTCAAAATGTCCCTAAATTAAAAGCCCTTTATTTTGATGGATTTCGCTCCCCGCTACCGAATGTATCATTTCTTGACTGTTTGCAAAATTTAAGCGTTTTAAACCTATATTCAATTAATAACATTGAAGATTTTTCGCCGCTATATCGCATGAAAAATCTTGAGGAATTATCTATATCAGGTAAAGCATCTACAAAAGGCAAACGAATCATTTTCAAAGACGTAGAATTTCTTCAAAATTGTCCGAATTTAAAGATGTTTGGCTTTGGATATGCGGAAATAAAGCGGTTATACACAGCTTCAGAACTTGAAGTGCTAAGACAAAAACTGCCCCACTTGCATACCAGTTGCGACTTCTTTGCAAGAACCATCGCAATGGCATCGAAAGGAAAACATATCATATTATAAGTAGACATATTATAAGCAGAACGCTGTGATGGTAATTATCTTCCATCCTGTATTATTAAATCAATACATTTTTCCCATTCCAACTCGTCATCATATCGCTATGTTCATCAAGAAGTGCTTGTGCCGCCGTAGGGATTGCATCACGTTTTAATTCCCACGAATTTTGGTTCAATTCCAATTCAACATCAAATATCTTTTTGGACAGACCCTGAATGATTTTTCGTTCTGCATAAGCATGAGCACGTGTTTTATCATCGGTAGTAGCCATATTTTTAAGGAAGTGAAAAAATGTGTCCATTTCCTTGAGGTAAATCAATTCCACAAGTTTAGCACGGTATTCCAAATCAACACTATTCATTTTTGGATGTCTTTTTTTATCAAAAAAATGTTGCCCTTCATGCTTCAATAGACTTACCTTAAACTCATCTAATTCCGTGTCATATTTTTCTTTGAAATATGTACACCCTCTTTTTGTGACCCAACCACCTGTACCGATTTCGCCCATAGACAAATAATCGGCCCAACCCCTTGTAATCAAGCCGTCCATTTCGACAACCTCAATTTCGACCTGCCCATTTGGCAACTCGACCATTTCATTTCGAGCTGTCTGCTTGCGCCATAAAACCAAGTTAGGATAAATATCTACATCTCCAAAAATCGCATGATAGCCATATTTCTTAAAATATTTCGGAACAAGAATATTCATAGCCAAATATGCAAACCTTTTGGAGATTTTTGCATACAAACCCACCCTCGGAATGAAGGGCTTTAATTTTTCGACAATGGCATTTTGAGCTTCAATTGTTGTGGGATTAGTCTTGAGCATCCATTTTAGAAAATCCTCATAAACAAGCAAAAACGGAGTAATACGCTCGTCATCGGCTTTTAGGAAATACTCGTCACCCTCAAAAATACGCTTGTATTTCGCAAGTAACTCCGAGCCATCATCAAGCTCTTTTAGATATGAAACAATCTCGTTGTATCCACCTAATAGACAAAGGCTCTTGTACTTATTCTTGTCGAAACCTCCCATGTCTTACCCCCTCTTTTCACCGACAGTATAATATAAATTTTTGCCCACGTACATAGTAGCCTTGCACTAGATATTTTTCAAGTTGGCTAAGGTTATGCGCTATCGTATCAGATTTCCATTATTCTTCTCCTGCTCAAAATATTAGCTAACTATTAAGCGTTAGAATGTGTGCTATGAAGGGTGGAAATAACGCCGTTCGGAAAACTTTGCCTCAAAAGCACTATTGTTGTGATAAAATGACTTTATTGGCTGAATAGCTAAAACAAAGGGCGCACCTATGTACCACACTAAGCATGGTACGTGCGAATTTTTTTGGAGGTTATTGATATGACTCATAAAGGAACAGTTACACTTGAAACAGAAAAGTTGATACTTCGTCGTTTTATTATAAGTGACCTTGAGCCTATGTTTTATAACGTCTGGAGTAATTATAATGTTTTGAAATGGACAAATTATGAACCAATGAACAGCATAGAAGATGTCCTTTATCCGAATAAGATATTTACTGAAAAATGGTTTGCTAAATATGATAATCTTGACTATTACAACTGGGCGATACAATTAAAATCGACGAATGGATTGATTGGTAGGGTGCGGGGTGGTTGGCTTAATAAAATGGACGAACGCATCGGGCAAATTGAGCTTGCATACGAACTTGGAGAAAATTGGTGGGGGCAAGGAATTATGACCGAGGCCGTAAAGCGGGTTATTGATTTCTTTTTCACCGAGATAGGATATAACCGTGTTTATGCCGGTCATGCGTCAGAAAATCCGGCATCGGGTAGGGTTATGAAAAAATGCGGTATGACTTATGAGGGAACATTACGACAAGGCTGTATTCAACAAGGTCGCTTATACGACGAAATGAGGTACGCCATCTTAGTTGAGGATTGCTGCAACACATATCCTTTATAACTAAGTAGCGTTAATTACACCCTTCACAGCACACGTTGTATATTGTACTTTCTTTCACAACAATCTTTGTAAAATTGTCTATCACTAGGATGAAGTTGCGCTAGTTTTTTTTCTAAAGCATCCAATTCATCGCATGTTGCATTTTTTATATCAATTAAAGCAGGTTTTGCCTTATTACCCAGACGCTGTGCAATTCTATTTGGGATTCTTTTCATATTGTTGAAATCATAATTATCTTTCATTTATAAGCCTCCTTTATAAGAATCTATAAACCTTCACCAAACCTTCACACATTCACCATGACTTCTTCACCATGGGCGGGATATACTCCGCCCATATTTTATTTGTTATTTCACGTGGGCGGGGTTGCCCGGAAGGGATGAGAACCATGAGAGTGACTGTGAGTATCGTAATTTTACTGGCTTGGGCTATGTTTATGGCAATGCTATTGGCAAGCTGGACGGGCTTTTGGGTACCGGCGGAATTTCTAGACTTGCCCACAATGATGTGGCACATCGTGGCCATGACCGCCGTCATCATCGCCACCGGGGAATTTAAAACCTTCACCGCCGCCGTCAACGCTTTGTTCAGCAAAAAATATGTACTCCCCGCCGCCACCCAGGACAAGGCCGTGCGCCTGTTCAGGCTACTGGGCAAGGCGGTGCTGTTCGCCGCCATCATCGACGCTTTGATGAACGTCAGCATGATACTTTTGATGCTGGACGACCCCGGCGCGCTGGGGCCCATGCTGTCCATAAGTATGCTCACCTTTATCTACGCCGCATTTATCAACCTGGCCTTCGTCCTCCCCGCGGTTCATATCTTGCAACACCGCCGCAACGCCGAGGAAAAAATCGTCATCAGCGAAAAACAAATCATCGACAAGCTGTTGGAGTTATGCTACCGCCAGGGCATCACCCCGGAGGAAATCCTGGACGCGTCGGAGATTTCCTTCCGCAGGGAGGAATAAAACTTACGCCAGATACGCGTTCACCGCCACCAAATAGTGGACGGGGAAGCCGTTTTGGTTATGTACAAGCAAGCCCCGGTCGAAGTCCGCGTAGGGGATGGACTTGCGCCCGCCGGTGGGGATTTTCGCCTTGGCCGCCGCCAGGGCCTCGCTGGGCAGGAGGAACATCTCCCTTTTTTCATAGAAATGCACCAGCAAAAAAGCCACCCCCCCCTGCTTGCGAAAATCCTCCATGAAGGCGATTTGATGGTCATGGATATTGCGCAGGGGGAGGTTGAGCTGGCGGGTTTCCTTCGCGTCGAAGCAAATGGGAATGCCCTGGGCCGCACCGATGAAATCCACGGTGCTTTTTTTTTCGAAATAGGCCGCCGTGATGGTGTGGGCCTTGTTGTCCACGGCAACGGGGGTGATGGGGGTGGGAACCTTTTGGATGAGGGCCAGGCCCTTTTGGCGGTACAATTGGTTGGTCATGTCGATGAGCTCTTCGAACAAACTCCCCCGCAGGCCCCGCGTTTTCCAAGCCATGTCTTAACCTTGCAGATGCTCGATTTTCGGGAAGGCGGCGTTGCGCAGGAAGTAGCCCACGGCGGCGTTGGCCACATCCAGGCGTTCCTGGATATTCAGCCCCGCCAGCCTGGCCGCGATGTACCCGCCGTTGAAGGTATCCCCCGCTCCCGCCGTGCGGACGGGCTTCTCGCAGAACATGCTTTGGGCGAAGGCCGGAGCCTCGTCCTGTGATGCCGCCACGGCGAAATGGGGCGCGTGGATGATGAGCTCATTTAGCCCCAGCCCCTGGCGCACCGCTTCGGTTTTTTCCTGCACCGGGCGGCCCGCGTCGTCAAAGCTTTCGCCGTACAGGGCGAAGAGGGCCGCGCCCTCGTGCTCGTTGACGCTTAGCATTTGTGGGTGCCGGGCGTTGAGCCGCCGCAGGTTTTCCAGGGTTTTTTTCAGGGAGGCTTCATCTTTTTTGCGGAAATCCGCGAAGTCGTAGAAGAAACGGCGCGTCTTGCCGTCCTGGGGCAGATGGGCGCAGACATTTTCCAGAATCTCGTCGAAGGCCGGGAGCAAGGACCAATACCCCACGCCGATGATATCCGACTCATAGAGGGTGGCGCGCATTTTTTTCGTCCCCACCTGGTCGATGATGCCCGCCCAGCTTACCTCCTGTACGGATTCCATGTGGGACATGAGTATCTTCCCGTCGTCAAATTCGAAGACATGGGTTACGGAAGGGTCGTCCAGGGAATGTACGGTGCAAAGCGCGCCCACCTCTTCGAACACCGGGTGCAATTGCCCCTTGCCGAAAACCCCGAACAAGGTGGCACCAACCCCCAGCCGCGCCGCCGCGTAGCCGATATTGGGGGAAAATCCGCCGAAGGCCCGGCGTTTGCGCACCAGCTCCACCCCCACGCCGCCGGAGCCGCTGTCTATGATACGCTGGGCCCACTGGTTCATTTTCGAAAACAGGGAATATTCCGTCATACTGGCCCGGGCGTTGATGATTTCCCACACCTCGTCCACGAAGCCGTCGGCGAACATGGTGATTTTACCCGTGGAACGGGTAAGGGCGGGTGTCAGTTTATTTATGTCCATGGCAAAAATCCTCCGTTATACGCGTTTTAGTAAGACATCCCTTTCGTAAGCCAGTACGGTTTTCAGCCAACTTCCGTCGTCGGGCACGTTATTCCGGGCGCAAAATTCCTCCCACACCACGCCGAAGGGTAACGTCTTGTACATTTCCATCTCCACCATCAGCGCGGTGAAATTGCCGGCGTCCTGCATGTGGCGCAGTTTGTCCCAGGGGCATAGCAATGCACCCAGCAAAGCCTTTTGCATATTCCGCACCCCCACCACCCAGGCCGCCACCCGGTTAATGGAAGCGTCGAAGAAATCCAGGCCGATAAGTACACGCGCCAAGGCGTCGTTGCGCACGATTTCATTGGCGATTTCCTTCAGCTCATCCTCCAGCAGTACCACGTGGTCCGAATCCCAGCGCACGGGGCGGGTCACATGGAGGGGAATTTTATCGAAGCCGGTCAGCAAGCTGGAGATTTTCTCGCTGACAAATTCCGTGGGATGATAATGCCCGTTGTCCAACAGCACATACACATCCTTGCGGCCGGCGGCGTAGGTCAGGTAAAACTCACTGCTACCCACGGTGAAGGACTCCAGCCCGATGCCGAAAACCTTGCTCTCCACGCAGTCAATGACATTTTCGAATTTCTCGGCCAGGATTTCGTCCAGGCTTTTTTGCAAGCGCAACCGGGGGCCCAGCCGGTCGGCGGGGACATCCTTGAAGCCGTCGGGAATCCAAATATTGTGCACCACCGGCTTGCCCAACGCCTCGGCAATGGACGCGGCAATGCGCCGGCAGGCAATCCCGTGGCGCACCCAAAAGGCGCGGGTTTCTTCGTCGGGGCTGGAAAGGGTCAAATTGTCCTTCACCGCCGGATGGCTGAAATACGTGGGGTTAAAGTCAATGCCCAGCCCCCGCTCCCTGGCGTAGTCCACCCACCGGGCAAAATGGGCGGGCGTCAGCGCGTCCCGGTCGGCCTTGTCCCCCTCAAAAATGGCGTAGCAAGCGTGCAAATTTATCCGGTGCTTGCCGGGTATCAACGAAAGGGCCTTGTCGAAGTCCGCCATCAGCTCTACCGGGGTGCGGGCCTTGCCGGGATAATTCCCCGTAGCCTGAATGCCCCCGGTCAAATCGTCGCTGGCCCGGTCGAAGCCGCCTACATCGTCACCCTGCCAGCAGTGAATGGAAATGGGGATGCCCTGCAACGCGGCTATCGCCTTTTCCGTGTCCACGCCCAGCGCGGCGTAGCGTTCCTTCACTTGTGCATACATACTCATAAATCCCTCCGAATTTACCGCAAATATTCTGTACTTGAATTGTAACAAATAAATTTTAGCCATACAATGCCTGAAACCGCTTAACTTCATTGACCCCGCATGGAAACTATGGTATCGTTCCAGTGAATTGAATTTGTGGACAAAGGCGTTCATTGCGTTGTGGTTGGGTTTTGGCTCAACTGCGGGATGGACGTCTTTTTAATGGGGGCGGCGTGAATGGCTTCGGTGTATGAGAATCCGCTGTGCAAACGGTATGCCAGCAGGGACATGGGTTTTATTTTTTCCGATGACAATAAATTTGCCACATGGCGAGGCTTGTGGATTGCCTTGGCCGAAAGCCAGCGGGAGCTGGGGCTGGGCATAAGCGACGCACAGATAGACGAGATGAAGCGGCACGCCACGGATATAAATTACGATGTGGCGGCAGTGTTTGAGCGGGAAACCCGGCACGATGTCATGGCGCACATTAAAGCCTATGGCGCGCAGTGCCCCCAGGCCGCGCCCATCATCCATTTGGGCGCGACTTCCTGTTATGTGGGGGACAATACGGATATTTTGCTCCAGCGCGGGGCGTTGCGGCTTGTGAAGAAACTGCTCGTAAACGTAGTGGCACAATTGGCGGGCTTTGCCGAAGCGTATAAGGATTTGCCTTGCTTGGCCTATACCCATTTTCAGGCGGCACAGCCCACCACGGTGGGAAAACGCGCAACCCTGTGGATACAGGATTTGCTTTTCGACTTGGAGAATGTGGATTTCGCGCTGAGCCGGTTGAAGCTGTTGGGGTGCAAGGGCACAACGGGGACGGGGGCGAGCTTTCTGGCCTTGTTTGACGGCGACCATGAAAAGGTAAAGCAATTGGAAGAAAAAATCGCCGCGAAGATGGGCTTCGATGGGGTATATCCCATAACCGGGCAAACCTATTCCAGGAAAATGGATTACTTTGCCTTGTCCGCCCTTTCCGGCATCGCCCAGAGCGCGTACAAATTTTCCAACGATATACGGCTGTTGGCGCATTTGAAGGAAATAGACGAGCCCTTTGAAACGGGGCAGGTGGGCTCCAGTGCCATGGCGTATAAGCGCAACCCCATGCGGAGCGAGCGTATCGCCTCCTTGGCCCGGTATGTTATGGTGGACGCCCTCAACCCCGCCCTTACGGCAAGTGCCCAATGGCTGGAGCGCACCCTGGATGATTCCGCCAACCGGCGTATTTCCATTCCCGAAGCCTTTCTCGCCACAGACGCGATACTATCCCTTATGTGCAATATCGCCGGCGGCATGAGCGTGTATCCCAAAATAGTTGAAAAGCATCTGGTGGAAGAGCTGCCCTTCATGGCCACGGAAAATATTTTAATGCATTGTGTAAAAAAAGGCGGCGACAGGCAAAAACTGCACGAGCGTATCCGCGTACATGCCCTGGAGGCCGCCAACCGGATAAAACTTCATGGCGGGGAAAATGATTTGCTCACCCGGATTGTCAATGACGCGGAAATGAATGTAACCGCCGAAGAGCTTGGGCACATTATGGACGCAGGGGCATTCACCGGGCGGGCGGCCCGGCAGGTGGAGGAATTTTTAACGTGTGTGAAAAACATACTAAATGATAACCGCGGGTTATTGGGACTGGAGGTAGACATATCATGCTGACGGCAGTGGTAGGCATCAACTGGGGTGACGAGGGCAAGGGCCGGATGGTGGATTTGCTTTCGGAGGATTATGATATTATTTGCCGCTATCAAGGGGGCAACAACGCGGGGCATACCGTGATTAACGACAAGGGTAAGTTTATTCTCAATTTGTTGCCTTCGGGGATTTTGCGCGGCGGTACGGTAAACGTTATGGGTCCCGGCATGGTCATCGACCTGGAGCATCTTGCGGGTGAAATAGCATCCCTCACCGCGAAGGGCGTGCCGGTAACGCCCGATAATTTGAAAATCAGCGACAAGGCATTTATCTGTATGCCCTACCACAGGATGCAGGATATCTTGGAGGAGGAACGGCTGGGCGATAAAAAATACGGCTCCACCAAGCGCGGCATCGCGCCTGTGTACGGAGACAAGTATATGAAAAAGGGCTTGCGCATGGGGGACTTGCGCAATGCCGCGACCCTTGAGGGCAAGGCCCGGGATATTGTAGAATGGAAGTGCCTGACGCTACAATCCTATGGCGCGGGGCCGGAGCTTGGGCCGTTGCTGGAATGGCTGAACCACTATGGCAGTAAAATGATTCCCTACATTATAGATACCACTCCATACCTGACAGCCGCCGCCCGGGAAGGCAAAAAAATCATGCTGGAGGCACAGCTTGGGGCGTTGCGCGATATTGATTACGGCATATATCCCTACACCACCTCTTCCCAAACCCTGGCGGCCTACGCGTGCATCGGCGCGGGCATCCCCGGTAAAAAGCTTGACCGGGTGGTGGGCGTGATGAAAGCCTATTCCAGCTGTGTGGGGGAGGGGCCCTTTACGGCGGAAATGTTCGGGGAGGAGGCCGACGCGTTGCGCAAGGCCGGGGCGGAGTACGGCGCGGCCACGGGACGGCCCCGCCGGGTGGGCGGCTTTGACATTCCGGCAAGCCGCTACGGTATACAGGTACAGGGTGCCAGCGAGCTGGCTGTCACAAAATTAGATGTTTTGTCATATCTTAATAAGATTCCCGTGTGCGTCGCCTATGAAGTGGCCGGCGGCAGAACCCTTGATTTCCCCTCCGGCGACGATTTGCTACAGGCGGTGCCTGTGTATGAATATCTGCCGGGCTTTGGGGCAGATATTTCAATGTGCAGGAAAGCCGGGGATTTACCCCCGGCGGCAATGGACTATATCCGCTATATCGAAAACGCCGTGGACTGCCCCGTCAAATACGTATCCGTGGGGCCGGGGCGGGAAGATTATTTAATATTATAAGCACCTTAGGAGGTTGCATATGTGCGGAATTATCGGCTACGCGGGGGATGAAAACGCGGTTCCCATTATTGTGGATGGGCTGAAAAAACTGGAATACCGCGGATACGACTCGGCGGGCATTGCCGTTTTCGGCGAAGGCGGCTTCGAAGTGGCCAAGCAAAAGGGGCGGCTGGCCGAGCTGGAAAAACGGCTGGAGAGCCTTCCCATTGCCGGGCGCATGGGCATAGGCCACACCCGGTGGGCCACCCACGGCGAGCCTTCGGACATCAATTCCCATCCCCATCTGGGTAGCGGAAGCAAAATCGCCGTGGTGCACAACGGAATCATAGAAAATTACAAGCAATTGAAGGAACGGCTGGAGGCGCGTGGTATACCCTTCGCTTCCCAAACCGACAGCGAAGTGGTGGCACAGCTTGCGGAGCATTATTACGAAGGCGATTTGCTGGATACGGTGATAAAGACGACCAACGCGCTGGAGGGCTCCTATGCGTTGGGGCTTATGTGCCTGGCGGAGCCGGATGTGCTGGTGGCGGTGAAAAAGGATAACCCGCTGATTGTGGGTGTGTCGGAGCAGGGGAACTTCATCGCCTCGGATGTACCCGCTATTTTAAAGCACACGAACCGGGTGTACTATTTGGATGACAAGGAAATCGCGGTGCTGACGAAGGACAGCGTCAAATTTTATAATACGGACAAGGAGCCCCTGGCCAAAGAAGCGGAGACCATTACCTGGAGCGTGGACAGCGCAGAAAAGGGCGGCTATCCCCATTTTATGCTCAAGGAGATTATGGAACAGCCCAAGGTGGTGCGCGAGACCATTCAATCGGGGATAAACATTGACCCGTTACACATTACGGCCTTTAACAAAATCGTAATCACCGCCTGCGGCTCGGCCTACAACGCGGGGGTTGTCTCGAAGTACGTATTCGAACGGCTGTGCCGCTTCCGCGCCATCGAGGTGGAGCTGGCCAGCGAGTTCAGGTACAAGGACCCTTGCGTTGACGAAAAAACACTGGTGATTTTGGTCAGCCAGTCCGGCGAAACCGCCGACACCATCGCCGCCATGCGCGAGGCCAAGGCAAAGGGCGCGGTTACGCTTTCCATTGTCAACGTGGTGGGAAGCACCTTGGCCAAGGAAGCGGACCACACCGTATACACCGCCGCCGGCCCGGAAATCGCCGTGGCTACCACGAAAGCCTTTTCCACGCAGTTGGTGGTGCTGTATAAGCTGGCGGTTCAATTCGCGCTGGAGCTACAAAAACTGACGCCGGAGGGCGCGAAAGCCCTCCTGGAGGAAATCGCCGCCATACCCGGTAAAATAACGGAGCTGTTGAATCACGTTGACGATATACAAAAATACGCGGCCTCGTGCATCGGGTACAAGAGCATATTTTTCATAGGCAGGAACATTGACTATGCCATTGCCCTGGAGGGCTCGCTGAAATTAAAGGAAATCTCCTATATCCACTCGGAAGCCTACGCCGGGGGCGAGCTGAAGCACGGCACCATTTCCCTGGTGGAGGACAATACTTTGGTGGTTGCCCTTTCGTGTTGCCAGCGGCTGTACCCCAAGATTTTAAGCAATATAGAGCAGGTTATCAGCCGTGGCGCGAAGGTATTCCTGGTAAGCAATGTAACGCAAGCAGAGGAGAGCGACAAATTATCATTGCTCAAGCTACCCGATATACATGAATTGTTTTCGCCGTCGCTGTCCGTCATTGTGTTGCAATTATTCAGCTACTACGTCGCCGCCAACAAGGGGCTGGACATAGATAAACCGCGGAACCTGGCAAAAAGCGTGACCGTGGAATAGGAGGCATGGGATTGAACACCACAAGGCAGGAAGTGTTGGAGCTGATAAAGGAAGGCGACGTAAAATTTATCCGCTTGGGCTTTTGCGATTTGTTTGGGTTTCAGAAGAATATCGCCATCATGGCGGATGACCTGCCCCGCGCCTTCGAGGAGGGCGTATCCTTTGACGGCCACGCCATCAAGGGCTTTTCCGATGCATCCGAATCGGATTTGCGCCTCTTTCCCGACCCCGCCACCCTTACGGTGCTTCCCTGGCGGCCGGGGGCCGGGGGCACGGCGCGGCTTTTTTGCGACATAAACCATAACGGTGCCCCCTTCGCCCTGGACAGCCGCCAGATTTTGAAGCGCGCTGTGGGTACATGCGCCGAAATGGGCTTTGTGTGCATGGTGGGCGCGGCGTGTGAGTTTTATCTGTTTATGACAGACGAAAACGGCGCGCCTACATCCGTTACCGTGGACAAGGGCGGCTACCTGGACATCGCGCCCCTGGACAAAAGCGAGGATATCCGCCGGGAAATTTGCCTGACCCTGGACGAAATCGGCATACAGCCGGAAACCGCCCATCACGGGCAGGGGCCGGGGCAAAATAAAGTCAGCTTCACTTTTTCCGACGCGCTGAGTTGCGCGGATAATCTGATGTCATTCAAAACCATCGTAAAAAAAATCGCCGCACGCAATGGCCTGTTTGCCTCATTCATGCCCAAGCCCATCCAGGACGCGCCGGGAAGCGCGTTGCACATTAGCCTCTCCCTTTTTGAAAAAGGGGTGAATGTGTTCAAAAGCGACGCCCATGCAAAGGCCGCGGCGGGCTTTACGGCAGGTGTTTTATCCAAGAGCCGCGAAATGACTTTGTTTTTGAACCCCCTCGCCAATTCCTACGAACGTATACCCAGCACCCCCGACCCTTCCCTCAACCCTTATTTGGCTCTCGCCCTTCTCTTGGAGGCGGGTCTGGAGGGAATCGGGCAGGGATTGGCTTTGCCGCCGGAAACGGACGCACTGCCCGAAAACCTGACCCAAGCCATAGCCCTTGCCCGGGACAGCGGGTTTGTGCGGCGCGTGGTGGGAGGCAAATTGCTGGACGCCTATGTAAAGGCAAAGGAAACCGAAGTGAATTATACGGGAGCGCGATATTTCGAGTGGGTGTAGGGATGGAAAGCGCGTTGGTCATCTCCCATACAGAGAAAAGCGTTGTTTTTTTTAAGGATGTTTTGAAAATGGCGCGGTTCAGCCATGCCGCAAGCGTTTCCACCGGCCGGGAGGCCCGCCTTCTAATGCTGGAGCAGGAATTTGACCTGGTAATCATAAACGCGCCGCTGAAGGACGAAAGCGGGGAAAAGCTTGCCCAGCACATTATTACAAAAGGGTTATCACAGGTGATTCTTGTGGTTCCCGCCGAGTTTAGCGATACCGTTTCAGCACATTGCGAAAACGAGGGCATTCTTACCCTTTCACGGCCCATTGGCAAAGGCGTGCTGTGGTCCGCCATAACCTTGGCCAAGGCCACGCGCATGAAGGCCACGCGCATGTACGCCGGCGATAAGGTATTGAGGCAAAAAATCAACGATATCCGCGTTGTAGACAGAGCGAAGCGGGTTTTAATCGCCTATATGCATATGAGCGAAAACGAAGCCCACCGCTATATCGAAAAGCAAGCCATGGACACACGCGTGTCAAAAAGGGCGGTTGCCGAAGGGATTCTGAAAGCCCATGAAGGTTAATTTTACCAAAATGCAAGCCTGTGGAAACGATTACATTTATTTTAATTGCTTTGACGCGCATACGCGTATCACCGCACCCCAGACATTGTCGCTCAGGCTAAGCCGGCGGCGTTTTGGCGTGGGGGGGGACGGGATTGTGCTTATGCTCCCCTCCGATGTTGCCGACGCGAAAATGCGCATCTTCAACCGGGACGGCAGTGAGGGGAAAATGTGCGGCAACGCCATCCGCTGTGTGGCGAAGTATTTATATGAAAATAAAATCGTAACCAAAACGGACATGGGCATCGAAACCCTAAGTGGGATAAAAAAGCTTTCGCTAATCACAGCGCAGGGCTTTGTTTCGGCGGTGGAGGTGGACATGGGCCAAGCCATTTTGGAGCCGGGAAAAATCCCTGTACAGCTTGCGGGGGAAGCGGTCATCGCACAGCCGGTGGAAATAAACGGGCAGGTTTATGAAATTACCTGCGTATCCATGGGGAACCCCCACGCCGTCGTGTTTTGCGCGGACGTTGAGGCATGGAGGCTGGCCGAAACCGGGCCCTTGTTCGAGCACAGCCCCTTGTTCCCCGACAGGGTAAACCTGGAGATAGCCGAGATGCTCAGCCGTAGCCATATAAAAATGCGTGTGTGGGAGCGGGGCAGTGGCGAAACCTTGGCCTGTGGCACAGGGGCTTGCGCTTGCGCGGTTGCCGCTATACTAAACGGCCATTGCGACAGGGATACGGACATTACCGTGGCCATGCCCGGCGGCGCGCTTACCATACGATGCACCGATGAAACCATTTACATGACCGGCGGCTGTGAAAAAATATTTGACGGGGTGGTGGCTATATGAAATTTATTTTTGTTACGGGCGGGGTGGTGTCCGGGCTGGGCAAAGGGATTACCGCCGCCGCGCTGGGCAGGTTGCTCAAACAGCGGGGCCTGAAGGTGGCCGCGCAAAAGCTGGACCCTTACATGAATGTGGACCCCGGCACCATGAGCCCCCTACAGCACGGGGAGGTCTTCGTCACCGACGACGGCGCGGAAACGGACTTGGACTTGGGGCATTATGAGCGTTTCATCGACGAAAATCTGACCAAGCACAGCAACCTTACCTCCGGCAGGGTGTATTCCCGTGTGCTGGAGCGCGAACGCGCCGGCGGGTATTTGGGCAGTACGGTGCAGGTGATACCCCATGTTACCCAGGAAATTAAGGCGTTCATTTATGGGGGCGCGACGGAGGGCCTGGATGTGCTCATCACCGAAATCGGTGGCACGGTGGGCGATATCGAAAGCCAGCCCTTCCTGGAGGCCATACGGCAAATCTCATGTGAGCAGCAATGCCTGTTCGTTCACGTCACGCTGGTGCCCTATTTGAAGGCGTCCCGGGAGCATAAATCAAAGCCCACCCAGCATTCCGTAAAGGAGCTCCGCTCCATCGGCATCACGCCCAATATCATCGTGGCCCGCGCCGACGAGCCGTTGAGCAAGGGCATAAAAGAAAAAATTGCCCTGTTCAGCAATGTAAAGCCCGATTGCGTAATTGAAAACATCACCTTGGATTCCCTCTACGAGGCACCCATTATGCTCCACGAAAACGCTCTGGACGAAATGGTTTGCCGCGAGCTGGGCCTTATCCTGCCCGCGCCGGATTTGTGCGACTGGAAAACCATGCTGGAAAAAATCGAGGCGCGGCAAAAAACCGTGACCATAGCCATTGTGGGCAAATATGTGAAGCTCCACGACGCGTACCTATCCATTATCGAGGCCCTGAACCACGCGGGCTTCGAGGTGGGGGCAAAAGTAGAAATCCTGTGGGTGGATAGCGAAAATACAGCGGATATGCCCAATCAGCTCCAGGGGGTTGACGGCATGATTGTACCCGGCGGCTTTGGCGAGCGGGGCATTGAGGGCAAAATTGCCGCGTGCCGGTATGCCCGTGAGCATGACATCCCCTTTTTGGGCATCTGCCTGGGGATGCAGGTAGCGGTCATCGAGTATGCCCGCCATGTATGCGCCCTGGAGGGCGCGAACTCGTCGGAATTTGATGAGCTGGCCGCCCACAAGGTTATTGACATCATGCCGGGGCAAATCGGGCGGCTGGGCAGTGGCGGCACCATGCGGCTGGGGGCGTACCCGTGTAAAGCAAAAGCGGGCTCATTACTGCATAAGCTGTATAAGCAAGACGACATCAGTGAGCGTCACCGGCACCGCTTCGAGTTTAACAACGATTACCGGGAAAAGATGACACAGCATGGCTTGCGCATCTCCGGTGTTTCCCCCGATGACTTTCTGGTGGAGGCGGTGGAGCTACCGGAAAAGCGGTTTTTCATGGGGGTTCAGTTCCATCCCGAGTTTAAAAGCAGGCCCAACAAGCCCCACCCCATTTTTTTTGGGCTTGTACGGGCCGCCAGTGGAGGCGAGGTATGAAAATAAATAAAAATTACTTAAAATTGAAGAAAAATTATTTATTTACTACGATTACCCAAAAAGTACAGGATTTCAAAGCAAGCAACCCCCAAAGGGAGGTAATAAGCTTGGGCATCGGGGATGTCACCCTGCCCCTCGCGCCGGTGGTGGTGGACGCGTTGCGCCACGCGGTGGACGAAATGGGCCACGCAAGTACCTTTCGCGGGTACGGCGACGAGCAGGGCTATCCCTTTTTGCGCCGGGCGGTGTGCGGCTATTATGCCGGAAAGGGCGTGACCCTGGACGATAGCGAGATTTTTATCAGTGACGGGGCCAACAGCGACCTGGGGAACATCCTTGATTTGTTCGCGGACGATAATACAGTGCTCATCCCCGACCCGGTGTATCCCGTCTATGTAGACGCCAACATCATGGCCGGGCGGGAAATCATATACATGGACGGCAACGCCGGCAACGGCTTTTTGCCCCTGCCGGATAAGAAGGCGGATATTATTTATTTGTGCTCCCCCAACAATCCCACCGGGGCAACCTATTCCCGGGCGCAATTGAAAATGTGGGTGGACTTCGCCATGGAAAACGACGCGCTCATCCTTTTTGACAGTGCATATGAAGCCTTTGTCCAGGACGATGCCTTGCCCACAAGCATTTACCAAATTGAAAACGCGAAGGAATGCGCCATCGAGATAAGCTCCTTTTCCAAGATGGCGGGCTTCACGGGCACGCGGTGCGGGTATACGGTGGTGCCCAACGCTCTGGTGCGCGACGGCGCGGCATTGAACCCATTGTGGTACCGCCGCCAAACCACGAAGTTTAACGGCGCGCCCTATATCATACAGCGGGGCGCGGGGGCGGTTTTCACCCCGGAGGGCTTCTCCCAGGTGAAGGCAAACATCGCCTATTACATGAAGAACGCGAAATTCATATCCGATACTTTGCACGGCTTGGGCATTTGGCACACGGGGGGGGAAAACGCCCCTTATGTCTGGCTGAAATGCCCCAAGGGGATGGGCTCATGGGATTTCTTTGATGTTTTGCTTGGCGAGGCCAACGTGGTGGGCGCGCCCGGCGTGGGCTTCGGCGCGAAGGGGGAGGGCTTCTTCCGGCTGAGTGCCTTTGCCGAGCACGAAAAGGTGAGCAAGGCCATGGAAAAAGTTAAAAAATTTCTGTGATATAAGGAGAAATGGTATGAAGAATATTCCCGAGCTCTTTGGAAGCATGGTGTTTAACGAAACCGTGATGCACGCAAGATTGCCCAAGGATATTTACAAGGCGTTGAAAAAAACCATGTCAAAGGGCACGCATTTGGAGCTTGACGTGGCCAATGTGGTGGCCAACGCCATGAAGGACTGGGCCGTGGAAAAGGGAGCCACCCATTTCACTCATTGGTTCCAGCCCTTGACGGGCATTACGGCGGAGAAGCATGAGAGCTTTATTTCCCCGTCGGGCAATGGAAATATCATTATGGAATTTTCCGGCAAGGAACTGATACGCGGCGAGCCCGACGCCTCCAGCTTTCCCTCCGGTGGCCTGCGCTGTACCTTCGAGGCTCGGGGCTACACGGTTTGGGACATTACGTCCTTCGCCTTTATCAAGAACGGGACGCTGTATATCCCCACGGCTTTCTGCGCTTACAATGGCGAGTCCCTGGATATGAAGACGCCGCTTTTGCGCTCCATGGAAGCCCTAAATACCCAGGCGTTGCGTATTTTGCGGCTGTTTGGCAACACCACGGCGCAACGGGTAAACGCCACCGTAGGCGCGGAGCAGGAATATTTTTTGGTGGACAAGGCGGCGTACTTGCAACGCCCGGATTTAATGTACGCGGGGCGGACACTGTTCGGCGCGCCGCCGGTCAAGGGGCAGGAATTGGACGACCATTACTTCGGCAGTATAAAGCCCCGCGTGTCGATGTTCATGCAGGAGCTGGAGGAGGAACTGTGGAAGCTGGGGGTATACGCCAAGACCAAGCACGACGAAGTGGCCCCCGGACAGCATGAAATGGCCCCCATTTATACCACGACCAACATCGCCACCGACCACAACCAGCTGACCATGGAGCTGATGAAATCCATCGCCGACAAGCACGGCCTGGCCTGTCTGTTACACGAGAAGCCCTTCTCCGGGGTAAACGGCAGTGGCAAGCACAATAACTGGTCAATCTCTACGGACAAGGGCACCAATTTGCTGGAGCCGGGGGAAACACCCCACGAAAACGCGCAGTTTCTGTTGTTTCTGGTAGCGGTCATCAAGGCCGTGGACTGTTATCAGGATTTGTTGCGCGTGTCTGTGGTCAGCGCGGGGAACGACCTGCGCCTGGGGGCCAACGAAGCACCCCCCGCCATCGTGTCCATGTTTTTGGGCGACGAGCTTACCGCTATTTTAGACGCCATCGAAGCGGGGGTGGACTACCAGGGCGCGGACAGACAGCCCATGGAAATCGGCGTGACGGCCTTGCCCCATTTTCCCAAGGACGCGACGGACCGGAACCGGACCTCCCCCTTCGCCTTTACGGGAAACAAATTTGAATTTCGTATGCCCGGCGCGATGTCTTCCATTGCCGAGCCCAACATCGCCTTGAACACAGCCGTGGCTGAGGTATTGGCGCAGTTTGCCGACACGCTGGAAAATGAGCCGGACTTCAACGCGGGGCTGATTCGCCTGATTAAAACAACCATTCAGGCGCACAAGCGGATTATTTTCAACGGCAACAATTATTCCGAGGAATGGGCGGCCGAGGCGCAACAGCGCGGTTTGTCCAATCTGAAAAATACCCTAGACGCCTTACCTGCCCTTACCGCCCAGGGCGCGTTGTTTGTCAGGCACGGCGTGTTCGATGAAACGGAAATCCATTCCCGCCATCACATCCGAATGGAGTGCTACTGCAAAACAATCACCATCGAGGCGATGACCATGCGCGACATGATAAAGGGCGGCATCATTCCCGGGTGCGTGGATTATCAAAATGAGCTGGCGAAGCTTTTGAAGCGCAAAAAGGAATGCGGGGCATTTGAATCCGTATTGGAGGAACGGCTACTGGCCGCAATCTCGAAAAATTGCACCCACCTGATAAATAAACTGGACACCCTGGAAGCTCTGATGGAGGACGCGGGCAAATGCGACGATACCGAAGCCCATGCCCTATTTTGCCGGGAGCATATCCGCACGGCCATGGAGGAACTGCGCGCCGTGGCGGACGCCCTGGAAACCAGTGTAGCCAAGAAGCATTGGCCCTTCCCGTCCTATAGTGACTTATTATACAGCGTCCTATAAAATAGGTGCCAACACACTCTATGGAGGTACCTATGCAAGCATTTACCTTGGACCCCGCCGCCGTCAAGGATTTCATGGGGCGGTTGTTGCGGGAAGATTTCCTTGATTTTTTTGCGGTACGCAATGTGGAGCTGACCCTGGCCACGCGGATTTCCATTTCCGGGCAGTTGGAAACGGAAGACGAGCCGCGCCCCGCCGCTCATGCCACCTGGGGCGATTTGCGCCCCCTTGTCTACGCGCTCATCAAGCGCGGCATCAAGCCCAAGCTGTTGAAAATTGTTCTTTCCCACCCCGCGCCCACGCAAATCCATGAAAACGCCGCCGCGCTTTTTTTAAATCTAACCTACGAGAAGGACGGGGTGGCCTTCACCACCGCCACCGCCCAGCGGGAGTTCGCCCTGGATAAATCCCTGGACAAAGCCTGGGACCCATGGGTGCGGGATTTTTTTGAAAAATCCGGGGTGCAGGTGGGGAGCGCGTTGCCGGAAGGAGCCGAAAATCATGGTTGAGTATACAACTGCGGAGGGCTTTGATACCACCGGAATTATTTTGGAAACGGAGCGGTTGCTCCTGCGCCCCTTTACCCCAGACGACTTGGCGGATTTCTATGCATACGCCCGGGTTCCCGGTGTGGGCGAAGCGGCGGGCTGGCCCCACCACGAGTCCATAAAAACATCGGAAAATATTTTAAAAATATTTTTAAATGATAAAAATAATTTCGCCCTGTACCATAAAGCGGATAAAAAAGTCATCGGCTCCTTCGGCGTGAAGGAATCCTGGACGGACAAGCACGACGACTACAAGCACCTGAAAGCCTACGAAATCGGTTATGTCCTTTCCCAGGCATACTGGGGGCAGGGCCTGGTGCCGGAGGCGACCCGGGCGGTGATAGATTATTTATTCAACGTGATAAAGCTGGACGCCATAAGCATTTGCCATTTCCGGGAGAATGACCGCTCCCGCCGGGTAATCGAAAAATGCGGATTTTCCTTTATTATGGAGGATAAATATTTTTCTAAACAATTAAATAAAGAATTTAATGATTTAAAATACCTTTTATTCCCCGCGGAACGCTACACCGAGGTCAACGCCCAGCATATCGACCGCTGGGTGGCCGAGGGCTGGATATGGGGCCAGCCCGTAAGCCCGGCGGTATGCGAAAAAGCCCGGCGCGGCGAATGGGATGTGTTGCTCACCCCCACCCGCCCCGTGCCCAAGGCGTGGTTTCCTCCCTTCAAGGGCGCGAAGATACTGGGCCTGGCCAGCGGCGGCGGCCAGCAGATGCCCATTTTTTCCTTGCTGGGGGGGCATTGCACCGTAATGGATTTGTCCGACGCCCAGCTGGAGAGCGAAAAAACCGTGGCCCGGCGGGAGGGCTACGAAATAGAAATCATAAAGGCCGACATGACCCGGCCCTTTCCCTTCCCCGACGAAAGCTTCGATTTCATTTTCCATCCCGTCTCCAATTGCTACATCGAAGACGTGCATCACGTATGGCGGGAATGCCACCGCGTGTTAAAGCCCGGCGGTGTTTTGCTGTCGGGGCTGGACAACGGCATCAATTACCTCTTCGACACCGACGAAGCGGGCAAGCCCCTCCTCGTCACCCAATCCCTGCCCTTCAACCCGTTAAAAAACCCGGCGCAGATGGCCTTGCTCATAAAGGAAGACAGCGCGATTCAATTCAGCCACACCTTCGATGAGCAAATCGGCGGGCAACTGCGCGCCGGCTTCATACTCACAGGCGCGTACGAGGACTACAACCACGACCCGGAGGAAAAATTCGCCACCGCCGAAGCGGGGATACCCGCCTTCTGGGCTACCCGGGCGGTGAAGGGATGAACATCATACCCGAGGGTGCCGGTTCCGCCCCCAGCTACTATTGCACCTGGGAGGCGCAGAACAATATCCATAAAAGCGGGCGGCCCCAGGATTTCGCACGCTTTGAGGGCGACCAGGGGGCCCAATTGGCCCGGGAAAGCATGGGCGAGGGGTTACTTTTCGGCGGGGAGGGGTTGGCGCGGCAATACGATAAAGTGCGCAAGGATTTATTTTTTGTATTGGACGACGGCTGGGATGTGCCCTATGGAATAAATCCAGCCACCCACAGGCATGAATTTGGCTCCCTTATGGTAAACGAAGAACGCTTCCCGTCCTGCACCGGAACGCCGGCCCAGCGGCTGGAAAAATTGAACGACCGCGTAAAAGCACTGGGATGGAAGGGTCTGGGTCTGTGGGTGGCTTCACAGGCCCGGGGCGAGAAGGCGGGGAAGACGCTGAGCCAAGGGGAGGCCATAAGCTATTGGACCGAGCGGATACAATGGTGCCGCCAAGCCGGAATCAACTACTGGAAGGTGGATTGGGGGCTTCATTGCCATTCCCTCACATTCCGAAAAATGCTGACTGCGTTGGGCAAAGCACACCACCCCGCGCTCGTCATCGAGCACTGCCGCTGTATGTTGCCCATCAACGAACCCGGGCGATTCAACCACTGGGGCACGGTCACGGAGGAAGCCCTGCGCATTTTCCACGCCAGCGATGCTTTCCGTTCCTATGACGTGACCCTTCCGCTGTCGGCGGTGACTACCCTTGACCGGTTATCCGTTTTATTAAACGCACAAACCGCCGCCCAGGGACTGGTCAACTGCGAGGACGAGCTGTACATCGGCGCGGCTTTGGGCTGTACGCTGGGGGTCATGCGCTCTATATTCGACAAAGCCCCTCGAAAATTGGACGAAGTGACGCGCTCTGTGCGATGGCAAAGGCTGGCCCCGGCCTTCGGCACAACCGGCAACACGCGTGTAAGCAACGAAATAGGCACCGATTCATTCCACTATAAGCCCGGAGACACCTGGGCCGCAGAATTAATCGGCAAAACCATCACACAAGGCGCGCCCATCATAATCGCCCGCGAGCTGGCCTTGCCGACCCTCTATGACACAAAGGACGTAGCCCCTTTCATCGTGGCTTCAAAAAATCCAACCGGAGCAATATCCATCGCCACCATTCGAAGAACCCTGGGCAAGGAAGGTACACCCCTTCGCAAAATTCAGCTGGATGTGGGCAACCCTTCCCATCCCATAGGGATTTTCGGCCATTATCAGGAACTGACCCTGACCTTTGACCGGCCCATAACAGGCAAAAATATTTTTGCCCAAGACCTGGCCGGCGACACAGCAAGGGAGATAACAAATGCCATTCTGATAGAAAATAATCGGCTGGTGATTCCGGGCGCACTGATAACGGAAATCGGGCTAAGCAACGCGTCTGCGGGTGACGCTTCCGAGCCGGGGCTGGCTATCGTCAACGATAAAAGAATTAGATGAAATTGCAAATACTGTTGGTGTAAAATTTGAAAGAGCATTCGTGCTATCTGGTGAAGAACGAATTTAATGAGGTGTATCACGTGAAGGAATTTAGACTTGGGGAATTGTTTTGCGGACCGGGGGGACTTGCCTACGGCGCAGTATCCGCAAAAATAAGCAATTCCAATTATAAAATCGTCCACCAATGGGCAACTGACTACGACCAAGACACCTGTAATACATATGCTAACAATATTTGCCCAGAGCGGCAAAATAGCGTTGTAAATGCTGACATTCGCAAACTTAATATTGAGCATGACTTAGGGCGCGAAGGTGATATTGATGCGCTTGCTTTTGGTTTTCCGTGCAACGACTATAGCGTAGTTGGTGAACAAAAAGGATTAGATGGTGTATATGGGCCGCTTTATTCGTATGGAATAAAAGCACTTCAAATTTTCCAACCGCAATGGTTTCTCGCTGAAAATGTTGGCGGGTTGCAAACGGCAAATAACGGAAAAGCATTTGTTAAAATACTTAATGATATGAAAAATGTAGGATATACAGTAACGCCACATATGTATAGATTTGAACAATATGGTGTTCCGCAAGCGCGTCATCGTGTCATTATTGTAGGCATAAAAAATAATGAAAGTGTTACTTACCGCATCCCGTCAACCTTGCCATATGCTGATATTGATAATTCTTGCCGTGCGGCAATTGAAAAACCACCGATTGCTTCCGATGCGTTCAACAACGAGCGAACAAGACAATCTGAAACCGTTGTAAGGCGGCTCATGTACATTAAACCCGGTGAAAATGCGTTCACTGCAAATCTCCCCGAAGACCTCGTTATTTTTCTATCAGCGCATCAAGGCTTACATCAAGCGCAACAGAAATTCTATACAGCGTTTCAACAGAAAAATTGCATCCGACTTTTTCACTTTCAATCTGGCGAATAAAGTCATGCGAGAGGTCAACAAGCACCGCCAACTCAGCGGCAGTTATTTTCTTTTCCTTGCGATATTTCTTTATATTTTTTCTGATGGTATTGTAAATTTGTGCATCATATTCAATTGGTTTCATGTTAGGCATCACCTAACATAATTTTACCGATTGAACTCTCGAAAATATGTTAGCCGTTTCCTCACATTTATATTGATTCTGGGTGCTGTCCATGATATAATTTTCATAGGTGTGCGGTAGCTTGCCCAAAAATAGCGGAGGTGCTACATATGGGACTGATTAGAGCGGCAACAGGAGCAGTCGGTAGCGCAATGGGTGACCAATGGCTGGAGTTTTTTTATCATGACACCATGCCCGACACGCTTTTAGTGTCTAAGGGGCAAAAGCAAGCAACCAAGCGTTCGGTTAATGCAAACCGAAGCGACAATATAATTTCAAACGGTAGCGGCATTGCGATAAACGAAGGGCAGTGTATGATTGTTGTTGAGCAAGGTAAAGTCATGGATGTGTGTGCCGAACCCGGTCAATATACATGGAATCAATCCTCTGAACCGAGCGTGTTTTCAGGCGAACTTGGAAATTCCGTTGTCAACACCTTGAAAACCATTGGTCGCAGATTTACTTTTGGAGGAAGCACAGGCAAAGACCAACGTGTATATTACATCAATATCAAAGAACTGTTGAATAACAAATTTGGAACAGCCGTGCCTGTGCCTTTGCGCGTTATAGATACAAATATAGGCTTAGATGCTGATATATCGTTGCGTTGCAATGGCATATTTTCATACAAGATAACTAATCCACTACTGTTTTACACAAATGTAACTGGAAATGTTGAGCAAGAATTCACAAGAGATAAAATTGATTCACAACTTAAAAGCGAGTTTCTTAGTGCCTTACAACCCGCTTTTGCGCAAATGTCAGCAATGGGCTTGCGGTATAGCGCAATACCCGGTCACACTGAACATTTATGTCAAGCCTTAAATACGGCACTATCTCAGAAGTGGGAAAAATTACGAGGTTTGAAGGTAGTTTCCGTTGCGATAAACGCTATATCTGCATCTCAAGAAGATGAGGATATGATAAAGCAATTGCAACGTACAGCGGTTATGCGTGACCCTGGCATGGCGGGTGCAGCGTTGGTTAATGCACAGGCCGAAGCAATGAAAACAGCGTCGGCTAATGAAGGCGGCTCAATGACTGGATTTTTAGGGCTTGGGTTAGCGCAACAGGCGGGTGGAATGAACTTGCATAGTACCTTTGCTAATCCAATAAATCAAGCCGCTGTGGCTTCTACGCCTACTCCATTATCTCCTGCGGGATGGGTGTGTGCTTGCGCCATATCAAATACAGGTAAATTTTGTGCCGAGTGTGGCAAGCCAAAGCCATCGGATGCTAAATGGACTTGCGTGTGTGGTACGGAAAATGCAGGTAAATTTTGTTCCGAATGTGGCAAAGTGAAAGCAGAGGAAACAACTTGGGCTTGTGCTTGTGGGTTTGCTAATACAGGGCGGTTCTGTTCCGAATGTGGCACAGCTAAATCATAACGTGAGTTGTACCCCATATACCCTCGAAAGGAATGAAAATAGTGAAACTAATAAATCTCACTTGCGAGGCGTGTTTGGCTAATAGAAATGTAGAGATTGAAGACGGGCAAAAAATTGTTTTTTGCCAATCATGCGGAACAAAAAATTTAATCCTTGATGATGTTAGGATAATTGAGAAAAATATTGACATACGAAGCTATCATCGCAGAGAAAATATTGATGTTGCGAGGATAGAAGAAAGTGAAAATAAATTAAAAGCAAGAGAGGCTGAAGCCGAGGCAAAAATTAAAATAGCCGAGCTTGAACTTAAAAAAGCAAAAAAATATGAAGAACGTGGTTGTTTAGGGGGCATTATAAAATTAGTAAAATGGTGTTTTGCATTTATTATTATTGTTATACTTCTTATTATAATAGCATACATAGGGATAATTATTAATGACTGGCGCGGTCAACAAAATGCCATATCTACAAACATAATTGTCGAATTCATGTCAGGTAGCGTTACGGCAACAGAAATTACCGTAGGAGAACGTCGGCGGATTGTAGGAACGCAATTACCGGGAACTACGCAGGCACATGAATTTAATTTGCCCGTTGGAACGCATACTTTAAGATTTTCCGTTGGTGGCACAGCGGGCAACATCCGATTTACCGTAGCAGAAACAGAACACTTCCACCATTTTACACTTGAAGAAATACAAGATGGAAATAGGTCAAGGTTAGATATCACGCTCAACGGCATTATATCGCCCGAAGAAGCAGAGCATTTATTGAATCGAAATTGACGCAAGAGGGAGGAAACTATCGTGAAACATTGCCCCTATTGCAACACAGACTATGCAAGAGAAGAATCCAAATGCCCTTCGTGTCAAGCCGCCGATTATGAAAATAGGTGCGTAGGATGTACGACTGTTTTCACGTCTGAACATTGTCCAAGCTGTGGACTTGGCGTTAGTGAAACACTTTTACTTTGTCCAAAGTGTGGCAAGCGAATGAAGGGCTCACAATGTCCCGATTGTTTAGAAATCGAAACAAAAAAATCCGATGAAGCGGCGAGAGTTGCATTAGGCGAGCAGGAGTATACAAAGAACCAAGCCTTCTTAGCAAAATCAAAAGTTACCCCCACTGGAAGCTGCTTACCACTTTTACATTCATGGAGGGGTTGTACTTGTACGCGCTGTGGTAAGAAGAAGGATGATGGGGAACATGATTGGCTTGGATGTACTTGTAAAATATGTGGGGAAGTACACGACTCCGACCATTCATTTTTTCCTGTTTCGGTTGGCGGTAATATTGAGCGATGTGTAATCTGCGGGAAAACTCGCGATGTAAAAGTTGAAGCCGCTAAAACGAAAAGAAATAGGCTTTTTCTAACCATTGCATTGCTAATATTTTTCCCACCCGTCGGCATTATACTAACATGGCTCTTTCAGAAAGAATGGAAACCGGAAACCAAGAAAAAGATTAGTATTGCTTCAAGTATTTGGCTGATTGTCGCAATCATTGCTATCGCCATAATGAGTGCAGTGTTGCCAGGAGTAGGTAATAGCTTGATTGTAGTTACAGAAGGTTATGCAATGGTTCCGGCGGCATCGAACAGTTTATTACGGAGAGATTTCCAAGAAGTTGTGGCTGATTTTGAGGCGGCAGGATTTATAAATATCACCACAGAAGGGATGGGTGATTTAATAACAGGCTGGCTAACAAGGGATGGTTCTGTGCGCGAAGTATCCATTGATGGCATTTCGTCTTTTGATGCTGACCGAGTATTCCCTGTTGATGTTGAAATTGTAATCATTCACCATTCATTCCCATAAAATGGATTGGCGACTATTTTGTGCAATCATGGGTAAGGATTATAGAGGCATATTCGCAGAAGCTGTTACTATTTCAATAAATCAATAATGCAAATAATATTTCGGAATGATATGCTTAGGTAAAATGGAACGACAGGAGGGTAAACGCATGGCTGAGATAAACCCCATAATAAGTGCGGTAACGGAAGAATTGAGCAAAAGTACGCAGGACGTTTTGGGCGACAGACTGCGCAAAATTATCCTCTACGGGTCGTATGCGCGTGGTGATTACAAGGAATATTCGGACTTAGACATCATGGTGCTTGCAGATTACAACGAGGCTGAAAAATCAGAACTGGAAGCGAAGATGTGTGTGATAGCAAGCCGAGCAAGCCTTGAACATGACATCACAGTCAGCGTATACCTTAACAACGAAAGCCTTTTTACAAGTAGGTTGCATATATCACCATTCTACAGAAACGTCTTGTCGGAAGGAGTTGAGATATTTGGAACACGCTAAAGATATGTCAAAGTACAGATATGAGCAGGCTGTACAATGTTTGGAATCGTCTAAGGCACTTATCGACTTGAATGATTACAAGGGTGCGGCAAATCGTTCTTATTATTGTGTTTTCCATGCTATGCGAAGTGTGTCGGCTCTTCAAAATGTTGACTTTGGCAATCATGGGCAATTGATGGGTTATTTTCGCAGAGAATATATCAAGACAAAAATCTTCCCCGTGGAAATGTCAGATATTTTGACACTGCTGTTTGATGTCAGAAATAAGAGTGACTACGATGATTTTTATGTCATCAGTAAAGAAGAAGTAACAAATCAGTTGAAATCAGCCGAATATTTCCTTGATGAGGTTAGGAAATATCTTGAAAAAAATAAATATTCGCAACTGCGAATACTATTGTTGAGAGCGATGCCGGAAGCCGCTTCCGAAAATCAGAAATCCAAATAAATCACGGAAGCCCCATTTTACAACGATTACACCGTGTAGAATGGGGCTTGTTACATTTTCAAGCGGGTGAATTTTCGGAAATCACTTGACCGGGGTTGAATCCACTATCACACAGTCGCTTGCGGGAGATTTTCTCGTTGGACAGGCAGGTATTACTTTCTGATATAGCAGTATGAAGTTGCGCCCCAGCCGGTCAATGGAATGGACGTAGCAAAATCCTTCCCCGATTTTTTGTCTGCATACAGGGGTTCGTATTTTTTGCAAAAAAAGCACGCCTTGAATGGACACACAAGGACGTGCTTGGAATAAAATCATAATCTTTGGGTGTTGCCCACGGTTGGCCTCTCTACCGGGACCCTTCATGGTATACACGTCTGTACAGGCGGCTTTTGGCCGTGGAAATCCCCGTGTAGTGCATGAACGGCAAATTGGCGGTTCCGTGTGGATAATCAAGGGCATTGGCTTTGAAAGGGACAAACCGCACTGACACCGCCACGCGTGTGAATATACGCGGTACCGGCTTGGTTTTAACAAATCCAAAGCATGAAAATCCTATGTTGCCCGAAGGCGGGGGGCTTCGAGGGGCAATCCACGCAAAGGGGTATCAGCGCGGGTGTACGCAGAAATCGGGGCTACCGTATGACGTAAGAGCCGGTGATGGCCTGTTGGGGTGTGCGCCTCTTGGCTTGGGTGCAGTTTACAACAAAGCAACCGGACATTTGTTCAGAAAATGTCTGAGAATTTGTCCGGTTTAGCCGGCTACAATTAGGGCATGGGCCAGCGCGAAGCCGACGCCACGCACTGCTGGAGTGCCTTGGCGGCGCGTAGTTCTACGTAGCAACCGCACAGCACGCACATGCCATCAAGCAGGTGGTCGCATTTTTTGCAGATATTTAGGCGTTCTATGTACACCGCCGGGGTGGTTTTGTGCTCCGGCGGTATGTTTTTTATATAGTCCTGGATGGTGGCGGAGAGCTCGGCCCGGTGGGTGTCCGCCACCAGGCAACGGGGGCAGGGCTTTAGCCCGGGGGAAGCCTTCGCGCCGCTCACGGGGAAATACGTACCTCCATCACAGCGCAGGGGGGCATTGTGAGGGTAATTTTGTCGGAGGCGGCTTTGATATCGTCGAAGGGGCTGACTTTCAGCTTCTGTGGCGCGTCGAAGTCGTTCAAATCCCGCATCCCGCCGGAGAGTACGCGGGCAGAGGCGTTCTTCGCTTCCATGCCCGTGAGGAAAAGTGTCACCGGCAGGGCTTTGTCCGCCGAGGGATTGACCAAAGTAGCCGTCAATTTTCCATCGGTGCCCACCGACGCGGAGACACTCAAGTTGGGCAGGGGGAATTTCTCCGTCCCGATGCTTTGCGTCTGCGCATAGGAATGCACAAGGTGCGCGTCGTGGTGGTGCTTGAATAAATCAAAGACATGGTAGGTGGGGGTCAGCAGCATTTTTTCGCCCTCGGTGAGGATGACGGCCTGGAGGACGTTGACGGTCTGGGCCAGGTTGGCCATCACCACCCGGTTGGCGTGCCGGTTGAATATGTTCAAAGTCAGGCCCGCCACCATGGCGTCGCGCATGGTGTTTTGCTGGAAGAGGAAGCCGGGGTTGGTGCCGGGCTCCACGGCGAACCAGGTGCCCCATTCATCCACGATGATACCCACCCGGTGGGCAGGGTCATAGCGGCTCATGATATTTGCGTGGTTGGTGATGAGTTCGTCCATCAGCAGGGCCTTGTGCAGGGTCTTGTAGTAAATTTCCTCATCAAATTCCGTCGCGCTCAACTTATCGTGCCATCCCTCGCCGGGCATACAATAATAGTGCAGGGTAAGCGCGTCCATATGGTGGGCGGCGGTTTGCATGACCTTTTCCGTCCAGTCGTAGTTGAAGTCCGGCGCACCGCAAGCGATTCTATAGATTTTGTTTTCGCCGTAATTGCGGATATAGGTGGCGAACTGGCGGTACACATCGGCATAGTATTCCGGGCGCATGTTGCCGCCACAGCCCCAGTTTTCGTTGCCCACGCCCCAATACTTTACGCGCCATGCCTGTTCCTGGCCGTTTTCGGCGCGGAGCTGCGCCATGGGGGAGGTGCCATCGAAGGTGAGGTATTCCACCCATTCGCTCATTTCCTGCACGGTGCCACTGCCCACGTTGCCGTTAATATAAGGCTCGCAGTCCAGCTGGCGGCACAGCTCCATAAATTCGTGGGTGCCGAAGGAATTGTCCTCCACCACGCCGCCCCAGTGGGTGTTGACCATTTTTTTGCGCTTTTCTTTGGGGCCGATGCCGTCCTTCCAGTGGTATTCGTCGGCGAAGCAACCCCCCGGCCAGCGCAAAACGGGAATCTTTATATGGCGCAAAGCCTCCACCACGTCCTTGCGCATCCCCTTTTCATTGGGAATCTCCGAATTTTCCCCAACAAAAATGCCGTTGTAGATACAACGGCCCAGATGCTCGGCAAAATGCCCGTAGATATTGGGGTTGATTACGCTTTTCTTCTCGTTGGCGTTGATAAATACGTGATTCATAACGCGCCTCCTATTCTTTACATTTTTATTTGGTATAATAACACAAAAGGGTGGGTGGAATGAAAAAAATAGTATTACTCCTGTTTATTTTTTTTGTCGTGCACGCGCCCATTTCTGTGCGGGCCACGGTAGGGCCGCTGGTGAACCACGCTACGATTTTAGTAGACGGAGAAGCCTTCACGATATGGGGCGTGGGCAACGATGTGGCGTTATCCAGCGTCAGGCTACGTGATTTGGCTTACATAGTAAAAGACACCCCTGCCCGGTTTAAAATCCGCGAAAGCGATGACCCCGCGCTGGGTTACTGGATTATACGGGGCGCGGCTTACACCCCGGCGGGGGATGTACTGCAACCCATCGAATATTACCTTGAATCCTTTGGTGAAGAATGGAGCGACCCAAGATGGTTCATGGGGCAGTTTACCCGTGTGCTGATTGGGGTTGACGGTACATACGCGCCGGAAACGGTCATCGAATTTATTACCTACGAAGACGCGTATGATTTCTATTTCCCGTTGCATAGTCTTGGGGTGTTGCTGGGCTTTGAAGTGGTGTGGAGCCGCGTGGGGTATTTCATAGGTGGTATGCAGGAGGAATATTTCGAGGGCGTGTGGTATGTCATCGAAACGGGGCGGGAACGGGCGGAACTTCCTGTGCAGACGGTGGAATACTTGGATTTAATGTGGCGACTAACGCAGTGGTGGGTGGATGACGCCCATTTCTACAGCGAAGCAGTGGACGAAAGCACCGTGTGGCCTTTGGAATTATTTTTCAGGACGGCGGGGCATGGCGCGCAATTTTCCAGCTGGCAGGGTATGGGGCCCATGCGGCATACCGCGCCGTATTTTTGGCGGTATTGGTACCCGATGGAAATGTATACCCTGGAAGACGGCCGGGTAGCATTACGCATCGCGGACAGCCCGGTAAGGGCATGGTATGACGCGCCAACGGAGGCACCTGCAAAACCGCCGGTTTTCTCCGGCCGCCGCTGTATTGTCATAGACACCGCGCAGGAAGAACTCGAAAAAATCACCCTATACATAGACGGGAACGCGCACCGCATGATACGCCCCTTCGGCCCGGATGGCAGTGTGCGCACAGCGCGGCGTTATACCGTCGGTGCCAATGACGAAGGGCATATTGTATTGCGCTACATGCTGGGGGCGGAGGCCCTATGGAACGGCGACGGCATACACATATACCGCGCCACGGGTCCTTCCTGGCAAATCGGTGACATCGGGACGCGGATGTATTCCCGAAATGAACTCAGCCATGACGACCGCCTGCTTTTTGAATTTATCGACACAACGGCGCAACCGGGGCAGGTATACTATTATACGATTATTTCAACGGGGTTTTGGGGGCTTTCCGTGCATTATATTTCTGCCACGCAATTTCAAATGCGAGCGGATGTGGATGCCCTTCGCGGTGCTACAGGGGATTACGCAGCGGAATATACCAAGACGTACAACGGTGAAGACGAAAATGAATACGGGGAAGAAGCCGTCGTTGTTGCATCAGGGGTATTGAATGGCCTATTTGGGGCTTTACTCGTTGTGTTTTTAATCGCGGCGGGATTTTTTATTGTCAGAAACAAAAGTAAGCGTCGCCACATTGCTAATTGCGCGGATGTACCATACAATGACGCAAGGTGAATTGCGTTATAACCCAAGGAGGATAAAAATGAGCGAAAAATTATTTTTGGGCATTGAGCTCGGCTCCACCCGCATCAAGGCGGTGGCTATTGACGAAAAATTCGAACCCGTAGCCGTCGGCGCACATAATTGGGAGAACCGCTACGAGAACCAGCTGTGGACCTACAGCTACCCCGATATCTGGGCGGGGTTGCAATCCTGCTACCAATCCCTGGCGGACAGCTACGAGAAAAAATTCGGCGCGAAGCCTACAACTTTTGCGGGCATCGGCATCTCCGCCATGATGCACGGCTACCTGCCTTTGGACGCACAGGGCAAGGAGCTGGCTCCCTTCCGCACATGGCGCAACACCAACACGGGACAGGCCGCGAAGATACTCAGCGAAAAATTCAATTTTAACATTCCCCTGCGGTGGAGCATCGCCCACCTGCATCAGGCCGTTCTGGACGGCGAAAGCCATGTACAAGACATCGCGCTTATTACCTCCCTGGCGGGGTATGTGCATTTCAGATTAACGGGGGAGAAAATACTGGGCGTGGGCGACGCGTCCGGCGTTTTCCCCATAGCGGACGGGGGTGCGGCATATAATCCATCCATGCTGCAAGCCTATGATTCATCCGCTCTGAGTCGGAGCCTTGCCGATATCCTGCCCCGCATTTTGAAGGCGGGGGAGCCAGCCGGAGCCCTCACCGAAGCCGGCGCGAAGCTACTGGACCCCACAGGCCATCTGCAACCGGGGGTTCCCTTCTGCCCGCCGGAAGGCGACGCGGGCACGGGCATGGTGGCTACCCACAGTATCGCCACGCGCACGGGCAATATCTCGGCGGGTACGTCCATTTTCGCCATGCTGGTGCTGGAAAAAAGCCTGTCGGCGCGCTATTCCGAAATTGATATGGTCACTACCCCCGACGGCAAGCCCGTGGCCATGGTGCATTGCAATAATTGCGCCACCGACCTGGACGCCTGGGTGCGCCTCTTCGCGGAAGCCGCCCAGCATATTTCACCCCAGACCCCCATCGACCTTGCCCGTGTCTACGAAGCCCTGTACACCCTGGCCTTGCAGGGGGAAGCCGACGGCGGCGGCCTGGCGGCGGTGAGCTACCACTCCGGCGAGCACAGCACCGGCTTCGAAGAAGGCCGCCCTTTGCTGGTGCGCCTACCCGAAGCGAAATTTACCCCGGCCAACCTGATGCGCACCTTGCTTTATTCCGCTTTCGCCACCCTCAAGCTGGGGATGGAAAGCCTCACCGAAAATGAAGCGGTGCAAATTGATAAAATCTACGGCCACGGCGGCATCTTCACCGTAAAGGGTGTGGCGCAGAGGCTTTTGGCCGGGGCCTTGGGCGTACCCGTAACCGTGATGGACACCGCCAGCGAAGGCGGCGCGTGGGGCATCGCCCTTTTGGCCGCGTACATGGGCCACGAGGCCAAAACCCTGGAGGACTTCCTGGATGGCCATGTATTTAACAATCAGTCCGGCTCCACCATACATCCGGCACAAGAAGATGTGCAAGGCTTCGCGGCCTACCTGAAGCGATTCACGGCCAGCTTGAAAATCGAGCGTACCGCGGTGGATGTATACGCATGAAAAAAATCTACGCGGCAGGTGTGGTTTTATTTTTGCTGGTTGCGGTGCTTGCCGTTTTATTTTTATATGCTGAACCCATGGGCGAGGCTCCCGATTTTTTCGCGGAGCCCTCGCCTGTTTTTTTGCCCCGGGAAGGACGGCCCCCCGCACCCCTTGGGGGGCCCGCTGGGGGCTTTGTGCTGTCTGTGGCTCCCGGCGTCCATGACGCGCCCTTTGATTTGTACATAAAATATCCGTCGTTGCCGGAGGTTGCTATTTATTTCACCATAGACGGCACCGCCCCCGCGCCGGGGGAAAGCCGCTACGTGGAACGCGGCGGCAAAACGATACAGGTGGCGGGGCGGTTGCCCGAGTGCGGCACCATCCACGTGGCGGACCGCACGGGATACTGGCGGTATGCTTTGCTGGCGGCCCATTCCGAATCCTGGCGGTGGTACGCTATGCCCGAGGGGGATGTTTTACAGGGGACATCCTTCCGATTTGGGGGATTTATCCGGGGGGAAGCGGCCACGGCCATCAAGACGGCTACCTATATTATTGCCGGCGACGCCCTTTCGCGCTTTAATCACCTGCCGATAATAGCCGTCACCGCGCCCTATGCGGATTTTCTATACATTTATTATCACGCCGACCGCCGCGATATCACCGTCCGGCGGCGGGAATTTAACTACGAATTTTTCGTGCCGGGTACAGCGGGCTATGAAGGGGCGTTCAGCCTGCCGGGCTCTTCCTCCTTGGGTGGGTGGGGGAGCCGTGCGATGCCCCAGCGCACGATTAATGTCCATCTGGCACGGGGCGCGCTGGACGGTGTGGTGGAATACCCGATTTTCCACGGCTTGGACAGGCTGTACCGCTTTCGGTTGCACAACGGCGGCAACGGCTTCTCCTGGGATTTTATGCGGGATGCCTTCGCCCAGCGGGCCTCCGCCGGGCTGAACGTGCTTTTCTCCGACAACCAGCTGGCGGTGAAATTTATCAACGGCGAGTTTTGGGGCTTCACCTCCATGCGGGAGCATACGAGCAACCGCCAGTTTGTGAGTACGCGCACGGGCATCGCGCCCCGGAATATAGCCATTGTTGACCGGGCCGCCGCGACATACCGCGAGGGACGCGCCGATGTGGTGGAGGAAGGCGACGAAGCCCTGGTGCTGGCTTTGTACGCCGAAATGACAGACTTTGTGCGCAACCACGATATGGCTGGCGACTACGCCGCCGGGCGGTTCTTCGCGGAATTTTTTTGCGAATATAATTTCATGGATTATTTGATTGCGAATACCTTTTTCCACAACGAGGACTGGCCCCACAACAATGTGCGTCTTTTCCGCGCCGTCACCCCCGAGGAAAATAACCCCTACGCCGACGGGCGGTGGCGGTTTATTTTGCACGATATGGATACGGCTCCCGCTCCCGGCGATTCACAATATACCCAGAGCCGGTTCGCATACTTGCTGGCGTTGCACCCCATGGTTCACGAATGGGAGCTGTGGCTGAACTATGCCTTTCTGGTGTTGAATAATCCCGGTTTTGGCCAGCGGTTCGCTCAGCGTGCGCGGTATGTAACGGCGCGATATTTTACGCCGGAGGTGCTACTGGCACAGCACGCGGAATTATATGCCCAGTACGGCCCCTTACTGCCCCAGATGTATGCCCGCTTTGTTCTGCGGGAAACGGTGGCGGGTTCATTGGCGCGTTTTTATGCATATCATGCGCAGCTGGCCACATTTTTGACCTACCGGGCCCAGCATTATATAGTAATACTGGATGACCTTTTCCCCCAAGGAGCGACCCGCTGACATGGGCTTATTAAATACCCTCAAATACCACGGGCGCGGCGTTGTCCTGCCTGTGGAGGAAATGAAGGCCCTCATACAGCGGGCAATGAAGGCGCGTAATATTACCCATGTCACGGATTTTGGCGCGGGCACGCTGTTTTGGAGCCAATGGTTCGCCGGCGCGTTACAGCTGACAGTGGCCGCGGTGGATACCGCCTATACCCACGACGCGCCGCGCAATATGTATCCTGGCATTTCCATGCACGCGAATATTGACGATGTATTGGCCCTGCGAAAAAACAGCGGGGAAAACAGCGCGATTTTTATTTGCGATGTGATTCACCATTTGCCCCCCGCCCTTTGGCAGTCTTTATTTATTCAAATTACCGAAATATTTGATTTAATTATTATCAAGGACATAGACGCCAACGCCAAGGTGGGAAATTTTTTAAATAAAATGCATGACCGCATTATCAACGGGGAAAAAATTAACAATGTCTATCCCGGCCACATTGAAAGTCACCTTGCCCGCCATGGATTCGCAACACAGATAAATAAAATGCCCAAGCTTTGGTATCCCCATTTTATGATTACCGGGGCAAAAGGAGCGGCTCAATGAGTAAGCCCTATGTATTTTTTTGCGTAATAAATATTATTTTTTTATTTTTATTTTCTTTATTTAGTTTATTTACGGGTGTACGGGCGTCATTTATTGTCGCGGTTGTTTTTCTGGGCGTTTATTTTACGGCTGTATTTTTTTATGCCCTTTTCGGCGCGAAAACGGAAAATGACGCGGAAATAAAAAAATGGCTGTATATTTCAGCGGTAATTATATTGGGTTTATTTTTTCGCATTATTTCCTGGTATATTTTCAGCCCGGAGCAGGTGCAGGATTTTGGGCGGGCCCACAGCGTTTATTTATTTATTGCACAGCATGGCCCCTTCCATCCTGCCGCCACTTGGGCGGATTACCATAGCTACCAATTTTATTATGCCCGCTTCCCGGCCTGGTTCTCGTTCTTTGCCATTACCCGACTGATGTATTCGATTTTCGGCGTGGACATCCGGCTCATGGTTGTGCTAAATTATTTTATGTATTTATTTTCCGCTTTTTTGTTATATCTTTCCGTCAAGCGGTTTTTTTCCTTTGCCGTGGCTTTTTGCGCCGTGGCCCTCTTTGCCTTAAATCCCATTTTGGTTGTGTGGTCCACCATCACCTCACCGGACCATTTTTATATATTTTTATTTATGGGCTTATTTTATTTTATTTCCCGACATTATTCGGAGGAGGGGAAGGGCTCGTATTTATTTCCCGCGCTTGCGGCGGGGCTTGCCGCCCTTACGGATTTTTTCAAGCCCATTGCCCTGATGTTTCTCATCGCGTATTTTTGCGTAGAAATATTATTTATAAATAAATTAAATATAAAATTAAATTATAAAAAATGGATTGTTTTTACCCTCACTTTTCTTAGCGTATTTTTCGCCGGCCACGCGCTGGTGCGCTTGGGCATACAGCGTACCTTCCGCATCCAGACCGTCAGTTCTTTGGGGATGTACATGGCCTTTTCCTGGATGACCGACGAGGCGGGGAACCACAGCCACGCGGAGGGCTTCGCCAAATTCGAAGGGCTCATGGAGACCCACGGAAATAATTTGGTGGTAGTGCAGGACGAAATGTCGCGCTATGCCAGGGAATTTTTCCGCGAAAACCGCCACCGCCTACCCATTTTGCTCTTCCAGAAGGCGCAGATGGGCTTCGGCGACGAGGGGGTGCTGGGCTGGGTCATGACCCAGGAGGAACCGGAGCAGACCGCCGCCTTCCAGCGGACATTGGGCCCCACCCTGTGGGTGGGCTTTACCGTGCACATCTTTGTTTTATTTTCCCTGGCCGCCGTGGGCGCGTTTTTTGGCATATACGAAAAAAAGAACCGCAGGGCTCTCGTTTTTCTCATGACTACGGTTATCGGCTACACGTTGATATTGCTCATCGGCATTGTCCAGGCGCGGTACCGGATTTTGCTGTACCCCCAGTTGACTGTGCTGGCGGCCTATGGATTGTGCGAATTAATCAAAAAACGATTATCCCCATAATAACCGCGTAGGCAACCGCCATAAGTAGCAAGGGCTTGTCCTTTAGCAAAATTTCCACCGGGTCGGCGAATATCCGCGTTTCCGTCAATAGGCTGTAGCGCATGATAATCACGATGACCAAGGGTGTCGTCCATATGGCGTAGGCTCCGTGGCCGCCCAGGTCGTACATATGCATGGTCCACAGGGCATAAAACAGCACCGTCAGGGTCAAAAACACATACATATTCTTGTCCAGAAATCCGGCATTGTAGGAGGCCAGCACCTTGCGCACACTGCCCGCCTCTTCGCCGTATTTTTTTAATTCGTTGCGCCTTTTACCCAGGGCCATGTACAGGGAAATGGAAAGGGTGGTCAAATACAGCCAGTTTGAAATGGAGATATCCAACAGCAACGCGCCATAGAACATGCGAATCATAAACCCGCCGGAGAGAATCAGCACATCCAGCAGGGGGACATGCTTGCCTTTTATGCTGTAAAAAATATTTAGCCCGGCGTAGCCCACCAGCAAGGCCAGGGTCTGCCACCGGGCAAAAAATAAAATATCCACCAGCACCGCCGCCAGGAACAGCACCACCGAAAGCACCGCCCCCACCCACACAGAAACAGCCCCCGACGCAATGGGCCGCATTTTTTTCACCTCGTGTAGCGCGTCACCGGGGGCATCGCAAATATCATTGAAAATATACACCGCAGAAGAAAGGGCACTAAAGGCCGCCATCCCCGCAAGCACCAGCAAAATACTTTCCCAGTCAAAACGTCCGCCGAAAAATAAAGCCAGCCCCACCATGGCATTTTTCAGCCAGTGGGTGGGGCGCATTAATTTAATGCCATTGCGTAGAAGGGGCATTCGTTCTCCTTATCCCTGGGTCGCCATTTCCAGCAGTTTGTTGCTCCGCTCGATGAAGGCGGTCATCTGCTCTGTGGGCAGGGGCTTGTGGCTCAGCATAGCCAAATCATATAAATGCCGCGCCATCAAATCCACGTCCCCGGCGCGCTCGGTCATGTCCTTTATTACCAGCAGGCTCTTGACCAGCGCGTGGTTCCGGTTCAGCACCAAAGTCAGCTCCTCCTGGAACATCTCCGGCATGGCCATGCCGCCGCCGAACATCTTGGACATTTCCTGCATCCGGCGGGATTGCTCGCTAAGGAGCATCACCGCAGAAACCCCTTCGGATTTCAACGCCTGCACCTCGACTTTTAATTTCTCATTCCCCAAAATCGTGCGGAACTGGGTTTGCAAATCCTCGTATTGCTTTTCTTCCCCGGCGGCTTCCTTGGCGGCCTCCTCGTCCTTGAGCGCGGCGGTCAAATCCGCGTCTATCCGGCTGAATTTCACCTCGGGCTCGTACATTTCCAGATAGGAAATAAAGGGCGCGTCCAAATTGGTGGTGAGGAGCACCGCCTTCAGGCCCTGCTCCTTGAAGAGCTTGATATACTGGCTCTGCACCTGCTCGTTGGACACATAAAAGACCGTTTTCTTCTTGTCGTCGCCCTCGCCGGCTTGCCCCTCGTTAAATTCCTCCAGGGTCAGCCGCTCGCCATCGGTGGTTTTATACAGCACACTGCCCTTGATTTTGTCGTAAAAATCCCGCTCCTTGATGCACCCGTATTTGATAAAGGGCGCGATATCGTCCCAATAGCCGTTGTAGGTTTCCCGGTCCTTTTTGCACAGGCCGTTGAGCTTGTCCGCCACCTTGCGGGAGATATAGCCCGACATTTTCTTCACGTTGGCGTCGTTTTGCAAGAAACTGCGGGACACGTTCAGGGGCAAATCCGGGCAGTCCATCACGCCCTTGAGCAACAGCAGATATTCGGGGATGACTTCCTTTATATTGTCCGCCACGTAGACTTGATTGTTGTAGAGCTTCACCTGGCCTTCGATATATTCCAGGTCGTGCTTGAGCTTGGGGAAGTACAAAATCCCTTTCAGCCGGAAGGGGTAGTCCATGTTCAGATGAATCCAAAACAGCGGCTCGTTGAAATCGCTGAACACCTTGCGGTAAAACGCCTTGTACTCCTCGTCGGTGCAGTCGTTGGCATTTTTTTGCCACAGGGGGCTGATATCGTTAATGGGTGTTTCCGTTTTTTCCTCGGCGTCTTCCTTTTTATCTTCCTCTGCGTCAATGACCGCGTCCTTTTCCTCTTCTTTCACGGCCTCGATAAAGATGGGCACCGGCACGAAGCCGCAATACTTCGACAGGATGCCCCGCAGTGTATATTCCTCCAGAAACTCCTCGCCGCTTTCGTTGACATACAGCGTTATGGTCGTGCCGCGCTGGGCGCGGTCGCTTTGCTCCATTTCATATTCGATGCCGCCCTCGCAACGCCAGCGCACGCTTTCGGCATTTTCTTTATAAGAAAGGGTGTCGATTTCCACCTTGTCCGCCACCATAAAGGCCGAATAAAAGCCCAGCCCGAAATGACCGATAAATTCCCCCTCGGCCAAGTCCTTGTATTTTTCCATAAAGGCGTTGGCACCGGAGAAGGCGATTTGGTTGATATATTCCTTGATTTCATCGGCGGTCATGCCGATGCCATTGTCCTCGAATTGGATGGTCTTATTGGCCTTGTCCACCACGACCCGCACGGCATAATTCTCCTCTGCCGGGATATGCCCGGCCTCGCCAAAGGCCACCAGCTTTTTCAGCTTGGTGATGGCGTCCACGCCGTTGGATACCAGCTCCCGGGCAAAGATGTCCATGTCCGCGTAGAGCCATTTCTTGATGATGGGTAAAATGTTTTCGCTGTGAATGGAAAGATTCCCTTTTTCCATATTGATTCTTCCTTTCGTGTGAAATACAAATTTTTATCATTTTATCGCGATTTTGTGCCTTGTCAAATACCGGGATACCTTATATACTTTTGCACGCTTTTGCAAGATATGGAGATAGCCCATGAACCGATTCGACCCGTCCCACCGCCCCGTCCGGCCCAAGCCGCCCCAACAGGAGGACAATAAGGCCCTGCTTAAAAAAGTGAACCGCGTTTCCAGGGGCCGGCGTAAAGTCGGCATGGACGGGGTAAAGATTGCCGCAATTATGGTGGGCCTGATGGTAGCCGTTGCGGTAATGCTGATTTTTATTGGCAACCTGGAAATGCCCCAAACCGGGACGGGCCAGCGCGGGGACGACGGCTACAACGGGGAAACACTTCCCCCCTACATAGTGAGCGACCCCTTTGCGGGGCTACCCGTGGGCGGCGTTGTTTTGCCGCCCATAGACGATGACATGCTTTTTTATCCCGACACGGGGGGTTCCTTGGAGCTACCCCTCATCGGGGCCACCGGATGGGCGGCGGCCCAAATAATTATGCGCGATACCCCCGGAACGGGCGGCGAACAGATTGCCGAGCTGGCACCGGGGCGGGTATTTACCATTCTGGACAGGCAGGGCGACTGGTGGTATGTGCGCCTCACCGACGAAACCACGGGCTGGGTGGACCAGCGGCGGTCGTTTATCAATTTGCCCGATGTTTTACCTTCCATTGTATATTCTATTTCCAACGCCAGCGCGGCTATATTTACTTCCAGCGGCTTTGATTTGCCGGGGATAACCGGGGCGCAATTGTATTCGGCCCACGCCTTCAATTACCGGCTGGGAAGATATGAATACATCGTGCCGGGGATGTATCTCTTGGCGCGGGCCTTGTTCCAGGTGCAACAGCTTGCCCTCTCCAACAATGACACCTTGGTCATCTATGAGGTTTTCCGCCCCCGCGCCACACAGCACGCCATTGTGGACGCCATGAATCAATTGGGTCGGGCCAACGCGCTGGTATACGATGCCATCGCGGATTCTCCCTGGTCTTTGACTTGGTTTGTTTCCACGGGGATATCCAACCACCAGCGCGGAGGCGCGGTAGACGCCACCTTAGCGCGGATACGGGAAACGGAAATTGTACGCTCCGGCGATTATTCCTTCCTGCGCATCACGGACTATAATCGAATTGAAACCGGCACCCGGATGCACGAGCTCAGCCCCGCGTCGGCCATTGTGTCTTCCCCACGGAGCATAAGCGCAGGGCAAATACTGGGTGGCAACGTGGATTTGACAGGGGCCGCGCTGACCGGCGGCATCCTTCGGATGCAGTGGTATTTTGCCAATCAGGGCTTCGACCCCCTCGCCTCGGAATGGTGGCACTTCAATCACCAGCCCAGCATCGCCATGGCCACCGCATCGGGAATCGTGGGGGAATTTTATACCCCGGAAATACACAGTGAGCCACCGCCGTTACACGCAGAATAAAATAACATCGAACGCAATTTCCGACTATTTTTCCAATGAATTATCGCCGAATTTCACACCAATTAAAATGCTGTAATTTACTGACTTTTTTCCGGGTGGCGCAATCCTTTTTTCTTTGCTGGCGGAAATTGTTTATTGACATCCAGCACGGTGTAAATCCAAGGCGAAATTATGTTCCCATATTTTTGACAATGAAACACCATTTTCGAATACTACAAATTACCTATAAAGGGGTGCGATATGAATTTTATTATCAAGGATGAATTTTTCACGCGGTATCAAAATCTGGTGACGGGCACGGTCATCCCCTATCAGGAAAAAATCTTCCGGGACGAAATCCCCGGTACCGAAAGGAGCCACGCCATCCAGAATTTTGCCTACGCCGCGGAAATGGTGGAAACCGGAAGTCCCTCGGGGGAATTTTACGGCTTCATTTTCCAAGACAGCGACCTGGCAAAATGGATTGAGGCCGTGGCCCACGCGCTGGCACTGGCCCCGAACCCGGCACTGGAAAAACGCTGTGACGAAATTATTCATTACATCGCCCGCTCCCAGCACCCGGACGGCTATTTAAATTCCTATTTCACCATGAAGGCTCCCGATAAAAAATGGACGAACCTATGCGAAGCCCACGAGCTGTATTGCGCGGGCCATTTAATGGAGGCCGCCGTGGCCTACGCCCAGGCCACCGGAAAAAATACATTGCTGGACACCATGGAGCGCAAGGCCGGCCATATCTACGCCCGGTTCGTCACCGGCGGCGCGGAGGGCTATCCCGGCCACCCGGAAATTGAAATTGCCCTCATGAAAATGTACGCCCACACAAAAAATAAAAAATACCTTGAATTGGCCGGGCATTTCATTAATGTGCGCGGGGTGAATCCGAATTTCTTCTACGAGGAAAGCCAAAGGCGGGACTGGTGCGTGTGGGGCATGAACACCCAGGACACGGAATACGCGCAAAACAATAAACCCCTCCGGGAGCTGACAGAGGCCACCGGCCATTCCGTGCGGGCGGTGTATCTGTACACGGCTATGGCAGATTATGCCATGGCCACCGGCGACGACGCCTTGAAGAAAGCTTGCAAAGCCTTGTGGGAAAATATCACGGAAAAAAGAATGTATGTCACGGGTGCCATCGGCTCAGCCTACGAGGGCGAAGCCTTCACCGCCGACTATCACCTGCCCAACGACACCGCCTATGCGGAAACCTGTGCCTCCATCGGCTTGATTTTCTTCGCCCGGAAAATGCTGGAGCTGGAAAAACGCGGCGAATACGCCGATGTGATGGAACGCGCCTTGTACAATTGTGTGCTGGCCGGGATGGAGCTGGACGGCACCCGATTCTTCTACGTCAATCCCCTGGAGGCCCTCCCCGGCATTTCCGGCGTGACGAAAACCCACCGTCACGCTTTGCCCCAGCGGCCCACCTGGTTCGCTTGTGCCTGTTGCCCGCCCAATGTGTCGCGCTTGCTCGCCTCCATTAATCACTACGCCTGGGGCATGGAGAAGGACACGGTGTATTCCCATTTATTCATCGGCGGGGAGTTGGATTTGTCCGCTTCCTTGGGCGGAAAAATTCACGTAACCACCCAATACCCCAACCACGGGAAAATCGAATACACCTTTATCCCCAACGGCGGCGGGGAAATGTCCTTGACTTTGGCCATTCGCCTGCCCGGGTGGAGTAAAAACACAGAAATATTATTTAATAATAATAAAATCGAATTTAATAATAATTTAAATTATGCCTATATCACGAAAAAATTCGCGCACGGCGATACAATCACCCTACATCTGGACATGAGCGTGCGCCAAATCTACGCCACGGGAAAGATAAACGCCAACAGCGGAAAAATCGCCTTCTCCCGTGGGCCCTTCATCTACTGCGCGGAGGGCATAGACAACGGCGGCGACATCCTGCATCTGAGCGTAAAAAAAGACGGCAAAATAGAAACAAAAGACTTCGACCCCAATATATTGGGCGGCATCACCCCCATAACCGCAGAAGGCTACCGCGCAAAGGACAGCGGCAATATATATTCCTTCACCCCGCCCACTTACACCCCCTGCGAAATAAAACTAATTCCCTACTACACCTGGGCTAACCGGGGACTGAATCAAATGCGGGTATGGCTACCGCTAGCGCAAGTTGAGCGGTAGCGCGGAAAGATTACAACTCACACTACAAAGGAAGGAAATAACGCTACTTAATTTTTACTTCCTGTTATTTTGCTAGGCTAAGTCTTTTAGCAAGCAAATGTGGTGTCCGTCCTTGACTTCAAAAAAATCCTCAAACTGAAAACATTGTCTATATCCTTGTTTTTCGTAAAAAATCTCATTAGAATTATAACCTGTAGTCCATGTATAAATATGCTCAATTCCAATAGTCTTTATTTTGTCTTCTAACATTCTTAATAATTTCGCTCCAATCCCTTGCCCTCTGTAATCTTCATGCACCCATAAATCGCTTAAATAGAACCATTTATGATTAGTAAGACCAGATGCCATTCCTATTACCGCCCCTTGTTCCTCGGCTGTAATATTATACCTTTCTTGTTCAATTTGTGGTACGCCGTACTGCTTTTCGATTGTTTTGAAATCATCATATATTTCTTTAAGTTCGTGTTTTGTCACTTCTCTATCTGTTATCTTCATTTACACACCGCCTAATACAGTTTTACGCACATACCACGCTTGTGTGGTAATAAAGTGTTTGCTTTATGTAGATTGTGACAAGTGCCACAAACCCGCATTATCATAGGGTTTCGCTATGGGAACTCAACGCACTTGCAAGCAAAGTTAAGCAGTTTCAAACAACTATAAAGACCAAGGAAAGACCAAAACTAAGGCGCATTTCTATTATGAAAAGGCTCTTGTGAAAATTTCACAGGGGCTTTTTTAATGCCTTTTATCGTTGAGGGTGTAACAAAAATTATCAGACATGAGAGGGAAAATACTATGACAAACAAAAACAGCGCACGCACCACAGACAGACGCATGAGATATACACGCCAAGCAATTGTTACCAGCGCATTTTACCAGATGCCAAGATTTTTGTACACAGGCGAGTTTGCGGGAAACAGAATAAGCAACAACGCTCGTAGCCTATATACCCTACTTCTTGACCGACACAAGATAAGCGTAAAAAATGATTGGCATGACGAAAGTGGCGAGGTATACATTTACTTCAAGCGTGAAGAAATGGAACAGCAGCTCGGCATATCAGAGCGTACCGTCACAAAAGTCATGCAAGAATTAAAAGACCTTTCACTCGTAGAAGAAAAAAAGCAGGGGCTTAACAAGCCAAACAAAATTTATCTTCTTTCGCCTATTATTAGTGATGACGAAAACCCCGACCCATATGTTGAGCCTACTCCCGATTATGACCCCGATTTAGAAGATGAGTATACAAGCTACAATCACGACCACGAAATTACTACGCCCACGGAGACGCAAAGCCTACATTGCCAAACCCTTAGTATTTGCACTTCTGAACCCGCAAATTTTACGGCACAAGAGCCGCAAAATCTAAGCCCGAATTATAATAACTATAATTATAATGAATTTAGTTATAATGAGTTGAGTAATACTACTGCTACTGCCGCAAGCGGCAGGGGCGGCGGCGAAATACCATACTCGCAAATTCTCGAAGGGTACAATCAGCTTTGCGAAGTAACCAACCTTCGCCCCATCCGCTCCATAACAGGCAAGCGAAAATCTCACACAGCCGCACGGTTCAAAGAATATGGACTAAGCGGTTTTTTTAATGCGTTCGAGAAGGTGGCCGCAAGCGTTTTCCTATGTGGCGGCGGTTACAGAGGTTGGAAAGCGGATTTTGACTGGCTTATATCCCCCGCCAATATGCAGAAGGTTTTGGAAGGCAAGTACGACAACGACCAATGCAATATACCCATGCCACAATTGCGGCTTAATGAATCACAAAGTATAGGCAATTCAAATAAAACTGAACGGCCAGACCCGTTCTTAGAAAGGGCGTTGACAGCATATGCAACAGCAACCCATCAAGCAACAGCATGAGTTGGCACAAACAAATAACACGCCAACTTTCGCAGAGTTAGCCAAAAATCAGCTTATGCACAGATACGGCATGACGGTGCAAGAATGGACAATCTACGATGCCGAAATATCCATAGGGCTATTAAAACTACGCACGGCATTTCCAACCCAAACCCGCAACTACAGCGACAGAGAACACGATATGCTAATGGCTTTATGGTTTGAAATTTTTGTAGCAATAGAGCCGGGTATATTCCATGAGGCCATCATGCGCATTGTAACCGCAGACCGCAAAGGTTTCTTTCCTTCCCCCGGGCAAGTCATGGGGATTATTGAGGACATACAGGCCGAGCGAGAACGACAGGCGGCAGAGGAAAGAATTAAAACCCACGCCGCCTACCTACAGCAAATTCAACAACGTGTAGATAGCGGCGAAAATTGCTCCACTTGTAAATTCTGCGAACATAGAGATGCCCCGCAAAAGCTGGGAAGCGCTAAAACCAAAATACAGCTATTCTGCCAAAACCCCGACAGCTTCAAATACGAAGGCCAGTACGGACATGGCACGGTGGCAACTATCCTGTGTGAGCATTACGAAAAAGTGACAGTAGATTCGATAGAGTGAAGTGACACACTGGTTTGTGTTCTTCGCTCTTTTTCTTTTCTCTTTAATCTTTTTTCTTTTGTGTTTTTTATCATCATGTTTTGTTTTGCAGCAGTAGTAGGCGTTGTGGGAACGGTGGGAAACTGCAATGAATTTAGTGACCGTCCGTTTGTGGGTGTGGGCAAGTTTGTGGGCAGGGTGTGGGCAAAGCGTTCTTTGCTTTGTCCATGCGCTGTCCACGGACTTGTCCATGCCCACAAACGGCTACGGACACTTAATGAATTGCTGTTTTCCACGGTTTCCATAACGCTATCCTTTGAACTTTGATTTTCAAATTTAACATAAAAATCTCAGAAAGGTGTATGGAAAATGAATATTCAAGATACACAGGCAAACATTACGCCTCATAATGAGCCACCAGCCCAAGATGTTGAGGTTAGATATAGACTTTCAAACGGCAAGTATATTACCGTTGAGGTTTCCCCCGAAATAGAGGAATGGTTAGAAACGACCGATAGAAAAATTCGCACACAAAGTCGGTACGACAGACGGCGGCTAAGTTTCGTGGAAGATGTGGATGCGTTGGACATGAAACACAGGCTTTTGCAAGAGGACACCGCCGACACGGTTATAAGAAACGAAACCTTCCGTCAACTATTTCATGCGATGAGTAAGCTATCGAAACTTCGCAGATATAGGGTATACCTTTATTATTTTCGTGGTCTAAGGTTCAAGGCAATCGCTGATTTAGAAAATGTCACTGGTAACGCCGTTTCACGTTCTATTAGAGCGGCGTGTGAGGAAATGAAAAAATATTTGTCCAAATATCAATAGCAGGTGGGGTGAAATTTCACATGAGTATCAAACGAAAAATAGAAGTCAAAATGCGGTTGACTGAAGATGAGTTGGACATACTCCACCAACGGATGGACGATGCCGGAATAAAAAACAGAGAGGCATATTTACGCAAAATGGCTTTAACTGGTTATATTCTACGGCTCGATATGTCAGAAGTGCGAACGACATTGCGCTTAATCTCCAACGCCGTTTCAAGCATCAATCAGATAGCCAAGCGCACCAATGAAACACGAAGTATTTACACACAAGACATGATACAGTTGCGAGAAGAT
>WQSR01000016.1 GCA_009787785.1 Defluviitaleaceae bacterium
GGTTTCCATGAATGGGGTCAAGGGGACAATGTCCCCTTGTGGGGGTTCGGGGGCAAAGCCCCCGAAAAGAACAATCCCCCGAAATTTTTCATCACAAAACTCCCCCTACGCCAGCCCCCGTTCGATGGCCTTCAGGTTCAAGGGAATCAAGTCCTTGCTCCGGGCACCGCCGAAGCGTTCGTGGAGCACCTCGGTGATGTCCTCAATGGTGAATAAGCCGGTCTTTTTCAAAAAGCCCGCCAGCATGACCATATTGGCCACCCGCTGATTGCCGATGTCTACGGCAATGTTGGTAGCGTCGATTTCCAGCACATCCACATCGTCGCGCATGGCCTTCACGCATTCCGTCACAATGGAGGAATTGACCAGCACCAGCCCGCCGCTTTTTACCCGTGGCAGGAATTTATCCACCGAAGGCTTGTTCATAGCGCACAGGATATCAATGTCAGACTGCACGATGGGGCTACCGATAACCCGGTGTGAGGTGATAACGGCACAGTTGGCCGTACCGCCGCGCATTTCCGCGCCATAAGAGGGCATCCAGGTTACATGGTCGCCTTTTTTCATGGCGATAGTGGCCACAACCTCCGCCAGCACCAAAATACCCTGACCGCCGAAGCCGGAGAAAACCATTTTCTTCGTAGCCATTATGCCTTCCCCCCTTCTCTGTCACAATATACACCCAGGGGATAATAGGGCATCATCTCGTCTTTTACGAAGGCCATGGAATCCACCGGGCTCACACCCCAGCCGATGGGACAGGCGGCCAGCACCTCCACCATGGTAAAGCCCTTATTGGCCACCTGCAATTCAAAAGCCTTTTTAATGGCGCGCTTGGCCTTGAGGATGTGTGCATGGTCGTGTACGCTGACCCGCTCAATGTAAGCGGAGCCAGGGATGGTAGCCAGCATTTCGCTCACCAGCAAGGGCTTGCCCGCGGTTTCCTCAAAGCGGCCATAGGGCGAAGTGGAGGTTTTTTGGTTGATAAGGGTGGTGGGAGCCATTTGCCCGCCGGTCATGCCGTAGATGGCATTGTTGACGAAAATAACGGTGATGTTCTCCCCCCGGTGAGCGGCGTGGATGATTTCCGCCGTGCCAATGGAAGCCAAATCCCCGTCACCCTGATAGGAAAAAACGATTTTTTCCGGCTGTACCCGTTTTACTCCCGTAGCCACCGCCGGCGCACGGCCATGGGCGGCTTGAATGCCATCACAATTGAAAAAGCTGTAGGCCAGCACCGAGCAACCCACAGGTGCTATGGCAATGGTGCGCTCCAATATGTCCAGCTCCACCAAGGACTCCGCCACCAGCTTGTGAATGGTCCCGTGGGAACAGCCCGGACAATAGGTGAAAGGGGTATCCTGCAATCCACGGCTTTTTTCATAGATTACCTTTGTGGCCATTACTTTGCACCCCCTTTTACTATTTCGCGTACCTTGTCCGCGATTTCTACCGGCTCGAAGACCACACCGCCACACCGTCCGTAGAAATGCACGGGATATTTCCCGTTGACCCCCAGCTTTACGTCCTCAATCATTTGGCCCATGGAGAGCTCGATGACGAGAATGTGCCGCACGGAAGGAGGCAGATTTTGAAACACATCGTAGGGGAAGGGCCACAGGGTGATGGGCCGTATGATACCCGCCGGGATGCCCTCCTCCGCCAGCTCCTCCACCGCGTTTTGCGCGATGCGGGCGGGCACGCCATAAGCCACGATGGCTACGGTGTCCCCGTCCCGGACGGTGTTTTCCACCATGACCTCGTTCTTTTCAATTTCGGCATATTTCTTAAAGCGTTCGATGTTCTGCCGCTCCAGCACATCCCCCAGCAGACTCAGGGAGTTGACCACATTGGGGGCGCGTTTGTCCGTGTTGCCGTCCGTCACCCAGGATTTGTCCACGGCGATGGGCGGGCGGGGCTTGATTTCCACGGGCTCCATCATCTGTCCCAGCATACCGTCCACCAGCATCAATACCGGGGTGCGGTATTTTTCCGACACATCGAAGGCGTGGAAAACCAAATCGCTGGCCTCCTGAATGTAGGCCGGCGCGAAAACCGGGGTACGGTAGTCGCCGTTGCCCCCGCCCTTGGTGGCCATGAAATAATCCCCCTGGGCAGGTAAAATACCCCCCAAGCCCGGCCCGCAACGGGAGACATTTACCATGAATACGGGCAAATCCGCACCGGACATGTAGGAGATGCCCTCCTGCTTCAGGGCCATGCCCGGCGAAGAGGAGCTGGTCATCACCCGGGCACCCGTAGCCGACGCGCCATAGCACATATTAATGGCGGCCACCTCGGATTCCGCCTGTACGAAGACGCCCCCCCGCTTCTCGATGTGGGCAGACATATACTCGGGGACTTCGTTCTGGGGGGTGATGGGGTAGCCGAAGAAGGCCCTACAGCCCGCTTGGATGGCGGCTTCCGCGATAACCTCGTTCCCCTTCATCAGGACTTTTTTGCTCATGCCGCCACCTCCTTTTCGACTTTGATTACCGCATCCGGGCAAACCCGGGCGCATATAGCACAGGCGGTACAGGCGGTGATATCGTTGCAAAGTACAGGATTATAGCCCTTGGCGTTGACCCGCGAGGTGTCCAGGGTGAGGATATCCTTGGGGCACGCGTCGATGCACAGGCGACAGCCCTTGCATGTCGCTTCATTGAATGTAAGTACGGCCATACTAGCCTCCCAATTTTATTTCATGATGGATTTGACGTTGCGCATGGCTTCGATGCGGCCTTCGGCCAGTTTGTCCGCCGTTTGGAAGGCCAGCTCGCCGGTTTCCTCGGAGATGCGAAGCACCTCGCGCATACGGTTGTAGATACGGTCGATGTCGCGGCGTGAGGCTTCCTCGTTGTAGCCGCCCTCGGCCCGCTCATAGGAAACATTAATCACGCCGCCCGCGTTGGCCAGATAGTCCGGCGCGTAGCAAATGCCCCTGTCCTGCAAGGCCAGGCCGTGCACCAAAGGGTTTTTCAAGACATTGTTGGCCCCGCCGCACACGATTTTGCATTTCAGCTGGGGGATGGTTTCGTCGTTTATGGTGGCACCCAAGGCGCAGGGGGCATAAATGTCCGCGAAGGCACCGTAAATCGCGTCCTTGTCCATGGGTGTCACCTTAAATTCCTCCACACAGCGGGCAATGCGCTCGCTGGAAATATCGGAAACGATTATTTTCGCCCCGGCCTCGTGGAGGAGCTGGCATAAGTAATAACCCACATTGCCCACACCCTGCACGGCAACGGTTTTACCCGTTACTTCGCTTTCGCCATACACATGCTTGCAACAGGCTTGAATCGACTTGAATACCCCCAGCGCGGTGAAGGGGGAAGGGTCGCCGGAACGCCCCGGCAAGCCCACCACATGGCTGGTTTCCATGTTCACATACACCATGTCCTGGGTGGAGGTGCCCACGTCCTCGGCGGTGATGTACCGCCCGCTAAGGCCGTTCACATACCGGCCGAAGGCCCGCCAAAAGGCTTCCCGCCGGGTGGGGTCCTTGCGAATCTCCGTGGGGTCGCCGATAATCACGGCTTTGCCACCCCCAAGGGCAAGGCCCGCCAGCGCGCTCTTATAGGTCATGCCCCGCGCCAGCCTCAGCACATCCTCGGCGGCTTCTTCCTCGTCGGCATAATTCCACACCCGGGTCCCCCCCAACGCCGGCCCCAAAACCGTGTTGTGCACGCACACGATGGCCTTCAAGCCCGTGTCCCTGTCCTGGAAGAAACATAGCTGCTCGTAGCCGTAGTCCTCCATGTACTTAAATTTGTCCATGCGCTGCTACCTCCCTTGAATACATAATAAAAACCCTAGCTTTTCAGCCACGTGTATAACACATTCAACAGAAAAAAGCTAGGGCGTGTAGATTTTTTGTGCAGAATTTACAACGCCAGGGCGGCCTCGATGGCCAGCTCCAGCAAGCCGGCGCGTATGTCCTCCCGCGTATGCCAGTCGCGGCTGTCCCACATATCGCCGTCCAAATTATCCCCGGCGTATAAAATTTGCCCGAAGGGCACCCCCAAATACCGCGCCGCGGCGAAAAATGCGGCGCATTCCATTTCCACGGTGACACAGCCTTCCTGCTTGCGCAGGGCGAATTTGCCCCGGGTTTCCCGGTAGAAGGCGTCGGTTGTCCAGGTCTTGGCGGTGATGTAGGGGACGCTTCGGGCATTCAATATATCTTCGATGACGGCAACCCCGGCAAAGTCGGCGGCGATTTCCCGGGAGGGGGGCGCGTAATGGTAGGAGGTGCCCTCGTCACGCACCGCCGCCGTGGGTACGATGAGATGCCCCACCGCCAGCTCGCGGTTCAGTACCCCCGCGCCGCCGCAAGCAATGTATTTGCGGCAACCCAGGGCGGTGAGTTCTTCCAAATGCGATGCCGCGTGAGGCGCGCCCACGGCGGCTTGCATTAGTGCTACCTTCTTGCCGTGCCAATCCAGCTCGTACACGGGGTTGTGGTGGGATTCACTTTTCAAACGGAATACCTCCCGGTGGGGGTATTCCTCCAGCACCTTGGCAATCGCGTCCCGGAAGAAGCACAGCACACAGGCTTCGGCAATGTCCACGAGGGCGATATGGTCACGGGCACGGATAATGGGGTGCGGGTCGGGGTCGTATTCCAGTATGGGAAAGTCTTGGCGCATCACAGATAACCCGCTTCAGTCAGCGTCTTCCGTGCCGCTTCCTCGTCCTCCGGGGCCACCAACACAATGGGCCCGGTACAGCCCATGCCGCTTGTGGCGTAGATATTATTTTTCCACAGGGCTTGCACCGCGTCTTCAAGGGAGAGGATTTCGATGCCGGGGATTTCTGTGGTGACGATTTTTTCCGGCGGGGGGGCTATGGTAGTGGTCCCATTGGCTGTTGTCTCTCCCGAGGGCTGTGGCGCGTCGTGCTTTGCCGTTATCTTTGCGATGATGTCATCCAGCCCGGCCTTGCGGGCGGCGGCAAATTCCTCCCGTACCCTTTGGGGGAGCTTGCCCCGGGCACAGACGGCGGCGTAGGCAATGGCCCCGGCGATAACGCTCGCGCCGGAAGCGCGGGAAATGATATGGATTACCTTGCCGAAATTTTCACCCACGCCGGGGCCGTAGCCGTCGCCCAGGGCCTCGTAGGAGCCGCCGGTGGAAAAGGCCGAGAGCATCTTCATCACCACGTTTCCGGTCAGGCTGTCCATCACCATGATATCCGAGGTGCCTTGCAGGAGGTCGTTGCCGCGCATGATGGTGCCGCCATCGGCCCTGGCACTTTCGGTGAAATGCACGGCGTAGCCCTTGTCCTTCAAGGCTTGCAGGTGCCGCGCCAGGGTATTGGCCCCCTCGACGTTCAGGATGCCCACGGTGGGCGAGCTCTTGCCGCACGCCTTGGCCACGGCGATGGCGGAAAGGGTGCTTTTGAGCAAGGCCGCGTCCCGCCGGGTGTCGGCGGTGCCCGTGGTGCTGGCGATATACGTCTTGCGCCCACAGGCGGGGGTAACGACCCGCCCCACGGTAGCCACGCCGATGGGGAAGTTATAATGCATGGTGACAGCGGCGTGGATTTCGCCACTGCCAAGCATGGCCTCCATTTTCGCATGGGCGGCCTTTTCGTCGGCGGCTTCAAGCAAAACCACTTCAATGTCGGGATTGTCCACCAAGGCCGCGCCCCGGCGGATTTCCTCCTCGCCATGTTCGCTTCCAAGAAGGGTCAGCCCCACCCGGGTTCTGCTTCGCGTGGGGGCATCGCCTTCCGCGCCGGACGCCTTTGCGCGATTGGCCTCCAGCACGAAGGAAACCCCGTCAAACAAATTCGTGAGCCGCCCCAGGAACAAACTCCCCTTCCCCACAATCATGACCCGGTTCAGCTCCCCGGCTTGCATCATGTCCTTGCAGTGGGCCAGGAAAGGCACCCCCGAGGGGATATGCCCCTGGGTGGGCGCGAAGCCCGGCATGGCGATACGCGCCACCACGTCGTTCAGCTCGCCCCGCTCAAATTCCTTGCGCATCACGCCCAAGGCGGCAATCATTTTATAGTTGGCCTTGGGCACGTCCCCGGCCCCGGCACTTTCGGTGACTTCAGGGTTTTGCATTTCCACGGAGAAGGTGTCGATATCCGCCAGTTTCAGCCCCACGCTGTCCAGGGGATTGGCTACGATGGCCTGGGTCACGGCCTGGGGGCTGGCCCCGGAGCCGATGGTATGCCGCCCCACAATGTCTGTGCGGAACACAGGGGATTTCCCGTCGTCCTCCCCGATATGGGCCGCGAAGGCACCCATGACATCCTCCAGCACGGGCAAGCCCTTTTTCACATGGTCCTTGGCGTTCATGCCCAGCTTGGCCGTGGAGCCGCCGGCCACAACGACCACATTTTTATATATGCCGCTTTGCACCAGTGCGGCGGCCTCCACCAGCGCGTGTACGGGTGCCGCGCAAAAGCCCCGGGTGTCCGAACCGGTGGCGTTCGAAAGGCCGCACACCTCGCCGATGGCTTTGGCAAAGTTGCCGCCGCCGCGCTGGTTCATATCGCCACAGGCTTCCTCGGAGCATTCCAGGACATAGTCCACATCCAAGGGGTCCAGCCCCGTCTTCTCCAGCAACAGCCCCAAAGCAAAGGCCGCGCTGGCCTTGCTCGCCAGATTCTCCAGCATCACATGTGCCGTGAGGGCGGCGTCGAAGGCGTGAGCCTTCTTTACGCAACCCACCAGCACATGCTCATGGTATAGCGGCTCGGCATTTTGCTTTTCCACCTGCTCGGCCACGAACATGGCATTCACCGGATTCTTCTCCAGCTTCTCCAAGAACTTCCATTTGCCCACCACGGGATGGCTTTGCAATTTCTCCGCGACTCCCTTGGCAAATTGCTCCTCCAGCAACACCAAATCAAAGACATCCACGGCCTTCACCAGCCCGAGGAACTCGTCCTGGGGCATGATTTCGCCGTGCTTGCCATCGCGGGAGAACCCCGCTGGGGCATTCTCATACCAAGGCCGCGCAATGCCATCCAACGCCTTGGGCGGCATATTCCCGATGTACACCTGGTTGGGGGGATAACTGACCGCCGCCTCGAAGGAGCGCAAATGCTTGGGCAACGCCTTCAGATAATCGCTGTCCGGGGCCAGGTGCCGCTCGCTCACCTGGGTACTGCCCTGGTGCACCACCATGTCATTGGCTTGAATCAACGCGTAGGCCGCGCCCTTTAATACGGGGAAGCTCATGTTTAACACCTCTCGTGGGTTAGGATTTCCAACTTTCATTAGGGGTTATTGCGCAATTTGATATATCACGGGTTTATATTTAGCTTGGGGAATGCTGATGCCGCTTGCCTTGGCCTCTTCCATCCAAAGGCGTTGCGCAACCATCAGTTCATTCAACGCCTCCAGCGGGGTTTCTCCAAAGGCACTGCAAAACCGCAAGTCGGGGATATCGGCAATATATCCCTCGTCTTCTTCGCTGAAAAAAATATTTATATTATAGTTATACATCGTTTTCCTCCAATTTAAGGTTATGCTTTTCGACCAGAGATAAAAACTGCCTGACTTGGTACGGTTTCGCTTGCCCCTTATTATTTTGAATATTAACAATGTCTGATATACCCTTGCGGCGATAAATTTCGTGACTGCCGTCGCATCTTGTTCGTCTGAACCCATATGCCTCGATTAACATAACAAAATCCGCAAACCTTATATTTTTCGCACTATTTGTTATTTTATCCAGCAATTTTTTCTTATTCATCCCCCTACATCACCTGGGGGCCGAATATCACATACAAGACAAAGGCCACGCCCACGCCCCACATGATTTGTTGCCACAGGCCGTATTTGCGTAGCTTTACAAAGGAAATCATCAGCACACCGATGGCCAGGAACACAACGGCCATCACGATGGCGGGCAGTTCAAAGCGCAGTACCGTCCAGAAGACCATGGTGACGACCATCATGGCCCCCGGCACGGGTAGGCCGGTGAAGTATTTTTTCTCTCCCGGTGCGGCGGCGGGCTGGGCGGTTATATTGTAATAGGCCAGCCGCCACAGGCCGCAGATGGCGNAGAAGCCCATGGCGAGGAGGACGAAAATATTTTCGTGGAAGAATTGGTACACAATGATAATGGGCATGATGCAACAGGTGAAGAAATCCACCAAAGAATCCACCTGCTGGCCAAACTTGGTGATTTTGTTCAGCCGCGAGGCCACGAGGCCGTCGGCCAAATCCAGCACCCCGCAAATGAACAGGCACAGTATAGCCCACCGCAGTGCTCCGTGGACGAGGAAGTAGACCGTGACCGCGCCCATGAGCAACCCCAGTGTAGTCAACGCGCTGGGGATATTAATGTGTTCGATTACCGGGAAGAATTTTTTCAAGGCACAACAACTCCCTATGTAAGATTATGGCCCACCACGGCACCGATTTTCGTTGCGGTTTCCACACCCTGGGCCGTCCGCCCAAGGATATCCGCGTCCAGTGCCACCGCGCCTTCTTTGAAGTATACCAAAACCAGCGACCCGCCGGGCAAGAAATAACTGGCTTGCCGCCCCCGCCGGGCGTTGTCCCCCACCAGGAAACGGTGGACAATGCTCCCCACGAAGGTAGCCCCCACCTCCACGATGACCACCTCGCCAAAATTACGCGTGGCTATTTGCACCCGCACCCGCTTGTTTTGGCAGTAGAGCCGCGCCACCCGGGCCACCGCCAGGGGATTTACGGAATATAAATCCCCGTCGATGCACCTTACGTCTGTTATTTCCCCGTGGTCGAAGAAATGCATCCGGTGGTAATGGGCCGGGGTGAGCCGCACGCGCAGACACGCGCCGCCCCGGTATTTTTCCGCCAGGGCGGCATTGCCGAACAATTCCCCCAGGGAATACACCGCCCCCTTGGCCGCAATCATATTATCCGGGTCGATGTCCGCGTAGGCGGAAACCAGCCCCTCGCAGGGCGACCCCAAAAGCCGCCCCGCCCCGGGAAAAGAAATCCCTTTCTTCTCCCGGGAAAAGAAGGCCGCGAAATGCTTATACTGCCCGGCACCGGCGCAACCGGCCATATCCACGTGATTGTCCGCGATAAAGCCCGGTATCATCCGTGCCGAATGCCGGGTGCGGCAATACAGGCCATACAGGCGGCTCACGGCCTTCCGGCTGGCCAGGCGCATCAGCGAGGCCCGCCCCAGCGCGTCGTCGTAAAGCAACCGCATCCATTTATCGGCGATGATTTTTTCCGCTTTCAGCTCGCCATTGTCGTAAATCACTTTTTGAACCCGTTTATCAAAAAGCCCTCGTCGGTGTCCACGGTCACGGGCAGACCGGGGTTCACAAAGTCCACCACCCGCACATGGGCACTCAGCATGGGGATGTCCAGTGCCTTGGCCACGGTTTCCGCGTGGCTCAAATCCACCTTTTCCCAAGAGCCGGTAACGATGGCACCGGCCTTTTTGATATATTCAATCATGTTGTCGCTGGTGTGGGTGCAGATAATAATATCACCCTGCTCAAAATAAGGCTGTTCCTTGTCCTCCGGGTCGATGAATACACGGGCGATGCCCTGCACCACACCGCGCTTGTTGCCCTCGCCCTGGGCCAGCACATTGCCCACGGTGCGCACCTTTAGGGTATTGGTGGTGCCCGCCACGCCAATGGGCACCCCGGCGATGGCCACAATGGTCTGCCCCGCCTTCACCAGGCCGGATTTGATGGCCTTTTCCTCCGCTACGTCGAATACCTCGTTGTCCCCCTCGAAGGGGTTCTCGGAGAGCATGGGCAATGTCCCCCAGACCAGGTTCAGCTGGCGGCACACCGTTTCGTCGGCGGTGATGGCCAGCACCGGGAAGCTGGGGCGGCAACGCGAAACCATGCGGCTGGCGAAGCCCGTATCGGTGATGGCCACAATGCAAGCCGCGCCCAAATCCGTGGCGGTGGCCACGGCGGCGTAGCTCATGGCGTTGGTGATGTTCTTGTTGATATTCTGGTGCAGGTTGGCGTATTTGTCGGAATAATTGATATGGCTTTCTGCCTTCATGGCGATGCGGGCCATCATGGCCACGGATTCCACCGGGTATTGGCCGCCGGCGGTTTCACCGGAGAGCATGAGCACATCGGTGCCGTCGTAGATGGCGTTGGCCACGTCATTGGCCTCGGCGCGGGTGGGGCGGGGGTTTTGCGTCATGGATTCCAGCATATGGGTAGCGGTGATGACGGGCTTGCCCACTACGTTGCAACGGTGAATCATATTCTTCTGCACGATGGGGACTTCCTCGGGGGGGAGTTCGATGCCCATGTCGCCCCGGGCCACCATGATGCCGTCCGCCGCGGCGAGTATGCCCTCCAGATTGTCCACCCCTTCCCGGTTTTCGATTTTGGCGATAATTTTAATATTGCCGCCGCCATTGTCCTCCAGTACCTTGCGGATGTTCAGCACATCGGCGGCGGAGCGCACAAAGGATGCCGCCACATAGTCAAATTTATGCTCGATACCGAATTTAATGTCTGAAATGTCCCGTTCGGTGAGGGAGGGCAAATTGATATGCACATTGGGGATGTTGACCCCCTTGCGCGCCGACAGGAAGCCGGAATTAATCAGCACGCATTTGATATCGGTCTTGGTGAGGTGGATGACCTTCATTTCGATTAGGCCGTCGTCTATCATGACGGTACTGCCCACTTCCAAGTCCTGGGGCAAGTCGGGATAGGTGATGCTCACGATGGACGGGTTGCCTGTCACGTCCCGGGTAGTTAGGGTAAATTCCGTGCCCTGCTCTAAGTACACCTTGTCCGTATCGAAGGCTTTGATGCGGATTTCCGGCCCTTTGGTGTCCAATATCAGCGGGATGTGTTTATCCAGTGCCTCCCGCGCCTCCTTCAGCCTGGAAATGGTTATGGCGGCCATCTCGTGGGTGGCGTGGGAAAAGTTGACCCTTGCTGCGTCCATGCCGTTGCGTATCATTTCCTTCATGATGGCTACATCGTTGCTTGCCGGGCCCAAGGTGGCCAAAATCTTGGTTTTTCGCATACTGATAACCCCTTCGCTACAAGAATGTGGCTATTATATATTATGTCTGCTATTATTTCATCTATATAGCATAAAATTTGAGGTGATTTTACATGAGCCGATTTTTCCGCGAGGGACTCACCTTCGACGATGTATTAATTGTTCCCGCCTATTCCGAAATCCAGCCCAGGGAAGTGGCCGTTTCCACCCGGCTGACGAAAACCCTTTCCTTGAATATCCCGATTATGAGCGCGGGGATGGACACCGTAACCGAGTCCAAGATGGCCATTTCCGTGGCGCGCCAGGGCGGCATGGGCGTGATTCACAAGAACATGTCCATCGAAGCCCAGGCCGGCGAGGTGGACAAGGTGAAGCGTTCCGAGCATGGGGTCATCACCGACCCCTTTTCCCTCTCGCCCAACCATTATGTATATGAAGCCGAGGAATTGATGGCGAAATATAGAATCTCCGGCGTGCCCATTAAGGAAAACGGCAAGCTGGTGGGCATCATCACCAACCGGGACATGCGCTTCAACTATGACAACAACGTAAAAATCTACGAGGTCATGACCAAGGACAATCTCGTCACCGCCCCCGAGGGCACCACCTTGGAAGAGGCGAAGGCCATCCTTATCCGTAAAAAAATTGAAAAACTGCCCTTGGTGGACACAGCGGGCAACCTCAAGGGCCTAATCACCATCAAGGATATCCAGAAATCCATCCAATACCCGGACTCCGCCAAGGACGCCCGAGGGCGGTTGCTGGTGGGCGCGGCGGTGGGCACCAACGACCATTTCATGCTACGTGTCACCGCGCTGGAAAGGGCGGGGGCGGATGTCATCGTGGTGGATTCCGCCCACGGGCATTGCTTACCGGTAATCGAATGCGTGCGCCAAATTAAGGCCACCTATCCCGCGCTACAGCTTATCGCCGGCAACGTGGCCACGGCGGAAGCCACCTTGGCCCTCATCGAAGCCGGAGCCGACGCGGTAAAGGTAGGCATCGGGCCGGGCTCGATATGCACCACCCGCGTGGTGGCGGGCATCGGCGTGCCGCAAATGACAGCCATACTCGACTGCGCCGAGGCCGCCAAACCCCACGGCATCCCCATCATCGCCGACGGCGGCATCCGCTACTCCGGCGAAGTGACCAAGGCTTTGGCGGCGGGGGCCAATGTGTGCATGATGGGGAATATCTTCGCGGGCTGTGACGAAAGCCCCGGCGCAACGGAGCTGTACCAGGGGCGCAAATACAAGGTGTACCGGGGCATGGGCTCCTTGGCGGCCATGGAGCAGGGGAGCAAGGACCGCTACTTCCAGGAGCACGCCCAAAAGGCCGTCCCCGAGGGCGTGGAGGGCCGCACCGCCTACAAGGGCTCCGCGGCGGACACGATTTTCCAGTTCATGGGGGGCCTGAAGGCCGGGATGGGCTACTGCGGATGCAAAAACATCACGGAACTGCAAACCAAGGCCCAATTCATGAAAATCACCCCGGCGGGGCTCAAGGAAAACCATCCCCACGATGTTCATATCACAAAGGAATCGCCAAATTACAGCGTAGCGCATTGAGGAGAACAATATGAAAAATGTCGCGGATTTTATTGCGAAAACCACTCGTGAGTTGCAGGCCCAAATCGGGGATAAGAAAGCCATTTGCGGGCTTTCCGGCGGGGTGGATTCCAGCGTGGCGGCGGCCTTGGTGCACAAGGCCGTGCCGGGGTGCCTAACCTGCGTGTATGTGGACACGGGCCTGATGCGCCAGAACGAATGCCGGGAAGTGGAGGAAATGTTCACGGGGCAGTTTAAGATTCCCTTCATCCGGGTGGACGCGGTGGATGAATTTCTGCTAAAGCTCACCGGCATCATCGACCCGGAGGCGAAGCGGAAAATCATCGGCGAAACCTTTGTCCGCGTCTTCGAAAGGGAAGCGAAAAAACGCGGCGACGCGGAATGCCTCGTCCAGGGCACCATTTTGCCCGACATCGAGGAAAGCGCGGCAAAAACCTGGGTGAAGAGCCACCACAACGTAGGCGGTATGCCGGAAACCATGACATTCACCGAGCTGGTGGAGCCCCTGCGCACCCTGTGCAAGGACGAGGTGCGCCAAGTGGGGCTGGAGCTGGGCATGACCAATTTCATGGTCTTCCGCCAGCCCTTCCCCGGCCCCGGCCTTGCCGTGCGTTGCCTGGGCGAAATCACCGCCGAAAAGCTGGACATCCTGCGCCGGGCGGACGATATCGTCACCGGCGCGCTGGACGAGCTCGATATTTGGCAATACTTCGCCATACTTACCGGTCTGCGCTCCGTGGGCATCAAAAACGGAAAGCGGGTATACGGCCATGTCATCGCCATACGCGCCGTCAGCTCCGTCAACGCACGGACAGCGGAGTGGTTCAAGATACCCTACGACATCCTTTCGCGCCTCTCAAAGCGGCTAACAGAGGAAATCCCCGAGGTCTGCCGGGTGGTGTATGACATCACGGACAAGCCCTGCGGGACCATTGAGTGGGAGTAATCACATCAGAAAAGGGGTTATGCAATGGCTGTAAATATAACCGTACGTTTGCCTTGGCATATGGGGGGCTGGAACGGCCATGTCTGCAATGACCCGAAGGCCAATACCTATTGCACGGGGCGGCATTCCTATCCGGGGGATTACATTTCCGGGGCCAAGCGGGAGGAGTACGAGATAGCGCACGCGGGCCAGCATTGTGCTACGCTGGAAATGCCCCCGCCCTGCGCCATGAGCTGTAACGCCTTCGGCACTGAGGCCATCCGCGCACTACATACGCCGCCGAAATGGTTTGAGGGGAAATCGGACGCGTGGTCGGGCATTTGGTCGGAGGTTCCCCCTTATACGGCCAATATTTGGCCCTATGAACAGATGTACACCCAAGAGGTGAAGGCAAACGCCCCGCCGGGGCGGACGTATAACAACGATATCCGCCGAAGGCTGTCAAACGATTATTTCGCAAGGCTGACCCCAAGCCAGTCCGTGCTGGTCTATTACGCCAACTATAGCAACCCCTTCAGCGACGAGGAGAAACAGCGGTACATCGTGGTGGGCATTGCGCGGCTGGGTGATGTGGGGAAGGAAATGTTTTACGAAAACGTGCCCGAGGAAATCGCCAAATATTACGCCAACGGCCTTGTCTGGCAACGTTCGCTGACTTCCCTGTACCCCGAGCAGGGGATGCGCATACCCTTCGAACGCTATTTTGATAACCAGGAGGTGCTGGAGGGCATCGTTATCGAGCCCGACAATCCCCGGGCATTCAAGTACGCGACCCGGGAAATAGCGGACGATGATTTGATAACCTTGGTGGAACGCTTGATTGGCGTTGCCGACTATTTATCCGAGCGGGGCGACACCACGCAAAATTGGCCATCGCGCAAGGAATGGCTTGTAAATTTATTGAGCGACCTCTGGAGCGCACGGGGCGCGTACCCCGGCTTCCCGCAGGTACTGCACTATCTTGGGCGTGCTGACCTGGGGCATAAATACCTTACCCAAAGCCGCCGCGGCAACAGCGTTGACGCCTATGCCGCAATAAAGGGCGAACTGCTGGCCGACGCGAAGATGAAGCGGGCCATCGCGCTAAAGGGTGCTGACAAGGTGGCGTTGCTGTTGGACATCCTCCCCAGGTTTAATCTGGCCAGGGAGCAAGTCGCCGCGTTGATAGACAAAGACGGCGCGGAAAACGGTATCACGGCACCGGTACATGAAATCGCGGGCAATCCCTATCTGCTGTGCGAGCAGTACATCGGAAATAACCAGGACGATGTCATCTCGTTTTACCAAATCGACAACGGGGTACTGCCTTCGCCGGAATACGGCGTGGAGCCCATGACCACCCCCGACTCCCCCGAACGCTTCCGCGCTTTGTGCGTTGATGCCCTGCGCTGGGACAATACCCACAGCTTCACGCCCTGCGCCCGTGTATTGAACCTGGTCAACCACCGGGTAGGCAAAATGCGGGACTGGCGGCAGAATACCTATACCCCGCAATATTTCGAGGTAGACCGGGAGATTCTTGAAAAGGCCATTACCTTCCGCAATGACGGCAAAGGCGAAAGGTACGTATACCTGAAAGAGGTCTATGAGGACGAGCGTCTGGTAGAGCGGATATTGAAGGAGCTGGCGGCAAGGCCGGACATACAACTGAAGCAACCCGTAACCCCCGACAGGTTCTATCATTTGCTGTTCAACAATGAAAGCAAGCTTGCCTCCATTCCCGAATACGCCGCCGCCATGGGAAAGCAATCCGAGGTTTGCGCGGAAGTGTTCCGCAAGGGCCTGTGCGTCATTTCCGGCGCGGCGGGGACGGGCAAGACATCCCTTGTCAGCAAAATAATCGAGAAAATAAAGCAAACCGAAGGGCCCGGCGTAAGCATACGGCTCCTCGCGCCCACGGGGAAGGCGGCGGAGCGCGTCCGCGAAAAGACGGGCCAGCAAGCCACAACCATCCATTCGCTGATAGCAAGCGGGGGATGGCTCAATAACAATATGACCTTTAAGCGGGCCGGCGGGGCCTTGGACAAAAATGTAAACACAGTCATCATAGACGAAACCTCCATGGTTGACTTAAGCTTGCTTGCCACCCTCTTCCGCGCCATCCACTGGAATAATGTAAAGCGGTTAATTTTAATCGGCGACCCCAACCAGTTGCCGCCCATCGGCCGTGGCAAGGTATTTTCCGACGCCATCGCGTGGTTGCGGCAGGAATATCCCGACAATGTGGGCGAATTGAAGCACAACATCCGTCAGATGAAGAACCGGGTTATTGATGGATGCACCGGGATTGTGGACCTTGCGGAAATTCTGATACAAGAAAAGCAGGACAAGGAGGGGGACGGCGGTATATGTAAGTCCCAGCGCGAGGCAACCCTGAAGAAAATCCAGGAAAGCGGCAACGTGGACAAGGATTTGGCCGTCCACTACTGGAAGAATGCCGATGACCTGGACGCCCTAATCAAATCCGAGCTGATTAACGATTTGGCGGCAAATGAAAGCGGGGAAGACCTGCCGGAATGCTGGGCAAGCTCCCGGGAAACCTCCTTTTTGCAATTGCTCTCGCCCTTCAGGAGCGAGGACCATGGAACCGACCGCTTGAACCTGACGATGCAAAACCTGTTAAACCATAAATGGGCGGACAAATATAAACTTGATTTAATCACGCTCTATGACAAGGTTATACAATTCAGAAACCGTCCGAAATCGGAGCCCATCTACGCATATAACCGGGACACGCGCAAACCGGAGCAAATCGAAATCTTCAACGGGGACATGGGCTTTGTGCATCCCCATGGCTTTGACGCGAAGAAAATCCATTATATGAACAAGCTGGAACGCTTCTGCGTGAAATTTAAGGGAAAGGGCCACTACTCGGTTGGATACGGAAGCGGCCTGGGCCGTAACGAAAACGGCCGCTGGATGGATAACGAGGAACCCATAAATAACCTCGAACTGGCCTATGCCCTGTCGGTGCACAAATCCCAGGGGAGTGAGTTCGATACGGTTTATCTCATTCTGCCCAAGCGAAAAAGCGCGATATTGTCCATGGAGTTGATTTATACCGCCATCACCCGGGCACAGGGCAGACTGGTCTTGTTTATCCAGGAGGATATTGCCACCCTTTCGTGCTTGACCAAAATCGAACGCTCGGCGGTGCGGCGGATTAATTCCTCGGTATTCCATTTCAACCCCCTGCCCGAAGCCCTGTCCTACCTCCCCGGCTACTATGAAGAATATAAAGTCATCGACACCCTTGCCGGATACTTCGTGCGCTCGAAATCGGAAGCCATTGTTGCCAACGCTTTGCATTCCTCCGGCTTCGATTTCTTTTATGAAAGGCCGCTGTTCGCCCCCGACGGAACCATGTACTTACCGGATTTCACCATAATATACCGGGGGGACGAATATTATTGGGAGCATTGGGGCTTGCTGGACAAGGAAAAATACAAGGCCAAGACCGATGAAAAAATAGCGTGGTACAAAAAGCATTTCCCAACCCGCTTGATAGAGTCAAACGAGGGAAATACAATCAGCGCGCAGATTAGGGATAATTTTATCCGGCATTTCAATGTGTCAATTTAACCGGCCATAGGAATATTTTTTCCCCGGTGGCGAAAAATAGGGTTGTCTTATTTTTACTGTGAGGAGATAACCCATGAAAAATTATGCCGAACTTGCCAGGTACCGCCCCGGCGGAATAGTACGCGTGTTGCCGGAGCGGCTTCCGGGAGCAAAAAACGCGCTCACCGCCGACGACCCGCCCTGCGAGGAAAATCCCCCGCCCACCGACGAGCCGCCCCAGCCCGAGGCTTCCATGCCCCCGCCCCGGGAGGGCAACCCCAGGGGAACCATACAATTTTTGACCATAATCGGGCAGGTGGAGGGCCATGTGGTACTGCCGCCTACGAACAAGGCCACCAAGTACGAGCATGTCATCCCCCAGCTGGTGATGTGCGCGGAAAACACCGAGGTGGACGGTCTGCTGGTGCTACTCAACACCATGGGGGGCGACGTGGAGGCGGGGCTCGCGCTGTCGGAGCTGATTGCCCACTTGGGCAAGCCGACGGTTTCGCTGGTTTTGGGGGGCGGGCATTCCATCGGGGTGCCGCTGGCGGTGGCGGCAGACTATTCCTTCATCGCGCCCTCGGCCACCATGACCATCCACCCCATCCGTATGAACGGCACCATCGTGGGCGCGCCCCAGACCTACGATTATTTTCAGAAAACCCAAGAGCGGGTGGAGGATTTCATCACCACCCATTCCCGCATTTCCAACGAACGGCTAAAAAAATTAATGATGGACGCCACCCAGCTGGCCCAGGATGTGGGGACCATTCTCATCGGCGGGGAGGCTGTGGAGGAGGGGCTTATCAACGCCGTAGGCGGCCTCCACGATGCCATGGAACAGCTGTATACGCTCATTGGAAAGGAAAAATAAAAGAGCGTGCATGTTGACATGATGTATGCGTTTGTTTATATTTGTCGGAAATTGCGGTAAAAAGTACCTTTGGTTCGCCATATTGCCCCACGCTTCGCTACTATACTTTCAACGATTGGTTAATCGGTGGAAGGAGGCGTACCTTGTGGCAAGGCGTAGAAAGAAGCTACGGATGACAAACACAACAATTAATGGAAGACGCAGAAAAAGCGCGGCCATTCTCAATGAATGTTGTAAAAACAGGCTGGTAAGGGCAAGCGTGAAAAAAATGGCGGTTGACGAATCTGTAACCCATGCCGAGGGTTCTCCCTCCAAGCAAACTCGCCCCAAACAGTTCACCCGGTCTCACCTGTCACGGACACCCAACGCCGCGCTAAAGAGCTGGAATCGGCATGTGAAAAAAAGGTTGGCTACCTTGAGGGCACAATCGCCCCAGGATGCAAAACCTATACGTAGCACGCGTTTAACTAAAAACGAAATTGATTTGTATAATCAAATGAAGGCATACCCCTTGGATGAATTGCTGAATGTAGCTGACCTAGAATTTTCTGAATAATTGGAGCAAGCCATGGCAACCAAAACCGTTACCGCCATTGTGTATACAAGGTTTATAGTTGACAAGATTTTTCCCATGGTGAAGCAAAAACTAACTTTGTGGGATGTGCCCCCCGATTGTGTTCAAATTGATGAAATGATTGTTCATCGCATTGTAAAGGATTCTTTTGCCAAGAAGGAGCGTAATAAACCGTATACCCTGGACTTGAAGAGGCTGGACACCAACATCATGAAGCGTCTGCCTATACGTGTTTTTTACCCGATTGACGAGGTGCGCAACGAGCTCAAAACGAGTCTGCACGAGTACATGTCCTATTATTGCTTTACCCATATCATAAAATTGCGGGGAAAAGGCTGATACTACTTGAAGTTCCCATGTTATACTTGCCCGCGTGCCGGGCATTTTTAAATGGAGCAGAGGAGTAAACTATGGCATTCATGTGTCCCGAATGTGAAAATACTGTTAGCGATACGGCGGCGCACTGTTTACATTGCGGATGCCCGGATTGCGGCGGCAGGCTAAACCGAACGACGCAAGTGTTCGGATACGGCGCGGGCAGTGAAACGAGTTACACCTGTACCTCGTGTGCATTCGCACGGGGTTAGTGGTTCCCCTTGCGCATCGGAAATATAGCGATTCCCAATAACTTGCTTATGGCTCCCATGGCCGGGATTACCGACGCTACCTTCCGTGCGCTGGTGGCGAGCCACGGCGCGGGGCTGACATTTTCCGAGATGGTGAGCGCGAAGAGCCTGGTCTATGGGAATAAAAATACCTTCCGTCTGCTGGAAAATGAAAATATCCGCCCCTGGGCGGTGCAGTTTTTCGGCCATGAGCCAAGGATTTTGGCCGATGCCATAGCACGGCTGGACGCCGAGGCCGGGGACGGCGGCTTCCCCTACGATATCGTGAACATTAACATGGGTTGCCCCATGCCTAAAATCGTGAACAATGGCGACGGCGCAGCCCTCATGAAGAACCCCCTTTTGGTGGGGCAGCTGGTGGAGGCGGCTGTGGGAGCTTCCCCGCGCCCTGTCACGGTGAAGATTCGCCTGGGCTTCACCCCCGCTACGAAGAACGCTGTGGAAATCGCCCGTGTGGCACAGGAATCCGGCGCGGCGTTGGTCATCGTCCATGGCCGCACCCGGGACCAGTATTATGCCGGCGAAGCCCACTGGGACGAGATTTCTGCGGTCAAGGCCGCAATAAAAATCCCCGTAATCGGCAACGGGGATATTTTTGTGCCAGAAGATGCCATAAAACGCTTGCATTCGAGCGGATGTGACGGCATTATGGTAGCGCGGGGCGCGATGGGGAACCCGTGGATTTTTTCCCGCACCGTGGCGTATCTGGAAACGGGCGAACTTCCCCCGCCCCCGGGCAAGGCGGAAATTGTCGCCACCGCCATCGGCCATCTCCACGCCGTGGCCCGGCGCAAGGGCAGAATCGAGGAAATGCGCAAGCATCTCTCCAGCTACACCAAGGGGATGCCCGGCTCGGCCCAGGCGCGCCAACACATCAATTTGGCAAAAACCGCACAGGAAATGGAAACCCTGTTGCGGGAACTTATATAAGAGGTGTTGTATATGAAGCAACGGAAAAACCTGGTAACTTTGATTCTCGCGCTGGTGCTGGTGGGCGCGGTGGTCTTCCCCGCCATGCGTGCCGTGGTGGCGGCACAGCCCGGCGACGCCGCCGACCCCCTGGTGACGCGCCGCTACGTGGACGAGCGTATCGACACCCTGTGGACGGAAATCCAAGCCCTGCGCAACGAAAACGCCTTGCTCCGCAATATGGTGGAAGCGGGGGGCCTGCCCGGTTTACCCGGCGGCACGCCCTGGGATATGCAAGCCCTCACCGCCGCGGTCTTCGCGGATGTGATGCTCTCCTTCGAGGCCATCTACGGCGATATGCTGCGCCAGGCCACCGGGGAGGGGGAGGAGCGCAGTCTGGAATTTGTTTCCATTAATACGCGCAACGGGCAAACCCTGACCCTTGAAAACGGCACGGAAGCCATTTTGCGCACGGGGGCCGCCGTGGTGGTGGCCGGGCCCAACGGCCTGGTGGACATGACCGCCGGGCGGGATATAGAAAACGGTGCCGTCGTCCGGCATAACCATCTGCTCATCGCCCCGCGCTCCGACGGACGGGGTATGCGCTTTACCGCCGAGTCCTCCTGGGTGATGGTGCGCGGCGCGTTTACGTTGGAATAAGCACATATTTCCAGTATATTCTTCCCGCCCAGGGAAATCCTGTAAACATTACAGGATTTTTTTGGCTGGAGGGAATAGGATGCACAGCAGCAAAGTTGAGATTTGCGGCGTAAACACGGCAAAACTCCCGGTGCTGAAAGGGGAGGAAAAACGAACACTGTTTGAACAGATTCAAGCGGGCGACGAAGAAGCCCGGGAAAAATATATATTCGGCAACCTGCGACTGGTTTTGAGCATCATCCAACGCTTTAACAACCGGGGCGAAAACGCCGACGATATCTTCCAGGTGGGCTGTATCGGCCTGATTAAAGCCATTGACAATTTTGACACCTCCCAGGGCGTGCAATTTTCCACCTACGCTGTGCCGATAGATGACATTAGGGGCGAATGCGTTGGAAGGAGCATCCCCATGACCCGCAAACAGGCTCTGCATAAGGCGTTGGAAGCCTTGACGGACGAAACGGCAAAGGCAAAAATTGCCGCGATTATAGACGATATGCCCTGCACCGGCTGGAGCGAAGGGACGATTTTCGACACCATCGACCAATTTATCCTCGACCACGGACGGGTACCCACCGTGACGGATTTCAGGAAAAAAGGGCTACCGCCGCACCCCGTAATCAAATCCCGCTTTCATATGACCCTGCGGGAATTTTTAAACAAGCACTACCCCAAATTATGCCCGTCCAAAATCTACTTCGCCGAAACAAAGGAGCATTGGCGGGATGTATTCCTGGCCGACTACCACGCAAATAGACCCTGCTCCGCCGAAGCGCATAACGCCAAGCGCACAGGCGGTACCCCCTCATGGCAGACCATTGCGAAAATGTTTGGCGTGACGAAATGGGTTGACTGGCTGAACTTTTGCGAAGTCGTCCCCTATGTACATAAGCAGGCGCGTAACCGCAATACCGTAAGCACCCCGCCTCTTAAAATAACCAGCGTCCTCACCTTTACCGGCCAAGATGGATTAACCATCCGGGTCACCAAAGACGAAAACGGCGCGCCCGTCTTCATGCCATCACCCCATTAACACGGTGTGAAGCGAACCCTCTGCTATCATCGCCAGCACCGTTTCCAGCGCGTCCATGCCGGGGCGGTTGTGATAGTGGGGCTGTATGCCGTAGCCTTGCAGGGGCCGGCCATAGCTATCGGTATAGTAGGCCACATCGAAGCGGATTAATATGCCGGTGTTGGGCAAAAAAGTGGTGAAGACAACGGGCTCGAAGCCCGTGCCCATGACGCCCATGGTGGGCGCGCCCACCACAGTGGCGATGCCGCCGTATTTGAGTATGGCCGCCGCCCCTTCGGCGGCAGAGGCGGNGTATTCATCTATCAATAGCCATATTTTGCCGTGGAAGTGGACGATGTCAAAGGCGGTGCGCCGGGTACCGAAGGAGGGTCTTGTGCCAAAATAATGAAGCCTGGGGTTGATGCGATACCCCGAGGCAAAGGCGTGGACAAGGCCGATTTCCGTATCCAGATAGGGCAGTGGCTGGGCGAAGGTAACTTGCCGGTTGAGGTAGCGCATTTCGAATATAAGGCGGTCATACCCCCTCAAAAAGTTATGGGCCACGCAATAGACCTCCCTGGCCAGATTGGCGTAATAGCCGTCCATGTAAAACACATAGGCCGGGAGCCGTACCGGGGCGCGCAGGAAATGGGGCATGACCATGGTGCTGAAATGGGGCGTCATCCCGCCCCGGTTCCCCCGCAAGTCGATAATCAGATGCCCGTAGCCCTCGATGCCATTGTAAAAATCGTACATTAACCGCTCGTAATGGAACATACGGGGGTCGGTAAGGCTTGGCGGGTCATGCCAAATGCCCATCATGCTGTGTATGCGCATGTAGGCCACACGGCCCGGTTCCAGGCTGTCAAATTCCATCACGGCCTCGCGCTCGCCGCCGACAAGGGGCAAGGGCGGCGGCACGCCCCGGCCCATATCCCGCAAGCGGGAATAGAACATAAGCATTTCCGGGCTTGTGAACCGGTCATATTGAAACTGAATCATCTGGGTTATCGTGCCGTAGTTCCGGTGCCATTCCATGTTGAGTAAGGCGGATTCCTTCCAGCTGAAAAACAACTCATGGCTCCGTATGGCCGACAAATGCCCCAGCTGGCCAATGGGCCCGAAGAAATACGTTTGCAAAAGGTAGAGAAAATCAATGGGATTGCGAATGGGCGTGGCGGGGTCGTGGAGCAAAGCGCGTACAATATCGGCGCGCTGGCGCACGTCCACGCCGTTGGCACTGACGGACAAATTGAAAAAGGGCCAGTTCTCCTCCAGCACGCCCATCATATGCTCGAAGTCGTATAGCATATCCTCCCGGCTCATGGTATTAAAGCGATGCACCGCAACCCGTTCCTCGTATAGGGCGGTATGGTCCAGGAAATAGATGGCCCTTTGGGGGGGTGGTGGCGTGGGGGGCGGGTGCCAGAGCGTTTCTGCGGGTGCCACCTGAGGCCGGGGGGTCTCCCGCACCGGTATCAACGGCGCAAGCAACATAAAGGGCACTGCCATAAATAAAATAATGGCCAGCCCCATGAGTTTATATTTATACTTAAACATCACGTCATCGCCTCCCACAAGGTAATTGACGGGGATGGGGTTATTTTTACCTCCATTTCGCCGTCTACGGGTATGATGGTTATGGCGGATAGCCCCCGCGCCTTCATGGCTTGCAAGGCCGCCAGCATATCCGCCCCATGATAAGTAGAAATAAGGGCGTACACGCATCCGCCGTCCTGCAAGGTGTCCAGATAGCCGGAGATAGGCCCCGGCTTGAAGGCAAGGGCCAGCCGCCCCAGGGCGTGATAAATCGCGTATAGCTGGGAGGCGTGGGTGCCGGCACCGATGTGCGCGCTATCCCCGGTGATGGCGTCCCGGCCGTTGGTGTAGAGGCCCACCATCACCTCCCCGGCGATGTAGCGTTGGGCCAGCGTGGCCGCCAGGCGGATGGCTTGCTCGAAAAGCGCGTCCTTGGGCTGTAGGGTATAGTGCTCCAGGTTTAAGATGATTTCCAGCCGCTTAGAGGATGTTGGGGCGTGGATGTTCACCATAAGCTGTTGGGTTATGGCGGAGGCTTTCGGATTTATGTTGCGCAAGGGGTCGGTGGGGAGGTATTCCCGTATACCACGGAAGGTGAAGGGGTCGGGGTTGATTAAGGCGTGGGTCAGCAGTAAAGCCTCCAGATTATTCAGCGTAAGGGACAGGGAGTCTAAATCCTCCAGCAACGAGGGAAACACCGTCAACGCGCTGGCGCAGACAATGTCCTTGGTAAAGGTCTGTGTATGTAGCAGATTGCTTCCCGCCAGCCTTACCCGGCGCAGGCGGTAATACCCCCGCTTCCCGCACACGAAGGGCATCTTGCGCCGTATGCGGCGGTACATCATCACGGAGTAGAGGCCGGATTTCACCACTTCCCCCACCTCCAGCCCGCTACCCCCGGTGAAAATCAGGTGCGTGGAAAGCTGATACTCCACCAACAGCCAGGGCAAAGGCAGGAATTTTTTATTCTCCAGGGTGGCGTTCAGGCTGGCGGTGTCCCCTTCAAAGGCTTCCGTCACGGAAAATGCGAAGCGTAAAACCAGCCCCGTGTCCCAAAATTTCTTGTACGCAAAGGACTGCAACAAAACAATGGCCAGTATCACGGCACCCAGTATGAGGATAAACATAGATTACCCCCGCTGTAGCTTCAGCTCCCCGTCGCGCATACGCATAATCTGGTCGGCGGTTTCGGCGATTTCCAGATTGTGGGTAACGATAACCACGCAATAGCCCCGGTTATGGGCCAGATGGTGCAGTATTTCCATTACGGCGGTGCTGTTGGCGGTATCCAGGTTGCCCGTGGGCTCGTCGGCCAGTATCACCTTCGCACCGGAGGCCAAAGAGCGGGCAATGGCTACCCGCTGTTGCTCCCCGCCGGAGAGGTTGGCCGGGTAGCGGTGGTCCTTGTCCTCGCCGATGCCCACACTGCCCAGCAACTCCTTGGCCCGCGCCACCGCCTCCTTTTGGGGGACGCCAATGGCCTCCATGGGGAAGCACACATTTTCCACGGCGGTGAGCAGGGGAAACAGGTGAAACGCCTGAAAAATCATGGCCACCTTCTCCCGCCGGTAGCGGTCCATATCCAGCTCCGCGATGTCCACCCCGTCGATGAATACCCCCCCCGTGGTGGGGCGGTCCAGCCCGGCCATGATGGACAACAGCGTGGTCTTCCCACTGCCCGAGGGGCCCACGATGGCGTGTAGCTTTCCGGCTTCCATTTCAGCGGTAACGGATTTTAATACCTGTTGACTGCTCTTGCTATACCGGTAACAGACTTCATTCAACGCAAGCATAATTTTCCTCCCCTATTCCCTAACCTGTAGCAATTCCAGCGGCGGCCGGGTACTGACCACAAAGGCCCCCACCCCGGAGCCTATCAACGCCCCCAGGAAGTATATCCCCGCCAGCGCGAAGGGCGTAAGCCCAAGAGCCACCCCCGCCGCAAACAAAATCAACAGCCCAAACAAGCTACCCGCGACACATATTATCATCTGCTCGATACACAGCGCGAACTGGGTACGGGCCTTCGGGTTGCCCAGCACCCGCAGGATGGCGGCGTTCTTGGCATTTTGTAGCAAGGACAGCAAGGAAAGCCCGGCGGCAAGCAAGAAGGCCAAACCAATGGCGATGGGGTACAGCACCCGCAACAGCGACAAATTTTGCTCCAGGGGCAGGATAACCTCATGCAACACATCGTCATCCATCAGCAAAATGAGGGGAACCCGGCCAAACACGCCCAAATCATTCTCGCCCAGGAAGAGCTCAATCATTTCGCGGAAGCTGTCGATTTCCCGGTTCATGGCAGGGTCGATGGTAAAGCGGGCGGTCATGTAGGGCGGGCGCACGGTTTCGAAGCTACCCCAGCCGTAGAAGGGCCACTGCCGGTAGAAATGCGTCCGCAGGAAATCCACGGGCAAGATAAGCAAGGGCGCGTGCTCACCGAACTGGTTCACCGCCCGCAGTAGCCCCCCGTCGAACACGCCGATAACCTGGGCCACCACTTCATATAATATGATAAAGGGCGCGTCCAGGGGGATGTTCCCTTCCTCGGCCAGAGCCCGGCGTATCACAACGGGGATGGGCATATCCGGCTTTACGGCAAAGTCCGCCTCGCCAAAGCCGGGGAGAAAATCAATGGTCATATCGTCGCAAATCACCCCGAGTTGCTCATCGGTGACGGTCTTCGTATTTTGCACGATAAGGCCGGGCAAATGGCTGGCACCCAGATAAATCCACCCTTCATCGGAAGCGACAGACTCCAGGTACGCCTCCCCCAGAAAGCCCGAATGGGCAATCCTATCCCATATCTCCGGCGACACCACAGAGGGCCAGGTCAGATTTATGTCCTCTTCAAAGCTCCGGTACAGCTCCGCTTCTATGACAGTGGTATTCCACAGCCGCTCGATTTCCGACTCGGTGAAGAGAATCGTATTGTTCAGCCAGCCCAGGGAAAACACCAGAAGCAAGGACAAGGCCAGCACCAAGCCCGTGCGCACCGGGGTGCGTACCACGTGGCGTATCCGGTGCCGCCAGAAGGCGCGTATGGCGGCGCGGCTACTCCTGGGCAAGGGCTCCAAGGCAAAGGTGCCCACGGCAAAGCCCTCCGGCACCTCGCCGGGCTCCACATAGGCTATTTTCTGCCGTTTTTGCGTACCGCCCTGCAATTGCTCCAGCACCGGACGGCGCACGGTATGATACCCCGCCACCAGCACACCCGCCAAAATGAAAAGTATGATAACGGCGCAAAAGACCACCAGCCAATACACCGCCGGCAAGGTTTCGATGCCATAGGTCAAAATGGGGGCCAAGGCTCCCTCTGCCTGGGCCAGGGCAAAATACCAGGCGGGGATACTGCCGATGACCACCGCAGGCAACCAGAACAGAAATACCGGGTCGAACAGCTGATGCAATACCCAGTTGCGGGGTATGCCCAGGGCCTGTGCAATGGCCACGGATTTGCGCCATTGCCGGATATAGAAAAAGATAACAAATGTCAAAATCAGGAACGAAGCCACGCCAAAGACAATCAAATTCACCGTGATGGAAAAGCGGATGGGGTCCGTGACCGCCGCCAGGGTTTCAAAGCCGCTGGGGATAAACACGGCGGCAAAGCCCATCTCTGCCAGCGCGGCGCGGGTTTGGCGGACGAAAGCCTCTTCCGAGCGGGGGGAATCCAGCACGAAGCTGTACATACCCGTCAGCTGGGGCGAGTCGTCCCAGCCAAAGCCCTCGGGCATGAGCCCGCCGGGGATGAAAATTTCCGCCGAGGTAAAATTGTGGAAAAACGGCGGGGTGAAGAAATACGCCCCCACCACTTCCAGCTCCAGGGTATAGGTAGGGAAGTCCCGCCAGTTTTCGTGGGCGGCGTCTATCATGCTCCACCAGCCCATGGGGTTGTTGTCCCACCAGTTTTCCACCCCTCTGGCCCATACGCTGTGGGTGGGCTGGTCTATCCACGTGGGACGCGGGTTGTCCCGCAAGGTGACGGTGATGGTATCCCCCAAGCGCACGCCCCGCCGGGCGAGAAACTGCGCCGGAACCACAGCCACGGGCATTCCGTAGTCCTCATAGGTGAGAAACCGCCCGCCCCGGTGCATGGGCGTATCCAACAGCATGGTTACGCGCCCATCCATAAAACGCGGCATGGCGGTCATGTCCCGGGTTTCCACTACCGTAACGCTGGATTGGTTTTGGCGGAGGAGCTCCAGCTCGGGGTGCATGTAGACCATAGCGGCCCTCATGCCCACGGTGTCGGATTCCTGCACGAAAAAGGTGAGACCCTCTAGGCTGGTGCGGTTCACGGCAAAGCGGGGGTTGTATCCGCCCCATGCCCGGGGGTTGTAGCCCTCCAGCACCGTGGTCAGGCCGTCGTCCCCCGTCAGGGAACGCAAGTTCCACACGAAAGTCACCAAGGCTTCGAAACCCGTTAAAACGATATATATAGGGGTTGCGCGAAAAAGGGCGCGCTCGCCCGTTTCCAGCCCCTCGAAGGGGCACCACAGCCCCTGCCGGAACAGCTGGGCCTCCTCCGGGGTAATGCGCAGATACATGATATATCTACTGCTGACGGTGGTGGTTTGCCCCAGTTCGTTGGTGAAAACCGTGTCCCCCTCCCGCAGTATCGAGGGGTCTCCCGCAAGCAATTCTTCCGAGGCTATTTGCACCATCAAGGCGGGGTAGACGTAACAGCCCGTAAGCCGGGGGCGTATGGTCATGCGCCCGATGAAATAATGGTCCAAAACCCGTACATCTATTTCATTGAAGGTAGGATTAAAATAACCCGCCGTGGTAGCTACCTGCACCGCCGTCAGGTTGCGCATGTCGCTGAAAACCCCCTGGGTAAACCGCCGCGCATCCGATATGGCCACATGGGGGTTGCTTTCCATGATGTCCAAGGCGCGGCTTACGTCATGGCTAATGCTAAAATTATCAAAGCGCAGGGGCGAAAGTATCCCCACGGAACGGTAGAAGCCCTCCACGCGCTCGATTTCCGCCCGCACCACGAAATACTCCGTGACCCGCGCCACCAAGGCAAAGGCCGACGCGCCGATTAATAAAGCTAAAATAAATGCCCGTATGGGCTGGCGCAGTACAGATTTAAGAAATACATTGCTTTTCACGGCAACATCACCCCTGTCATAACCTGTACCGGCTGGCCGCGGCTATATTGGGTGCCGTCGCCCAGCTGGCCCCGGTTGTTCCGCCCGAAGGCCCACAAGATGCCGTCATAGGTCAAAGCGAGGGTATGGTCATACCCGGCGGAAACGGCGGCGACATTGTCCATGACGAATACCGGCTCCAGATGCGCCGGCGCGGTATCCACGCCCACTTGCCCGTGCTGGTTACAGCCCCAGCCCCACAGCGCGCCTTCTGCGGTGATGGCCATGGTGTGGTCGTCCCCGGCGGAAATGGCGGTTATATTATCCATGACGAAGACGAAGCCGTCCTGTCTGCCCCGGACACCCAGCTGGCCCCGGGTATTCCGGCCCCAGGTATATAAGCGGCCGGCTTGGGTCACGGCCATGCTGTGGCCGGAACCCGCCGCGATATGCGCGACATCTTCCATTATCCGGGCGGGGGGCGCACTGCTGTCCTGGTGGGGCATCCCCACCGCCGCCCCCGAGCCCCGGGCGTACAGGTGCCCGTCGTAGGACAGCAGGAGCATATGGTCCATCCCATAGTCCATGGCGATGACATGCCCCACAACGGGCTGGCGGATATTTCCGTTGGCATCCATAAAATAAAAGGTGCCATCGGTATGCAACACGCCGCTGTATATGCGAATGCTTTGCCGCTCGTTGAAGGTCATGCCCTGCCATACCTGGACGCCGATATAGCTCAGCCCGTGCTGCGCACCGACGAAATCCGCCACGTTTTCCGCCACGGGCTCTTCGTTGCCCAGCCGGTACAAGGTACCCGCCTCGGTAATCATATAATAGGTCCCGTTGCTCATATGCACCCGGACGGAAGCCGCGCCCTGTGTAAAAAGCCGGGGCGTCAAGGCCCTTTCCAAATCCATCATGGCCACCAATTCATTCATACCAAAGGAATTGCCCTCGGCATCGGTGATGTAAAAAGCCGTAAAGCTTCTGCGGGCGTTGGTATGATAGCAATAGATAAAATTGTTTATCCCGTCGCCGCTGACCCGGTCGGGCACGGGCTTAAAGGCGTAATCTTCCGGGTTTTCCAGGTTAAACGTGACAGTCCCCTCCGTCATGGGCCAGAGGAAAACCCGCCCTTCCCCCGCAAGCCACACCACATGCCACACAAAGGCCCAGCGGGTAGGCTGATGCCACCCGCCCCATATCCACACGCCGCCGTCCTCGTCCAACGCCGTGGATATGCCGCCCCCCGCGCTTAGGGTACGGCCCGTGACGGGCACCGCAATGGGCACCTCCGGCACAGGAAGGGGGGAGACCACTTCCGGCTCCGGCGTTGGTTCCGGCGTTTGCGCGCCCGGGGGCGGCGGCATCATGGGTATATGGGGCATATTGCCCACGGGGGGCATTATGGGGACAGGGGCCGGCGTGGAAGCCGGCGCGGGAGCCGGTACAGGAGTGGCCGCCAGGTAGTGGGCATAAGCTTCGCCGTTTTCGGCAACCCCGCAAGCGGAGCATAATAAAAAAAGCCCCCCCATGAGTATCAAAGCAAGAGCCTTTTTCATAATTATCTACTCCCTTCCGTCAATATCCGCCAACACCGCGCCCATTTCCCCCGTCACATCCGCCAAGGGATAATCATAAAACGCGCCCGCCACCTCCAAAGACCGCCCCTGCGCGTCGGTAAAATACAGCGGGTTAAACCGGAGGGAAATCACCCCATAGGACAAGGTATGAGGCCGCCCCCGCACCCGTGGGGAGGAAGTGGCCCATCCCGTGGCGTAGGGGTTTTGCTGGTATATAATCATAAACCCGGCGTCACGCGCCATCTGTAAATACATAAAATTGGGGCCGGAGAAATTCTCCGAGTCCGTCAACAGCCAAACCTGCCCGTCAAAGGCCGCGTCCCCCGGCGGCTGTGCGTCAATCACGATGGGGAAGCCCCGGGTGACATTTTCCGGCAAAGCATATACAAAATCCTGAGCCAAGGCACTCGCGCTACTGGTGCCGCCGTCGTGGCCATACCATTCCCGATAGGCCCGGCTCACCCGGGCGGTAAAAAAGGTATCGGCATGAAAGGCGTAAAACTGCCCACGCATGGGCTGGCGCATATGGGGCTCCAGTATCAAGGGTAAAAAATAATCCCCGAAGCCCGAGCCGATGCCCCGTATATCAATAATCAAATCATCAATGCCATACAAATTTTGATAAAAGTCCATCAAATACTGCCTGTCCTGGTCGAAATCGAAGTACCAAAAGGGGTTGCGCGTCACCAGCTCATACCCCTTGGGCAAAAAGCGGTTCACGCGGACATAGGCAATGCCGTCGCCCAACATGTAGGAAGCCACGTTGCCCCCCCGGACGGGAACCGCAAAGCGGTCATCATAAAAACGAAAGTCATAATAGCCGAAAAAATAAGGCTCCAATATAAAGTCAGCCAATTCCTGCCCCTCACGGGTCAATCTTGGCGTACCATACCCACGCAGTCTTGATAAAAAATGAACCTCGACAAACTCGATGAAGGCGGCACTGGACAACAGATACCGGGCTTCCTCGCGCAACAACAGGTAAACCCCCATGGCAAGGTCAACAAAATCCTCACCGGAGGCATCCGCCGCCACACCCAGGAAAGGATATTCCTCCAGCATGTGGTTCACCATAGTGACAAAATCGTTTACCCGGCCCCGCTCCCGCCGGGCCTGTGCCGTTACCCGCTCCCACTCCCGCATTAGCTCCGGCGGCGGCCCGCCATGGAACTGGGGCAGGCGCACAGTGGGGTTGACGGCACCCAGCACAAGGGGGACAACGATAATCGCACTCACAACCAAAACAAGGCTAACCCAATAGATGCGGCGTAGCCTGATTCTGTTGCGCTCAATAAAATAACGCACTGAGCCTACCCCCCCAGAAGAGAAAAGAACAACCAGAACACAAGGCCCAACGAGCCGATGAAAACCAGAAGAAAGGGCAAAAACACAATAAACGCCGCCAATATCATGGCGGGCAAATCGCCCTTCTCCAGCTCCAGTGGTTCTTCTGTTTTAGCCCTTTCTATGATGGCTTTGGCTTCTTCTGCGGTTATTGTGCGTTTCATTTTCTTGGGTATTAGCATACAAACACCCCACTAGTCATCGTATTTGTGACAAGCCACAAAATGCCCCGGCCGTTGCTCACGCCAGTCCGGCGCGACAGAGAGGCAAATCTCCATACAATCCTTACAACGGGTATTAAACTTGCAGCCGGGTGGTGGATTTATCGGGCTTGGGATATCCCCTTCGAGTACAATCATTTCCCCTTTTTCCGGGTTGGTGGTGGGTATGGCGGATAATAACGCCTGGGTATAGGGATGCAAGGGATTGCCGAAAAGCTCCTCCGAGGAGCAAAGCTCCACAATCACGCCCAGATACATAACCGCGATACGGTCCGAGATATACTTCACCACGGACAAATCATGGGAAATAAACATATAGGTCAGGTTTTCTTTTTCCTTCAAATCCTTGAGCAAATTTATTATTTGCGATTGGATACTTACATCCAGCGCGGATACCGCCTCATCGCACACCACGAACTTGGGCTGGGTGCTCAAGGCCCGGGCTATGCCGATACGTTGCCGCTGCCCGCCGGAAAACTGGTGGGGATAGCGGTGTATCATATAGGGAGCCAGGCCGCAGTTCTCCATGATTTGCATGGTATAGTCCTGGGTGCGCTCGTTGTTGCTTACAAACATCTTATGGGTGATGGCCCCCTCGGAAATAATCTGCCCCACGGACAGGCGGGGGTTGAGGGAGGAATAAGGGTCTTGGAAAATAAGCTGTAAGTCCTTGCGCAAAAAGCGCATTTCGTTGTAGGTAAGGCGGGCAAGGTCGATACCCTCGCCCCGCATGGATTCATAGCGTTTGAAGCCCTCGTCGCCGGCGTAGCGGGCGCGTATGGCGTCGATGCCGGCCTGGGCCTTTTCCTTTTCGGCCATCAGCTTTTCCAGCTCGGGCCCTTCCATTTGCTCCAGTTTTCTTATCAGCTTATCATATCTCGCCGTGCTGGCACCCATGGCCTTATTTTCTATTTTATATTTGATTTCCTCCGCCTTAACAGAGGTCTGCAATATCGAGTTACGCAAAACATACAACGCCCGCGCCGCGTAAAAATTTGCCTTCAGGGCCTGGGCAATACTATCGTAGTCTTCCTTTTTCGCCTCAAAGAAGCCGCCTATCAGGCGCACCATGGTCAGGTATTCGCTATTGGCTATTTTGGTGGCCTCGTTGCGCTCGTTGCGCTTGGCAAAATACCGCGCGCTCAGCTTATCCTTATCCTTGGCCGCGTTGTACTCCGCCTCCAATAACGCATACTCTTCCTCTTTCTTTTTTGCCTCTTCCATCAGGGCCTTTGTTTCGGCCACCCTTTTTTCCAGCCGGTTGTAGATGTCCAGCACATAGCGGGGGGCGATATCGTCCACTTTCTTGCCGAAATAAATGGTTTCGCCGTCGGTTTGCCTGTAGAGCTGTATCAAAACGCGCCCCAGCGTGGATTTACCGCAACCGGACTCACCCACCACGCCCAGGGTTTCCCCTTCATATATATCCAAAGAAACGCCGTCATTTGCCCGGACAAAGGTATTGCGCCTACCCCGCACCGGGAAGTACTGCTTCAAGTTCCTTATGCTAAGTAGCGGCTTTTTTCCTGCGGTTGTGTCTGTCATTTTTTTCTGGCCCCCTCTTCAGGATAAAAACAGCGTACGGTTTGGTCCTCGGCGACTTTTAACAGCTCGGGCTCGTTGTTGCGGCATTGCTCGGTGGCGTATTTGCAACGGGGGGAGAACTTGCACCCCACGGGCAAATCCAAGGGATGGGGCACCGCGCCTTGTATGACATCCAGCTTCGCACCGATGGGGGTATCCAAGCGAGGTATGGAGGTCAACAGCCCTTCGGTGTAGGGATGGGAATAGGTGGACACATCGAAAATCTTGCGCACCGGGGCTTGCTCCACCACCTGGCCGCAATACATAACCGCCACTTCGTCCGCCATTTCGTTGATAACGCCCAAATCGTGGGTGATAAACATAATGGAGGTGCCCTTTTCCCGCTTCAGGTCGTTCATGAGCTTTAGTATTTGCGCCTGTATGGTTACGTCCAAGGCCGTGGTCGGCTCGTCCGCTATCAGCAAATCGGGCTTACAGGCCAAGGCCATGGCAATCATGACCCGCTGGCGCATACCCCCCGACAGCATGAAGGGATACCGCCGCGAAACCTGCTCCGGGTCGGGGATGCGTACATCGTCCAGCATTTTTACCGATTCGGCGTAGGCTTGCTTCTTGGTCATCCCCTGATGCACCTGGAAGGATTCGCCAATCTGCCTGCGTACCGAGAAAATGGGGTTCAGGCTGGTCATGGGTTCCTGGAAGATAACGGATATTTCATTGCCCCGGATTTTGGAGAGCTCGGCGCGGTTTAATGTGGTCATTTCCCTTTCCTTGAAAAGGATGTTTCCCTCCACCACTTTGCCGTTGCCATCCAGCAACCCCAGTATGCTCATGGCGGATACGGACTTGCCACTGCCGCTCTCCCCCACGATACCCAAGGTCTTGCCACTGTCCACGGAATAGGAAACGCCGTTCACTGCTTTTACGATGCCCCGCCGGGTGGTGAAATAAGTGTGTAAATTATCAAGCTCCAGCATTTTCTTTTTTTCGTCGGGTACCTGGGGCTTCTCCGCGCTTACCTGCATTTTGATGGCCATGGCCGCTACCTCCCCTGTGCTTTGGGGTCGGTGGCTTCGCGCAGGCCGTCCCCGATAAGATTTATGCTAAGGGCCACCGTCACCAAGGATACGGCAGGGAATAGCCAACGCCACCACTGGTAGCGCAGTACAATGGAATTATTGGAGCCGGAAATCATGTTCCCCCAGGTGGGGTAGGGCTCACTCACGCCGAAGCCGATGAAGGACAACGTCGTTTCTGTCAGCATGGAGGACGCAAGAGCAAGGGTAAGGGCCACGATAGCCGCAGACGCCACATTGGGCATAATATGCCTGAAAATTATCTTAAACTGCCGCACACCCAAGGCACGGGCGGCCAGCACGTATTCCCCCTCCTTGACCTGCATGATTTGCGCCCGAACCAGGCGCATTAACGGAGGCCAGGACAAAACCCCCAGTACAGCCATGAGGAACACCATGCCCTGCACCGGCGTGAGTTCATGCCGGAAGCGGAACTGTATGATAATTGCGATGGGCAGGAAAGGCAGAGAGCCCACCACTTCACCAAAGCGCATGATAAACATATCCACGCCCTTGCCATAGAACCCGGCAAAGCCCCCCAGTATTATCCCGATAATGCCCTGGACGACTACGGCCATCATGCCAATCAGCAAGGAATACCGGCCGCCATGCCACAAACGGGTGAACACACAGCGTCCCACACCGTCCGAGCCAAGGGGGAAGCCCCGGAAGCCCCATGTGGCCACGGTACCGTCGGCAAAGAGGGCATAGTTATGGTCGCCGTTGATGGCGATGGCCACGGCGTTGGTGATGTTGGGCGCGTTGGTGCGCCCGTTCCTGTTTTCGCCCCAGGAAACCACGGAGCCGTCGTTCAGCAAAGCAGTGAAGTGTCCCCGCCCCGCGCCTATACTTACCACACGGCCCTGGATATGCTCCGGTACCGCCAATGCTTCGAAATGAGTGGGCACGCCCCAGATAACCACGGTGCCGTCATCCAAAACCGCCGCGCCATTATCCACCGTCATGGCAAAATCCACGACACGGCCCTGTATGGCCTCGGGAACATAGCTGATATCTTCCGCGATTTGCAACAATACGTGTATCTGGCCGCATTCCGTCAGCACGCCAAAGGTACGCTCGCTGGATTCCACCTGCACGGGGATATCCGGTATGGCGTTCACCCGGCCGATGGCGGCAAGCTGTCTGCGGTTGGCGTCGATGCCGCCCCAGGAATGGAGCCGGTGGTCATCGGTGATGGCCACGGTCATGCGCATTCCCGCCGCCGCGGTCAGGACACTGCCCTGTATGGCGGGGGGTACGTCGTTGATGGCAAAGGTGGGGCTCTCGTTGCCCCAGGAATACAAATGCCCGTCCTCCGTCACCACCAAGGCATGATAAGGCCCGGCGCAAATATGGCTGATGGGCCTGCCCGGCTGGGGAGGGGAGAGCAAGGGTTGGGCTATGGTGCTGACCGTGCCCCAGGCATGAACGCGGTAGTCACGGGTGACGCCCACGCCAAATCCCGTACCGGAAGCCACCATGTCAAGCTCGCCCCGGATACTGCGGGGTACGCGCATCATGTTCAAAGAGGGGCGTTGGTTGACCTGGGCGGTGTCCGTTTCCCGCAGGTCCATGGGATAGAAAAAGGGAAAAATCGTGCTGGCCAGCAGCATGGTAAAGAAGGCCACAAGGCCGATGATGGTCAACTTTCTGCGGAAGAACTCCCTGATAATGGTCTTCACGGGGCTTTGCACTTGTTCTTCTTCCATGAGGGAAATCTTGCTTACCCGCTCGCCAAATAACATGCCTATCAGTGAACCAAACCATCTCTTCATATTGTTTTCCCCCTATTAATCGAACCGGATGCGTGGGTCTATAAGCACATATACAATATCCAGTATTAGAATTACCACAAAGGCAATCATGGCGTAGAATACGAGCATGGTCATCTGCACGGCAATATCGCGCAGATTGAGGGCGTTAATCATGATAACCCCCATGCCCTGCCACTGGAAGGTAATTTCGATGGCCAGCGCGCCGCTAAAGAGGGTGATAAAGAACCCTGCCATAATGGTGATAATGGGGATGAGGGCGTTGCGGAAGGCATGGACATAGACCACGGTCTTCTCCCCAAGGCCCTTGGCCCGTGCGGTGCGGATACAGTCCATATTCAATGCGTCTATCATGGCGGAGCGGATAAAACGAATCATCCCCGCAAGACCCATAAACACCATGGCCAGCAAAGGCAAAGCCATATGGCGTAGCCTGTCCAGATACCAGGCCATGGTCCCCTCGGGAGGCGGCATGAGCGACGCCATCCCAAACATGGGGAAGATATCCCAGGGCGGGATAACCACCAGGAATACAATCAAAATCAAACCAAATAAGAAGCCGGGTATACTGAGCCCAATCATGGAGACGACCAAGGATATATTGTCGAAGGCTTTGCCCCGTTTTATGGCACAGTACACCCCCACGGGTATGGTGATGGCAAAGATGATAACCATGTTAAATATGTTGATGACCAAGGTATTGGTGATGGGACTGCGCACATGGTCTATGACGGGTAGGCGCGTCTCCATAGAGGTGCCAAATTCGCCACGGAACATGGCGGCAAGCCAGAATAAATACTGTATGAAGTGGGGCTGGTCCAGTGCCATGTCCCTGATTATGGTCTCGCGCATGATGGCAACCTCGTGGGGCTCCATGCCCGCCGCCACTTCAGGGGGCAAAAAGATGTCCACCGGGTCCCCCGGCATGGTGCGAAACAGCATGAAAACGAAGAATGAAACCAGGAACAATACCAGAATGATGTACAGGACACGCTTAATTACGAATTTAACCACAGCCCCGACCTCCCACTTTTATGTAAAGCCCCCGCGGCAAAATTGCCGCAGGGACCCAAGTATTTTGGTGTGATTAGAGCGTTCTGTAAATTAACGCCAGTACGCCCTTTGTATTGCTTCGGGGAAGGCCCACAAAGCGGTGTTGAACCAGCCGCCAAGGCCCACGGGGATAAAGTCATGCACTACCGCAGAGTTGAAGGGAAGGGTAAAGGCGTGGTAGGTGCGGTATTCCATATAGTCGATATAGGCTGCGATAAAGCCTTCACGGCCTTCCGGCGTGGTGATGTCTTGTATCATGATGTTGTGTGCCAAGTCACGCCATCTGGGGCTGTCGGCCTGGTGCCAGTTTTGCGCGGGGATAGCATCCAGTCTGGCTTGAATCCACGGCGACCAGGTGATGGCCATGGTTACACCCAAGGTGTGCATTTCGAAACGTCCGCCAGCAAAAGCATAGCCGCTGGACAACGCGCCGGACCAAAGGGCACTACGCTCTTGGATAACCAAGCCGCCTGCATAGGCTACGTTGTCAAAGAATGTCCGCTCCAAAGCGTCACGGAAGGGATAGTCTACGGCACGTACCATCCAGTTGATAATCAGGGGCATGAGCACGCGCTCGCCGGTGTATACCTTGTTGCTACGGATGGCGACGCCGCCTTCTCTATAGATGCGCTCGATTTCGCCGTCTTCATCGCGGCCCCAATCCCACTCATCTACCCACTTATGACGAAGCTCATCCACGCCTTGCACGAAGGCAGAGCCGTCTGCGTTGTAGTTCCAGCCGCCTTGCTCAAGCAATTCGATAGCGCGGGCGATGTTTAAGCTGTAGATGGTTACGCGGTCATACAATCCACGGTCAACAGCTTCTTGGTGCCACCACCATGCTTCTGACCAGGGGCCGTGGGCAACAGCGGTAAAGCCGCGGCCTACTTCCTCGTTCATGGCATGACGGTCTTGCAGGAAGGACAGGGCCTGACGTACTTCAACGAACTGGGTCGGGCCGGTGTCTACATGGAACTGGGTGAAGAGCTGTCCGTTTTGTGCATAGGTGATGAAGGTATGGGTACCGCCGCCAACCAATACGTCCAAAGCGTCTCCAATGGTTGTACCGTCGTTTACGTTTTCTGCGACGTGGGCCAGGCCGGTGGCCAAGGCGTCAACCATGATGGGGGCCGGGGTCATGCGCCAGATTACGCGCTCGATACGGGGGCGGTATCCGTCCCAGGTACCGGGGAAGTTGGGGTTGGCTACCATGGTGAGTACGCCGTTGCCCACATCCACGCTGTCAAACATATAGGGGCCGGATACAACGGTGGGGCGGAATTTGAGCCCGTCGGTGAAGTATTCGCCTGTGGGGTTTCCGTCACTGTCATACATGGGATTTCCGTCGGGGTCCAAATGCTGGACAAAGGTTTCCACGCCGCCCAGCACTCTTTCACGAAGGGCGTCAACGGTGAAGGGGCCGCCGCCGATGGCGGTCAGGAACACGCCGTCGCCATTGTCGTGTGCTTCAATGCCATACATATGAAGCGGGCTGGGGCCGACGTTCATGTTCGCGCTGGCTTCCCAGAAGTTGGGGAGGTATTCGGCCAGCTTGGTGAGAGAAAATTGCCGCTCGTTGTAGATACGCACGCTGGGCAATACATCAATTTCACCGGCGAGGAAGGGCCCGCGGTACGCCATATGCGGTAATACAAAGTTAGAAGGCACGATGGATGTCCACTGATAGCTTATGGCAAAAGCAAGGCCGCCGCCAAAGTGGTACGCAGTGATGGGTGTGCCGTCAGAGAATACCAAGTCGGTGTAAATGGTAAAGGTGTATCTGCGGTCGCCATTGGGCAGGTCGGTTATTTCGGGCCACGCGCCGTCTACCATAACCAAGGGGTTGGGGAAGAAGTCGTTCACGTGGTTACGCCCCATGGTGGAGATACCGCCCATCATCACACGGGCCTGGGCGTTGGGTGCGGGGTTGGACCACGCGGAGCTCAGCATGTTGGAGTCCGGGCGGGTAATGGTAGCGTTGACGATATAGCTACCGGGTGCGGGTGTCATCGCGGCGGCCCGGGCCAAGATGTACTCGCGTGTTCCGGGGGGTGCCGGCGGCGGCGGCGGCGGGTCAGCCGGCGTAAGTGCGGGCGGCGGTGTGACCACCGGCGTGGGAGTTGCTACGGGTCCGTCGCCTCCGTTTCCTCCCCCTCTACAAGCTGCGAGAGCGAACATAGCCGCCGCAAGCAACAACACCAAGAATAGAATCTTCTTCATACTTTTTCTCCTCTCGAATTCATTGCCGAGCGTTCACAGTACTCGGCCAAAAGATTATATTTCGGAAACTATAACATAATGCATTATATTTTGTCAATTCTTATAATTTGTTTAGGGACAACTTCCCCATTTTTTCCTAAAAATACCCGTGATATTTAACAAAAATATTGACTTTTGAGCGTTATTTTTGTGCAATATTATGCATTTTTGGAAAAACCCCCTTTTTTCTTTGTATTCCATTTGTATACATTTGCCCCCCTCCTCCTGGGGCAAAGTTTGTACAATTTGCACAAAAAAAGGAGCCGCCCCTATGGACAGCCCCTTTTTTGCAGGTTTATTATTTTATTTGAAGTATTCCTTCACCTTGTCAAACCAGCGTTTTTTATGATTTTTATAGTCATCGCCCATGGCGTCGTTGAAGGCCACCAGAAGCTCCTTTTGCCGTTCGTTCATGACGGTGGGGACACTCACGTTAAATTTCACTACCAAATCGCCCACATTGCGGTTGTTGCGCACGCTGGGCACGCCCTTGCCCCGCAGATGCACGATGGCTCCGGGCTGGATGCCGGCCTTCAAATTATATTTTTCCTCTGTGCCGTCCAGCATGGGGATGAATATTTCGTCCCCCAGGGCCGCCTGGACAAAGGTGATGGGCACATCAATGTAAAGATTATTCCCCTCCCGGTTGAAGAGCTTGTGGGGGGCCACCTGCACCACGATATACAAATCCCCGGCGGGGCCGCCCTTCTCGCCAAACTCGCCCTTGCCCTGCAAGCGGATTTGCTGGCCATTGTCTATCCCCTTGGGCACAGTGACGGTAAGGGTCTTGTTGGCCCGCACCCGCCCGGCACCCCGGCACCCGGCGCAGGGCTCCTTGATAATCTTCCCCTCGCCCCGGCAGGCGTTGCACGCCACCACGCTGGTCATATACCCCAGCATGGTCTGTTGCATGATGCGCTCACTGCCCGAGCCGTTGCACTTCTTGCAGTTCTCCGCGAATGTACCCGGCTTCGCGCCGCTTCCCTTACACTGGCCGCAGGTTTCATAGGTATTTAACGAAACCTCGCGGCTACAACCAAATACGGCCTCTTCAAATTTAATGTTCAAACGCATTTGCAAATCCGAGCCGCGCTTGGGCCCGGCACGCCGCCCGCCGCCCATGCCAAACAAGTCGCCCCCAAGGATATCCCCGAACCGGCTGAATATCTCGTTCAGGTCCATGCCCCCCGAGCCGAAGCCGCCGAAGCCCCCCTGGCTAAAGGCCGCGTGGCCCATCTGGTCGTACTGGCGGCGTTTGTCGGCATCGCTCAATACCCCATAGGCTTCGCTGACCTCTTTAAAATTCGCCTCGGCCTTCTTATCCCCCGGATTCGCGTCCGGGTGATACTGCTTGGCCAGCTTCCGGTACGCCTTCTTTATCTCATCGTCACCGGATTGCTTGCCAATGCCCAAGACGTCGTAATAATCGCGTTTGTCTGCCATGTAGTCCCCCAAAAAGGTTTATGCAATTTTTATTTCTTCTATTCGGTCTTGCACAGTTATGACTAATTTTATGTTATTTGTATACCCCAGCTCAACTTCCGCTACATCCTGTACAGCCACCTTCATCCGCACCACCAGTGCGTCGAATGAGCCTTCTTCCAATGTTATGTTTAGTTCATTGCAACTGGCAACCCATAGCTTGTCAATATATTTGAAAACCGCTTTAAACTCATTCGCTGGCGTATGGGTAGGATGCCTACGGCGCAAATGCCCAATGCCTTTTTCAAGGATTTCATTACCTTCATCTATCACTTCCTGGAACACGCTTTTCATTTCATCAACTCCCTTGAAATGCCCTCCACAATTTTCTTTAATTGCGTTTTCTCAGCGTCGGTTATGTTGTCCTTTACACTTTTGGGATAAACATTCAATAGTACCGTTTTTTCAAATGCTATATAATCAACATAAAGCACTCTTGCTCCCGCGCTTTTTCCCCTGCTGTTTGGCAAGGCAAAACGCATCTTGCGTACCCCGCCGGTTCCTTGAATGATTTTACCTATACTTGGATTTTCCATTATAGCATTTTCAAGCTTTGCCAGGTCATCATCGGTTAATCCCATGTCACGCCAATTTCTGTCGAATGTCATAAAATAAATAAATTCCCGTGCCATGGCTTCCCCTTCATTTGCGTACCCCGCCGCGAAGCATTGCCGCTTCGCGGCGGTCATTTGCAAATTTCAGCTACTTCTCCGTGAAATCCCCGTCAAACACATCCGGGTTGTGGTCCGGGCCGTAGTCGGTAGGTTCGCCCGCGCCTTCGGGGTTGGCGTTTTGGTAGAGCTTGGCGGAGAACTCGCCCAGCACCTTGGCGTATTCCTCGATGGCGGCCTTGAGGGTGGCGGTTTCCGTCTCGGTCATGGTTTCGTGGTGCATGGTATCGGAAACGGCCTTGAGTTTATCCATTTCGGCGGTGATTTGGGCCTTGTCCTCCTCGGTGACTTTTTCGCCCAAATCCGTGAGCAAGCGTTCGGTCTGGTTGACCAGGGATTCCGCTTCGTTTTTGGCGTCCACGGCCTCCTTGCGCACCCGGTCGGCCTCGGCGTATTGCTCCGCTTCCTTCACGGCGCGGTCAATGTCGTCGTCGGACAAATTGGAAGAAGCGGTGATGACGATTTTTTGCTCCTTGCCCGTGCCCAAATCCTTGGCGGAGACGTTCACGATGCCGTTGGCGTCGATGTCGAAGGCCACCTCAATTTGCGGGATGCCCCGGGGCGCGGGGGGGATGCCGTCCAAACGGAAACGCCCCAGCTCTTTATTGTCCTTGGCGAACTGCCGCTCGCCCTGGACGACTACGATATCCACAGCCGTCTGGTTATGGGCTGCCGTAGAAAAGGTTTGCTTCTTATTCGTGGGAATGGTGGTGTTGCGCTCAATCAAGCGCGTAGCCACGCCGCCCTCGGTCTCGATGGAGAGGGACAGGGGGGATACATCCAGGAGCAAAATGCCGCCCGCGCCCGCGTCGCCCGCCAGCTTGCCGCCCTGAATGGACGCGCCCAAGGCCACGCATTCGTCGGGGTTGATGCCCTTAAAGGGCTCCTTGCCCGTAAGCTTTTTCACCGCTTCCTGCACGGCGGGAATGCGGGTGGAGCCGCCCACCAGCAGTACCTTGTGCAGTTCGTTGGGGGAGAGGTCCGCGTCCTTGAGGGCGGTGGATACGGGGCCCAATGTCTTTTCTACCAAATCGTGGGTGAGTTCGTCAAATTTGGCCCGGGTCAAATTAATGTCCATATGCTTGGGGCCGTCCTGGTTCATGGTGATGAAGGGCAGGTTAATATTTGTGGTTATAACCGTAGAAAGTTCCTTTTTCGCTTTCTCCGCGGCTTCCTTCAGCCGTTGCATGGCCATTTTGTCCTGGGACAAATCCATGCCTTCCATTTTCTTAAATTCCTCCACCAGATGCCTGATGACCCGGTCATCGAAGTCGTCGCCCCCCAGCCGGTTATTGCCGCTGGTAGCCAGCACCTCGATAACGCCGTCGCCGATGTCTATGATGCTCACGTCGAAGGTGCCGCCGCCCAGGTCATATACCATGATTTTCTGCTCTTTTTCGTTGTCCAGCCCGTAGGAAAGGGCCGCCGCCGTAGGCTCGTTGATAATGCGCTCCACTTCCAGCCCGGCAATTTTGCCCGCGTCCTTGGTGGCCTGGCGTTGGCTGTCGGTGAAATAGGCCGGAACGGTAATCACCGCCTTGGTGATTTTTTCGCCCAAATAGCTCTCCGCGTCGGTTTTCAGCTTTTGCAGAATCATGGCGGAAACTTCCTGGGGGGAATAGGTCTTGTCGTTGATTTTTACCTTGAAATCCGTACCCATTTGCCGCTTGATGGACATAATTGTATTGTCCGGGTTGGTGATGGCCTGCCGCTTGGCGGTTTCACCCACCAGACGGTCGCCGGTCTTGGTGAAGGCCGCCACCGAGGGGGTGGTCCGCATCCCTTCCGAGTTGGCGATTACCACGGGCTGGCCGCCCTCCATTACCGCTACGCATGAATTGGTGGTGCCTAAGTCGATACCTATGATTTTTGACATATTTTTTTCCTCCTCCTAGTTGGCTACTCTTACCATACTGTGCCGAATCACCTTATCTTTATGCATATAGCCCTTTTGCAATACGTCGGCGATTTGGTTCGCGCCGAAGTTTTCGTCCTCGGTGTGGGCTACGGCGTTGTGCAGGTTGGGGTCGAAGTCGGTGCCGGGGACGGCAGGAATTTCTTCAACCTTCAGGTCTTGCAAAGCTTGGGTAAACTGCCGGGCAATGAGGGCAATGCCCTGATAGAATGTATTTTCCCTCATCTCGTCGCCTACCTGCATGGCCCGCTCGAAGTTGTCCACGATGGGGAGCAGTTTTTCGGCGGCGGCACGCATTCCGTCGTCGTATTGGGCGGCCTTTTCCTTGATACTGCGCTTGCGGAAATTGTCAAACTCCGCCAGGGCACGGGTGTACCGGTCCAGGGTTTCCTTGTAGAGGGTTTCGTGGTCGGCTTCTTCGGGCGCGTCCAGGATTTCGGCCTCGCCTTCTTCCACGGGCAACTCACCCGTTTCCACTTTTTCCTCAAAGTATTTATGCCTTTTCTTCTTTTTTGGCATTACACGCTTCCTCCCAGTGCTTGTATGACTTGCCGTATATTTTGCGATATGCCCGTAAGAACCGACAGGTTGTGGGCGTAATCCATACGGGTGGGGCCGATGATGGCGATGTATCCGGTGCTCTGGTTGTCGATGGAATAGCCCGCCCGCACCAAAGAGCAATCCTTGAGCCAGTCAAAATCGTTCTCGTCGCCGATGATAATTTCGATATCTTCATAGGAAGTGCCGGCGGAAAGGGGGGCCAGCAAGGATATCAGGGATTCCCGCTCCTCCAGTGCCTGAAAAATGGCGTCGGCCTTGCTTCGGTCGGAAAACTCCGGGAAGGCCAGAATGTTTTTCACCCCGCTGGTGAACACCCGCACATCGTCCTCGGCCTGAATCATCCCGGCGATGATGCCCAGCAAGGGCATGAGCATATGGGCCTGCTTGCCGAAAGCCTCTAACAGCGCGTCGATGCAGGGGCGGTCGATTTCGCGCACGCTTTTCCCCTCCAGGTGCTTGTTGAGGGTCTGGGTCAGGCGGGCCAGGGTGTCATAGCTCGGGGCGTCGGGTAGATTCACCACCTGATTTTTCACCGCCTTGGTGTCTGTAATCAGCACCAGCAACACCGCCCGCTCGTCCACGGGAACCAGCTGCAAATGACGGATTTTCGTCTTTTTCAAATACGGCTCACTGACGATGGCCGGGCAACGGGTAAGCCGCGCCAGTGCCTTGGCCGTTTCCTGCATCATAAATTCCACTTGATTAATATTTTGAATAATCATGCCCTGCAAGAAGAGGGATTCCTCCCCGGTGAGGGGCTGTTCGCGCATCATGCGGTCCACATAGAAGCGGTAGCCCTTCTGGGACGGTACGCGCCCGCTGGAGGTGTGGAGCTGTGAAATCAGGCCCAAATCCTCCAAATCACTCATCTCATTGCGTATGGTGGCGGAGCTGATGCCCAAGCCGTATTTCTTGGCTATGGTGCGGGAGCCAATGGGCTCGGCGGTGTGGATGTAGTCGTTGACGATGGCTTCCAATATTTTGAACTTTCGTTCGGTTAAATCCATGGCTTGAGTTCCCCCTCTCGTGTCAGCCACATTGTTAGCACTCTCACGTGACGAGTGCTAACGAAGGAGAGAATAGCACGGCTGTGTAATAATGTCAAGATGTTTTTGTGAAAAATTTACATGGTGGGGTGAAGGGGGGTGAATGGGCCGCGCTGGCACGTCAACGCTCATGAACGGCTCCGTGCGGCAAGTACTTGCGTTAGTCTCGCTCCGCGAGCCGAACGCCAAGTACTAAAGCCGCCCATTCGCCGCTAATTTCGCGTTGCCGCGAGACGCGCTTGCCCATTCACCCCCCTTCACCCCACCCCACTCCTTACTCGCAAGTATGTGGCAAGTAATTAATCTTGCACACTACCCCCACCGCACAAATTACGGCTGTTAGCGGGTAATGAAATTACTTGTCATGTTGATTGCGGCTCTTTTGTGTCGTGGGAGAGGGCGGGGGTAATGCTTGCGAATAACTAACGCAGTGAATGTGTGAGCGGCAAGCGCGTCTCACGAAGGCGCGTGATTAGTGGCGAATGGCGGAGTTATGTGGTTGGCGTTGAGGCTTCGCCAGAAGACCAACGCAACCACTTCTCCGACAGAGCCAATCATCACGGGGCGA
>WQSR01000017.1 GCA_009787785.1 Defluviitaleaceae bacterium
CAGTATTGGAACGAAAATCTTTATGGCTTGTTGGCAGAAGAATTTAATGCACAATAATAAATTTAACAGGCGGGAGCGATACATCGTTCTCGCCTGTTTGCCATTGCTGTCCTCCTTTCGTTTCCTTCTCAAACACCGATGTTTACTGCAAACAGGGCAGTTGAGTATAATTTAGTAGTGCTTCAAATTTGAAACACCCTTCGTATAATAAATCCTAGTATAAATCAATCCCGGGGGAGTGGAGGGCGATGATGAAAAGGAAATGGCATATGTGCGGGGCTGTGCTGGTTGTGTTTGTTATTATGCTGGCGGTTGCGGGGTGTGGGGCAGGGGGTGAGGTGTCCAGTGTGGGATATGAAACCAGCCCTGTGGTTTATGTCTCGGAAACGGAGCCGGTTCCCACGCCGGCCCCGCCGCTGGGAGATGAGTTGCCAGCAGATAATATTTTGCCGGAATGGGTAAGCCACCATCCGTGGCGGCCTCATTATGAAATCGGGTACATGCCTGTGTTTCGCAATCCCTTCTATATGCTTCCCCCCGGTTTCGCTCAAGATGGACACCGCCTTCACTTTGGCAACGCCCTAACCGAGGAGGAAATGACCGCACAGGCGAAAGAGTTGCTCACCGCCTTGGGCATGGAGGTGACGGGCGCGCAACCTTCCCAAAATCATATTTGGGCCCGGGGGATAACGGCAACCGCCGACGAGGCGGAAGCCACCGTGGAGCCCCAGGGTTTTGTGCAGATTCATTTTCCCCGGGGCATTGCTTTGCCGGAAGGGCTGAGCCTGGCGTGGGGGGATGCCACCCGGGAAGCGGCCATCGAATATGCGGCGGCGCGTTTCGCGTCGCTTTTGGGGTTTCCGGCGGCAACCGGAGCGGGCATCGTCGAGCGGATTTTGGATTATCATTTCAACTCCATTCGCTTTCTCCCGGGCTTCGCCCCGGACGCGGATGGAAAATTGCGGGAAATAAATTTTTCCCCACCCGCCCATGTTGTGCTTGCGGATAAAATCGGCTATTTCCCCATCATCACCCCAAGCCAAGGGGTGGCGCGTATGCTTGCCGGGTACGGTTCCTTCGGCGTGGACATGGGGCAAATCCGCCCCACCGCCGACGATATAATCGACACGCGCCTTGTCTATTTCGGCCATATCCTTGGCCGCAACCTACTCTTCGCATTCGCGCCCTGGTACGAGTTCATCGTCCATACCGCCGACACCCATCACCTGCAATCCTTTTTCGTCCCCGCCATACACCCGGACTACCTGGAAGCTAACCCCGCCTGGGCGGTGTATCCCCATCAGTAGGCACTGCCTTTTTTTAGTTTGGTCGCATTTGGCTATGAATTTGGCTATAATATAGCTGGATAACCTGGTGCGTGCTATAATTACTGTAATACGAAGAAGGAGCGAATGCGCAATGAGCGAACGCAATTTACCCGGGGGCGAGATGTCCTCCCGCAAGCTGGACTTTTTTTGGATAGCCGACTGCTCGGGCAGTATGGAGGGCGAGAAAATCCAAACCCTGAACTACGCCATCCGGCAAACCATTCCTGACATGCGCAAGGAAGCCGACGCCAACCCCAACGCGGACATTTTGGTGCGGGCGGTGAAGTTTTCCGACGGCGCGGCCTGGCATGTGGCGGGGGCCACCCCCATCGACCAGTTTAATTGGACGGATTTGTCCGCCGGCGGTGTGACGGCCATGGGCATGGCCCTGGAATTGGTGGCGGGGGAACTGCGCCAGTTTCCGGCGGATACGAAGCGGCTTCCCCCGGTGCTGGTGCTGCTCACAGACGGACAGCCCACCGACGATTTCAAAGGCGGGCTGGACGCGCTGTTGGCCACGCCCTGGGGCAAAAAAGCGGTGCGCATCGCCATCGCCATCGGCAAGGATACGGACATCCACGTGCTGGAGCAATTCACGGGGAACCGGGAGCTGGTGCTGGAGGCGAAGAATCCCCAGCTTTTGGTGAAATTCATCAAGTGGGCCTCCACGGTGGTGAAAAATGTTTCCGCGCCTATGGCCGGGGCCGACGCCGTGGATACAGCCGCCATCCCCGTGGTGACGGCAGACGACGATGAAATCTGGTAGCCCATGGGTTGCGACGGGCGGGGTTGTGCAGGGTGCCACCCACATACGGCAGGATAAAATTTGTCAGGACGCGCTGTTCATCCATCCGGTGCAGGGAAAGGACTTCGCCTTGGCTTGCGTTGCCGACGGCCACGGCTCCGACCGTTGCCCCTACAGCGACGAGGGCGCGGCGGCGGCGGTGAAAATCGCCGCAGACATTCTGGCCGAATTGCTGGAAAGCGACGACCCCAAAAATATGCTGGCCGCGCAAAAGGACATTCGCCTACCGCGACTGATTGAGGCCATCTGGAAGGAAACCGTGCAAACCGCCTATGAACGCAAGGCGGAAGCCCAGCCCCCGGAGGAAAATGGGGAGATACCCCCCTTTTCCTATGAATTGTATGGCACCACCCTCCTGGCGTTGGTGGCCGCCCCCGGCTTCGTCTTCGCCTTGCAAATCGGCGACGGCGACATCGTAGCCATCGACCCGGACGGCTCTGCCCGCTACGTCCTCCCCCCCTGCGACCACCCCGGCAACGAAACGGAATCCCTGTGCATGGAGGATTCCTGGAAATATGTCCGCACCCAGCTCATCCCCATCGACAGCACCCAGCCCGCCCCCCACATGCTGTTGCTCTCCACCGACGGCTACGCCAACTCCTTCGTGGACAGCGCGGGCTTTTTGAAAGCCGGGGCGGACATCTACCGCCTGTGGCGCGAAAACGGCCGGGCCTACATTGAAGAAAACCTGCCGGGCTGGCTAAGCCAAACCAGCGCGGACGGCAGTGGGGATGATATTTCCGTGGCGATTATCGCCCAATCGGAATGAGCCGCATACGGGACAAAATGCACATACCGGGGCATCATCCCCCCGGTGCTTTGAATGCCATCACAGACGTCCCCGGCGTCATGTGCGCTCACGAGACCATCAAGAACGACCGCGCCTGCACCGGCGTGACGATTCTTTCCCCCTGCGAGGGGGATGTTTTCGCGTTCCCCATACCCGCCGCCATCGCGGTGGGCAACGGCTACGGCAAGCTGGCGGGGGCCCTTCAAGTGGAGGAGCTGGGCACGCTGGAATCCCTCATCGGCCTGACCAATACCCTTTCCGTGCCCGCCGTCATGGAGGGTCTCATCCGGCACCACCTCGCCCATGACCCCCAGCGCAAATCCGTCAATGTCCTGGTGGGCGAAACCAACGATGGCAAATTGAATGACATACAGGGCCTTCACGTAAAGCCCCATCACGTGGAAAGGGCCATAGAAAATTTATCACGGAACGTGGCCGAGGGGGATGTGGGGGCCGGAGCGGGCACGGTTTGCTTTGGCTTCAAGGGCGGGATAGGGACGGCCTCCCGCGTTGTGTCAAAGGATGTCACCGGCGAAGGCGCGGACTTCACCCTGGGGGCCTTGGTGCAAAGCAATTATGGCGGGGAGCTTGCGATTTACGGCCATCCCGTCCCCAAGCCGCCAGCCGCCGCTTCCCAGGACGGCTCCTGCATGATTATCGTGATTACGGACGCGCCCCTATGCGCCAGGCAGTTGAAACGCCTGGCCAAGCGCGGGCTCATCGGCATGACCAATACCGGAAGCATCATGCACAATGGCAGCGGGGATTTTTGCGTCGCGGCCAGCAATCACCCCAAAAACCGTCACAACCGGGAGGAGCGCGGGAAGGACTATTATTATTTGAACGACGCCCAGCTCAACCCCTTCTTCGAAGCCTGCGCCGAAGCCGTCCAGGAGGCCCTGTACAACTCCATGACCATGGCTACCGGCACCGCGGATATTTTACCGCTAATTGACAACCTCCCCCCAGGGACATACACTTAGCGAATCTGACACTGTACGAAAGTGGGAATAACCATGCGTTATGTTCTCGGCTATGCCGCCGCGCTGTTTTTGCTGGTGCTGATATTTTGCCAGAGCATTATTATCCCCACTTTTTTTATGCCTTTTTTCCGGTGGCAGTACACCCGGCTGGAAATCGCGCAAAATATCGACATCGACTTTGACGAGCTGATGCATGTTACCGTGGAATTGCTGGATTACATGCGGGGGCGGCGGGAGAATTTGCAGGGCATTCGCGCTACGGTGGCGGGTGTGGAGCGGGGCCCCGCCGAGGAAGGGCTGGAGGAATTTTTCAGTTGCCGCGAGGAAATTATCCACATGGAAGATGTGCGCGTACTCTACGATATTTTGTTTATTGTGCGGAATGTGGCTTTCTGGGGGCTTGGGGCCGTTGTGCTGGCCATGGTGCTGTTGCGCTATAAAGTAATTTATTTCCTGGCGCGGTGTACCCGGGAGGTGCTGGCTGGGTTCCTAGGCCTGGCACTGTTGCTGGTAGGGATTGTAGCCATGGACTTTGACCGCGCCTTCGAGGTCTTTCATTTGATATTGTTTGACAACGATTATTGGATTTTGCACCCGGCGCGGTCATTGCTGATTAATATGGTGCCCATTCAGTTTTTCATCGACATCGCCATTTTCATCGCCGCGCTGATGGGCGGGGTTATGCTGGTGTTAATCGCTTTGGCGTCGGTGTACCTTGCGCGGATTAAACGAAAAGAACAGTTATCCTTTGGCGGCAGAAGATGAGGGCTGTGAAGAAATTTTTTCTTTGGCTTCTCTGCGTCGTCCTTTTTTTGTTGTTCCTTCCTTTGCTGTTGCTGGTGGCCTTCGCGCCCCTGCGCTACGCGGTGGTGGCACGCGTCGGCGGCGAAACCTTGGTGCGCCTGAAGGCGAGCTATCTCTTCCGGCTGATAACGGTACGTTTTTTATTCCAAAAGGGCGTGGGAAAGACACAAATCCGCATCGCCGGGATACGGCTGGGCACCGCCAAGCACACCGAAACCCCTGAAAAGGATTTGGCCCCGGAGAAGGCGGAGCCCGGAGAAGCCGCCCCCCAGGACGCGCCCAAGGATGAGCCGGAGCCGCCCCCCGACGAAGCCACCGACGAAGAAACCACGAAAAAAAAACCGGGCAAAAGTGCCAATAAACTGTCCGGCATCTTGACATACCCCCATCGAAAAACTATCATAAGCCTTGTGTTTTCGTGCATTAAAAAAACCATGCGGGTCTTACTGCCCAAACGCTTTACCGTCACCGGCACGGTGGGCTTTGAAGACCCTGCCACCACGGGCTTGTTTTTCGGTGCGTATGAAAGCACAGCCGCCTTGTTGAACCTGCGGGAAAAGATACGGCTGGCCGCCGACTTTACCCAGCCGGGGATGCGCTTGAAGATTTCCGCCGGGGGTAGCATTAGCCTGGCCCGGCTCATGCGGCCTACACTGTGGCTTTTGTGCAAGAAGCCGATACGCGTGTTCATACGTTTTCTATTAAAAAAGAAAGAAGAGGATGACAATGGCTGACAGTATCAAAGATAATTTGAGCACCCTGTTTTCCAAGATGGAGGATTTCGTCTCCACCAAGACCGTGGTGGGGGAGCCGGTGGTTATCGGCGATGTGATTCTGGTGCCGCTGGTGGATGTTACCTTCGGCATGGCCACGGGTATGACGGCCACCGACAAGGATAAGGACAACAAAGGCGGCGGCGGCATGGGCGCGAAGATGACCCCTTCCGCTGTGGTGGTTATCGTCAACGGCACCGCGCAGCTGGTCAACATAAAAAATCAGGAGAGTGCCAGCAAGCTCATCGACATGATACCCGGCATTTTGGCCAAGCTACCCTTCCTCTCCAAATTTCTCGATAAAAAAGAAGAGGAAGTCACCCACGAGGCGACACCCACCCCGGAAACCGAAGGACTGTAAAATATGAACGTTGCCTATGTAAATCCCTTTGTCCAAGGCGCGCAAAGCGTTTTGTCCACCTTGTGTGGCGAAACCCCCGCCCTGGGGCAGGTACATGTGAAAAACCCGCCCTACACCACCGAGGCCATTGCCATTTCCGTGGCTATCTTTGGGCATTTTTCAGGTGAGGCGGTATTTAGCATGGAAGGAACCGCCGCCCGCTTCATCGCGTCGAAGATGATGATGGGTATGCCCGTACCCGAGCTGGATGCCATGGCCCAAAGCGCGCTGTCGGAGCTGGGCAACATGATTTCCGGCAATGTGGCCACCCTTTTCGCCGGGAAGGGCATTATCGTGGACATCAAGCCCCCCAACTTCCGCCAAAATCCCAGCCCTGCCGATTTCCCCCTGGCCGCGCAAACGCCCAAAATCGTGTGCGTACCCCTCAAATTCGCCGAGGGGCATGTGTTTTCGGTGGATGTGATGATACCGTAACCCTGGCACCCAAAGGAAGCGTTAGATTGGGCGACCCATGGCCGCTGGGGTAATTAATAATCGTGGGGATTTGCAACGGCAGGAGTATGTCGTTGAGGGTTTGCGTCAGGGCTTGTGGCGTTTGTGGGGAGAAGTCCCCCAGGATGATGGCCGCCGCCGTGCTCAGTTTGCCTGCCAGGCTGAGCTGGGTAAACAGGCGGTCTATTTTATAGGGCTCTTCGTTGACCTCCTCCAGGAAGAGGATGCGGCCCCGGGTTTCGATTTCGTAGGGCGTGCCCAAGGACGCGGCCACCAGCGTAAGATTGCCGCCGGTGAGGGGCGCGGTGGCTTGGCCGGGGACTAAAAAGGTGGCATCGTGGCACGGGAGACGAAGGGTATCGCCGGCCTCCGGCGCGGGGGCGAATAGCATTTCCTTGAAGGAGCGCGATGTCACGGCGTCCGCCTCCCCTCCCCCAAAATCCGCCGCCGCCATGGGGGCATGGAATGTTACCAGCTTACATAGTTTATTAAAGGCAATGTGCAAAGCCGTTATGTCACTGTAACCCGCGAAAATTTTCGGGTTATTTTTTATTAAGTTATAGTCGATGTGGGGCAAAAGCCGCTGTGCGCCGTAGCCGCCTCTGGCGGCAAAAACGCCCCGGATTTCCGGCGTGGCGAAGGCTTCGTGGAGGTCACGCAGACGCACCGCCTCCGGCCCGGCGAGGAAGCCTTCCCGGGTAGTACAGCTTTCCGCCACGCGGCAACGCAGGCCCAGGGCTTCGAGCACCTTTACCCCGGCGGCAAGGCGGGCACTGTCGCAGGGGCCCGAGGGCGCGATAAGGGCCACGGTGTCGCCGGGGCGCAGGGGGGGTGGATAAGTCATATGGCTATTCCTCCACAAAATGTTGTGCTATTATATCGTTTCATTATATGCACGTCAGAAAAAAGAGGAAGGTGTCGTTTTGCCATCGCCGAGACCCCCCCGAAAGTCGAGCCGCCTCGCAAGGCATATGCGTATCTTGTTTTTTCTTATCCCGGCGTTGAGCATGGCTGCTATATTAATAATGGGTTCGTCCATATCCAGGGATATCGCCGATGACGCCGCCGTGCGCATGTCGCGGCAATATGCCATCGAAGCCGCCGCCAATTTCCAGACATTTATGAACCCGCACATGCGGATGATGCAACAAATGGCCCATTCCACCGCCATAGCGCGGTGGCTGGCCAACGAGGATAACCCGGAGGCAAAGGCCACCGCCTTTGAAACCATGATGGGGTACGCCGTGGCCTTGCCCTATGCCTATTATATGTTCACGGTCTATGACACATGGCGCGGCTATAATTTTTATACCACCATAACGGTGGATGAGTTCGCGCCCTGGGGGCGGTTGTCCGGTGGCGACGCAAGCCAGTGGTTCTTTGACACATTGGAGGCGGAGTTGCCTTTTGTTTTTAACATACAGCGCACCCGGCCGGACGAAGACGGCAACTGGTGGCTATACATATGGTCCAATCACCGGATTTATTATCAGGGGCGCGTGGTGGGCGTCTTTACCTTGGGCTCCCCCTTCTCCGCTGTTTTTAACGCCACCTTCGGCGGCTTTGATACCGACAACAGGCGCGGGTATCTTTTGGACCAATACGGCATGGTGCGCCTGGACAGCACCGGGATTTTGGAAACCGAGGTGGACGGGATTCCGGTGTTCCCCACTGTGCCTGAGATATACGGCAACCCCGGCCTGGTATATGGCATCAGCAACCATTTGCGTCTGCTTCAGGGCGGGCGGTTTCCTTTGGGCACCCCCACATATGACGCTGTGCGCCTGGAGCGCGGCGCGTTTCGCTATGCCAGCATTTCCCCCATTGTGGAGACCAGCTGGTCCATCATGGTGCTTTCAGCCCGGGAGGGCGGCCTTACCATGCGGTATATGCCAATCATTGTCACCACGGTTTTGTCGCTGGCGTCCTTTGTAGTGCTGGGCGGGCTAATGGTGCGCCGTTTGGTATTAACGCCCTTGAAAAAGCTGTCCCATAGCACGGCGGAAATCGGCAGGAATTTCAACGCCAACATCTACGGCTCGAACCGTGACGATGAAATCGGCGATATATCCCAAGCCATTCAAAATGTACTGCGCCAGATAAGCGATTTGCGCGAGAAGGAGCAGGTGGCGGAAATCGCACAGCAAACCATGGAGCTGACCCGCAAGCTGGTGGACAGCGCGCCTGTTTTGATTGAATTGTGGGAAGCGGACGGGTCTGTATGCGTGGGCTGTAACAAATATTTGTTAAATACTTTTGAGCTGTCCAACGAGAACGACTTCGGGGACAATTGGCTGGATTTCAGCGCGCCCATTCAGCCCTGCGGGGCTTCGGCTCTGGAGCTGAACAAGCGGCTTATCCTTCTTGCCAACGAGGAAGGGTATTCCCGGCGGGAATGGCTGTTCATTTTGCCAAGCGGCGAGGAACTGCCCGCCGACAGCACCTGGATAAAGATTGAACACTATGGCAAGTCCATGATTATCGCCTATAGTATTGACCTGCGCCCCATCAAGGCCGCGATACAAGCCCAGGAGAGCAACAAGGCGAAGGGCCGCTTCCTGGCCCGGATGAGCCACGAAATCCGCACGCCTTTATCCGCCGTGCTGGGCATAGCGGAAATCCAATTGCGTGGCCAAAACCTGTCGCCCATGGCAGAGGAAGGCTTCGCCAAGATTTATGACTCGTCGAAGACCCTCCTCACCATTGTGAACGACATTCTGGATTTCTCCAAAATCGAATCGGGGAAAATGCCGCTTTTGAACGATGTCTACGATGTGGCACAGCTGGTGGCCAATGTGGCACAGTTGCACCTGGTGTATGTGGAGCACAAAAACCTTAGCTTCCAAATGCGCATAGACCCCACCCTCCCCACCCGGATGAAGGGCGACGTGGTGCGCATACGGCAAATCATTAATAATTTGCTGACCAACGCCTTCAAGTATACCCCCTCCGGCACGGTGACGCTGTCCCTGCACTGCGAAGCCGACGGCGAGGATTTTGTGATTCTAATCATTTCCATACAGGATACGGGCAACGGCATGTCCCAGGACCAAATCGACGCCGCCAAGGGCGAATACATCCGCCTGCACGACCATGAGCGGTCCTATGTGAGCGGCACGGGGCTGGGGCTCCCCATCGTATACAATTTGGCGCAAATGATGGACGCATCCATCCAATTGACCAGCGAGGTGGGCAAGGGTACCTTCGTCACCGTCCGCGTTCCGCAAAAAATTGCGGGCACTGACGTGCTGGGGCAGGAAATGGCTGACAAGCTACAGCATTTTGAGGGGGGTATGTGGGCCATGCCCCACGAGCTTGGGTTTGTGCCCAAGCAGATGCCCCACGGCCGTGTTCTGGTGGTGGACGATGTGGACACCAATTTATATGTAGTGGAGGCCATGCTTGAATCCTTCGGCCTGAACATTGAGCTATGCGAAAACGGCCAGGACGCCATAGACAAAATCGCCCAGGGCAAGGTTTACGATGTTATTTTCATGGACTATATGATGCCGGACATGGACGGCATGGAAACCACACGCTACTTGCGGGATATGGGATACACCCGCCCCATTGTGGCCCTCACCGCCAACGCCATAAAGGGACAAGCCGAGCGGTTCATGGAAAATGGCTTCTCCGGGTTCATGACCAAGCCCGTGGATATGAAGATATTAAATTCCTACCTAATGCGGTTCGTGGGTTAGGCTATTTTACGGCGGAGCCATACCGCGCCCAGTTCAATCAGGTACATGGCTACGAAGATGACGAGAATGGTGGTGGTCAGGTTGGGGAAATGCACCTGCCGCACGGCGCGGCTGATGAGCATTCCCACGCCTCCCGCGCCTACGATGCCCAAGGAGACCGAGTCGGCGATATTGGCCTCCAGCCGAATGGCAATCCACGCGATGAAGGCGGTGAACACGCCGGGGAGCAACCCGTGGAGGATGATTTGCGCCCGGTTGGCCCCGGTGGCGCGCATGGCGTGGATGGCGGCGTATTCCTGTTCCTCTATGGTGCCGATGAAGGCGCGGGTCAGGTAGCCCACCGTGGAGAACACCAGCCCCACCACGGCGGCGGTGGGCCCGAAGCCCAGGCTGGCCACCACCATAAGTATCAGCACCAAGGACGGCACGGCGCGGATTAGGCTTACCGTCCCTTTTATTACATAGCCCAGCCCTTTGCTGGGTGCGATATTGTCCGCCGCCAGGAAGGCGAGGATGAGGGCGATGACGCAACCCACCGCCAGTCCGCATACGCCAATGGCCAGGGATACCAGTAGCTGGCGCAGGATTTCCGGCAGAGCCGAGGGGTTGAAGGCCCAAAAGCGGGAGAGGACATGGCCCGCGTTTTGTAGGCGGTCAAAAAATTGTGGCAAATTCAAGTCCAGCCGGTAGGCCGACGCGAAGAAGAGAACCGCCACGGCAACGGGACGGAGGAAGGCCAGCCGGGGGGGCTTTGCCCGTTGCTTTTCCAGCCGTTTGCGTAGGAGGTTCATGAGCAATTCCGTGGCCAGCACCATGGCCATGAGAATCAGAATCAGTGACATGGCCCGCCGGAAGCCACGCAAATCCAGGTTGGCCTGGATGAGGAAGCCCAGTCCTCCCGCGCCCACCATGCCCAGCACCGCCGATGCCCGGATGTTGATTTCGAAGGAAAATAATGTCCAGTTGACCCAGGCGGGGATAAAGGCGGGGACCAGGCCGTGGAAGAGTACCTGCCAGTAGCCCGCGCCGGTGGAGCGCAGGGCTTCCAGCCGGGTGCCGGCGATATCGTCCATGGAGTCGGCGTAGGAGCGGGCGAGGAAGCCCAAAGTGGCCAGCACCAAGGCCATGACGCCCACCATGGGGCCGATACCGAAGATGAAAATCATCACCGTAGCCCAGATGAGTAGCGGGACGTTGCGCAAAAAGGATACGCAGAAGCGCACCAGCACCCGTACCGGGGGGAGGGGGTTCATTTCCTTGGACATGAGCAGGCCCAGCAGAAAGGCCAAAACAGCGGATATGTAGGTGCCCACCACGGCGAAGAGCAAAGTATCCAGCACCCGCGCCCAGATAATGGTAAAATTTCCGCTCACATAGTCCACATTGGGCGGCAGGAAGTTGGCACTGAAGAACTGCACAAACCGCGGGAACCCAGTCAGCACGTGGAGGGGATTGACCCGGATATAGCGAAAAGACAACGCGATGATGGACAGGACGAAAATAAAAAGAACGAACCTCGGGGGCCCTGCCCCCGAACCCCCGCAAGCTTTTGAAAAAGCTTGACCAAAACTTCCAAGTAAGCCCGCGCCCTGCGCGGGCTTCGATAAAGTTTTTGCCGCGCTTTTTTCAAAAAGCGCGTGGGGTCCGGGGCAAAGCCCCGGTGCCTTTACCCTCGGAGCCTCCCCGCCATAAATAACCCCCACCACCTCATCCGTCAGCATATCCGGCGCGCCGTCGAAAACCACCGCGCCGTCCTTCAGCCCCACAATTCGGGTAGCGTATTCCCGGGCAAAGGAAACCTGATGAAGGTTTACAATGCACGCCAGCCCCCGCTGGCGCACCGCGTCCTGTAAGCAATCCATGACAGACTTGGCCGAGGCCGGGTCCAAAGAAGCGATGGGCTCGTCAGCCAATAACAGCTTGGGCCGTTGCATCAAAGCCCGGCATATCCCCACCCGTTGCATCTGCCCGCCAGACAGCGTCCCCGCCCGCTGACGCGCCTGGTTCTCAAGACCCACAGTAGCCAGCAAGGCCAGGGCCTCTTTTTTATCCGCAGGAGCATACGCCCCAGTCAAGCTCCGGTACAGCGGCACCTCCCCCAGCCGCCCATGCAACACATTGGCCAGCACAGGGGTACGCGCAATCAAATTATGCTGCTGGAAAACCATGCCCATTTGAGCGCGCAAAGCCCGCAAACCGCCCCTGGGCAAAGCCGTTACCGATTCCCCGCGAAAGCATACCTCCCCGGAGGTGGGCTCCACCAGCCGGTTAATACAGCGCAACAAAGTAGACTTCCCCGCGCCCGAGGGCCCGATAACCGCCACCAGCTCCCCCGGCCTTACGTCCAGGTCTACGCCGTCCAGGGCAAAGGCGCTACCGTCATAGCTCTTGCGCAAGCCCCGCAGAGACAGTAAGGGCTCACTGCTCGGACAAATCAATTTCCAGCACCTCAGCCATGGATATCAAATGCTGTATCTGCCCGTCATCAGGCAACACAAAGCGCGTATCCGGCGTACCAAAACGCACCCCAAAATACTCCTCATTGTCATAGGCCAGAATAAACGCCCGCACCCTTTCCACCAAATCCCCCGGCAAATGCCCCGCCGCGATATACCCCGGGAAAGGTATAATCGCCGTACTTCCGATAACACGCACGTCGTCAGCCGCGATAAGCCCCGAGGCAATCATATTCCCCAGGTTCAAATTCCCCACCGCCGCCGCGTCAAAATCACCATGAACCACACCCATGATACTGGCCGGTTGCCCACCGGAAAAAGCCACCGTGCTGAAAAACGCCCCGGCTTCAATTTCCATACGGCTCAACCCGAACACATCCATCAAGTGATACATAGGATAAAAAAAGCCCGAAGTGGACGAAGGGCTGATAAAGGCAAAGCTTCGCCCTTCCATGTCAGCCAGGCTGTGAATGTCATCATGTGCCGTGATAAACACCGTCTTATTTATCGAAGCCGGATTGTCCGTCACCGCCAGCCGCTCCACTTCCATGACTTCCCGCGCCAGCAAATACACGAAGGGCGAGCCCCACATTATGTCCAAGTTCCCCGCCCGCATGGCCTCAATGCCCACCAAATGGGTAGCGTCCTCGATGATACGCACCTCCATCCCGATATACTCCGCCAGCCCCGCCCGAAAATCCTCAAAGGCCGCCACGGACTGGGGATTCCCGTCATCCACCAGCAAGGCAATGCGCAACTCCGTCAGCGCGTCCGCGCCCCCTTCACCCGCCTCCGTCGCACACCCCGTAAAAAGCACCGCCAACACCCACAGCAAAAATACAATGCCTAATACCTTCATAACCACTTTCCTCCCGTAATAGAATAAAATAAAAAACCGCTCCCTGCCATTGCGCCCCACCGGGATAATCCACCGGTAGGATGCAACTCAAGAAACGGCACGTCACCTGACACAGCCATTGCTCCCTACGCTAGAATTATCTAACAGGTTCAAAGGGTCAGGTTATTAACCTTCTCAGCTTGAGCGAAGCGCGCACCCGCTCACATAAGCTCCCCTGCAATTGCCCGGGAGTGTAACATAGTGTTTACATCGCGTCAAATCAATGCCATAATACCCACAAATCCATCCATCGAAGGGAGCCTTCCCATGAAACCCCTCAGCAAGGAGAGCCTGTACGCCATCACCGACCTTACGGCGGATAAAATCATTAGAATGAGCGACGACGATTTGCTCGCCTATCAGGAAACCCTGACCAACGCCGTCAACCTCTTCCCCGTACAACGTAGCCGGCTGGAAGACGCCTTCGCCAAAATGGATTATGCCCCGGTTATGCAGTGGATAAAATCCATGCGCAACACCCTCAACCAAATCCACGCCGACAACCTGGCAAAAAACTGCGACAAGCAGCTCACCCTCTACCAGGATATAGACAACATAAAGCACGACCGGCTAAAGACCTTCATCGACTACACCATGGAAACCCTGGCCATGCTCTACAAGGACATACAAAAGGTACTGGATGAGCAAATGGCCCTGGAAGTACAGGCCAGCCCCCAGATAAGCTTCGCCAAGCGCGCCCGCGAACAGCTGGCCACCATCACCGAAATCAACGAAACCACCCTCGAACGCATGAAGGACGACCAGCTAAAAAGCTACGTAAAAGCCCTCTCCAACTTCCCGGAGGAAAGCATCTCCCAGGTAGAAGGGCTAAAGGGTGCCTTTAAAATAAAGAACTACGCCTCGGTAATGCGCTGGCTGGGCGTACTGGAGGGCGCGCTGTCCCAAATCCACGCCGACGGCCTGGCCGAGGAATGCCGCCGCCAAATTAACTTGAACAACGACTACAGCGTCATCCGCCACGAAAAACTAGAGCTGTTTATCAACTATATCCTCAAATCCATTTCCATCCTCAACGACGACATCGGCTCCCTGAAAATATAAACCAGTAGATTTTCCCAAACATAAAAGCCCTCATTCTACACGGCGCAAGCAAAGCACTGTTGGCGGCATACGCATTCCATTGCTATGGTGGTTTTTTAGTGCAAGGAAATCAATGCTTCTATCGTTTGATTTAACAAGGTAATATCCCTTTCTTGTATAATTTCACCTATTCCTTCTTCTCTTTCACTTCTTGCAGATATTTTTTGGTTTGTTATTATTTTTAGAGCTTCATGCAATCCATACCAACGCACTTCGGTTTGTTCATCTAACTCAATTTCTGTTAGGCTTTGAACCCCTTTTATTCCCTTTGCTTTCATTATGAAGCAAGTGTTTATGCCATTCCAATCACACGTTTTGCTGTTTTCTTCGATTATTCCGAGTGTGTGTAATATTTCGCTTTCACAGCCTGTTTCTTCAAGGGTTTCTCGAATAGCTGCCTGTTCGGGCGTTTCACCTTCTTCAATTCCTCCGCCGGGAAGTGTATAGAACTTAACCTTGCCAACATATAACACTGCCACTAAATTTTCATCATCTAAAAGCACAACTCGAACGGATTGATGTTGCTTCGCAACAGCATCAAAAGTTTCCTTATATGTTATGCGTTTCAATAAATTCATTTTTATAAGCTCCTGTCCAAAATATGATTTTTTCGCACGTACCACGACTGCAGTGGTACATTACTTTCATAAGGTTGCCTTTACAGGTGTGTAGCGTTATTGTATATCTGCTTCGCATAGTATGCAACACGTTGTCTGAACCTCATATAAATGCCAGTCACATTCACAAAATCTTTGCATAAAATATATTATAGCAACGCGTACTCTCGCAAAGGTGTGTCGACAGTACGCTTTTTTGTGGAGGTATATATGTGCGGAATCGCAGGAATCGCAAGCTACGCGCCTGTACAGGATAGTATTTCGCTTTGGAGCGGCATTCAGCAAACATTAAAAAAAAGAGGGCCCGACCAAGACGGAATATATAGAAACACATATACCACACTCGCGCATACGAGGCTAAGTGTTGTCGATTTGGAAAATGGCATCCAACCCATGATTTTTGCCGAAGGCGATGCAGAATTTGTACTCGTCTACAATGGCGAACTCTACAACACAGCACAACTGCGAACGGAACTTGAACATAGAGGGCATACATTCAAGGGGCATTCCGACACAGAGGTTTTGCTTCATTCTTATATGGAATGGAAGAGCGCGTGCGTGCATCGTCTGAATGGCATCTTTGCCTTCGCGGTATGGGAGAATCACAACCGCAGGCTATTTATTGCGCGGGACAGAATAGGCGTGAAACCCTTTTTTTATACGCACAAACAGGAGCAATTTCTATTTTCGTCTGAAATCAAAGGCTTGCTTGCCCACCCCCTGGTTGAGCCGAAAATTGATGCGTTTTCGATAGCAGAACTGGTGCTGATTGGCCCGGGAAGAACACCCGGATATGGCGTTTTCTGTGGAATAGAGGAGCTTCCCCCGGCGCATTGCGGCTATTTTGATAAAGAAAACGGATTAAAACTGATTCAATACTGGAAAATGGAAGATAAACCCCACACCGATAGCTTCCCACAAACCGTGGAAACCGTGCGAAATTTAATAACCGATGCCATCACGCGGCAATTGGTCTCTGATGTGCCTGTGGGTTGCTTTCTATCGGGCGGGGTGGATTCCAGTGCCATTTCATCGGTGGCAGGCCGCTATTTCCGCGAACAGGGCAAGCAACTGCACACCTTTTCTGTGTACTATAAAGATAATGCGCAGCATTTCCAAAAAAGCAGATTTCAGCCGGACAGTGACGATGCATTCATCGGGCAAATGGTAGGCTTTCTCGGCTCAAAACATCACAGCATTGTGCTTGAAACAGCAGACCTTGTTGACGCGTTGGAGGCCGCGGTAGATGCCCGTGACCTACCCGGCATGGCAGATATTGACGCTTCTTTGTTGCTGTTTTGTAAAGAAGTAAAAAACACCGTAACCGTTGCCCTCTCCGGCGAATGCGCGGATGAAATATTTGGCGGATATCCCTGGTATAGGGACGATGAGATTTTAATGCAAAATGGCTTTCCCTGGATGCAAAATACACGGGAGGGCTTTCTCAAGCCGGAAATAGCTGAGTGGGTAAATGCGTCATCCTATGCGCAAAAACGATATGAAAAAACCATAGAGCGAACCCATGCCCTTGCCCATTGCACGCCCCATGAGCGGCGCATGAAGGAAATGGTAAACCTAAACATTGACTGGTTTATGCAAACACTTCTTGACAGAAAAGACCGCATGAGTATGTACAATGGGCTGGAAGTGCGCGTGCCTTTTTGCGATTACCGCATAGTGGAATACCTTTACTCCGTGCCGTGGGAAATGAAAAATTACCGCAACCGCGAGAAGGGGCTCTTGCGCGAAGCCCTGCGCGGCCTACTTCCCGATGCGGTGCTTTGGCGCAAAAAAAGCCCCTACCCAAAGACCCATAACCCAGCCTACCTTGCGGCCGTATCCGACAAATTAAGCGAAATTATTGCAAACCCGGCATCGCCCATTTTGCAATATATCCGCAAAGAGGCATTGGAAAATCTGCTAAAAAGCGAAAACCTCATCCCGTGGTATGGGCAACTTATGACCAAGCCGCAAACCATAGCGTATTTCCTACAGATTAACTATTGGTTAAGCAAATTATTCAAAATCAGTTGAAGAACAGAAGAAATATTTTGAGTCCTTCTCATTTTCTAACGCCTGCACCATCCAAGGTTGTTCGCCATACTGCTTTCTCCTATATTCCACATTGCTGATGCGTACCAACTTTGGGCTAAACCCATGCGGACACAAAGTAATAAAACGATTCATTGCTGAACCTGTGGGCTCATTTTCATCGCTAAACGTGCTAATTTCGGACAGTTGGAAATAAAACAGATTCTTTGCAAAATATTCGATATTCGCCTTCGCACTATCTTCCGTCCATTCTTCATCGTTATATTTCGCGTCTGTGTTGAAAAACACAGGGGCTTGGTCGGCTAAATGATGGCGCAATTCCAAAAGACTTAAACAGTCGCCTTGCGCATTATTAATATAGGCGTTAAATGTGGGGTCAAGCATAACCCATTTGCCCATTTCTTTGATGTACGCTTGCACTACGACATGATTATCAGCATCATAAGGCGAGCATGGCATAATAAATACTTTTCTTGCTTTGATTCCAATTGACAAAAGACATTCCGACAAAATAGTCGATAAGCCAACGCAGTTGATGCCTTGTGCGCTATCTTTACCAAATGCGTGGTCTAAATAACTTATTGCATTCGCCGGTATTGCGCCGGAGTAATTGCCCATGTGGTAGATATTGCTTGATACCCAATTCAAAAGATTCACAGCTTTTGAAAAATCATCACCATTACCTGCAATATCAACTATTGGATACTTAGCTTTAAGCATCTCGTACTTTGGATGCTTGAAAATAAATAAAAAATCTACATCATCTTGCTTCTTTACAGGCAAAGGAAATACTTTTAATAATCCTGTAAAAATATCGTATTGGCTCATCAGCGATACCTCCGTTAAACGAATACACGTACCACTATCTGTGGTACAGTGCGCCCTCTGGTTTGGTTGTCCAGTAAGTAAAGCAATTTTATCATAACTTTGATATTTTATAGCCGAATAAAACGGGAAGAGGCCACCCGGATTGAAAAAGCCCAGAAACATTAGATTTCCGGGCTTTTCTGCATTCGGAGAAGAGGAGATTTCTAACGTATCCAAGTGAATGAAATGTCCTCGCTTTTCTCCACGACATCAAGTTCATGATGGTCTGACGTTATGACGGACGCATCTATTGTACTCGCCTGACCAAGCATAATTGAATCGGCAAGTGACATTTTGTACTTCGTCTTGAATTGTGCCCCTTGGCGTAGCACAGCGTCCGATATTCCGTCAATTATCTGTATGGGTGATTTTAACACCATGCTGTAAACAGCCTCAGCTTGTTGTACTCCGTGTGAACGGACGACATCGTAATACGCTTCATACAAATTTAACTTGTTCATGTAGATGTGCGCACTGCTTCTTGAGGCTTGCTCCAATAAGGATTCTACGTTGTCTGCGCCTGCCTCATCATAGACATGCGCCAGCAATGCACAGGAATCTAGCACATAATTAATTGTCATACTCAAGTTCCTTGTCCTCACGCATACGCGTTAGGAACCTATCTACTTCGTGTCCATCGCTTTTAAGCATCCCACGCATTGCTTTTATAGGACATTGAACCGGATTGATTATTATGGATTCTCCACTTTCAATAATCTCTACTTTTTTCCCCCGTAACTTTGTGGCAAACATTTCCGGTAGGTTCAATTTGTCAGCTTGTAATACGGCTACTCCCATATATAACACCTTCTTTCGAGGTTTATACTACTCCCCGGTAAAAAACAGACAATGGCGCGAGAATTTTATCGCAAGGCGAGGAAGTGCCGACGCGGCGCACCGGCGGTGCGTTAGGAGGTGCTAACGAAGCATTGCGGAAAAAGCGCGCGCCAGTGTCTATTTTTTACCGGGGAGTAATATAAATATAAAGCAATATTGAGGTTATTTTAGCATACCAGTGATTGCCAATCAACAAACACAACTTGGTCGCCGCCAACTACATCCCAACATTCCCTTGCATGGTTGGCGAAAGCATGGTTTTCCTTTGGTGTAACTCCTCGCCCAAGGCGTGAATAAAAAATAGCATTTACATCCAAGTCATCAATGGGTACGCCGTATACCTTTTCAGTTCCTTTGGCATTTCCTTCGGGGGTAACGAACATAACGGTCTGCATATCTGCTTGGGCTTGCGGCAAGCCTAAAATTTGATGGCAATTAAATATGGGTACGGCTTCTCCACGGAGATTGATTGTCGCCGTTCCATCGGTAATCGTTTTGCGATAAACCATATGAATCTCCAATATTTTTTTGGGATTCTCAATAAGCGGATGCCCGCAAATGGAATAAAGGAAGAAGCTGTCTGTTCCAGCGGCTTCGGATGGAGAAGCAAACTCCGGTATCACTAATGGTTTTTTCCGTAGATTTTCATCAGCGAGTTCACTAAGTTTAATCGCAAGTCTTCGTAGTTCTTCCGTAAATACGGACATGCTTTTGGGAATATTGAACTCCATGTTTACATCTACCATGTGAAGTATTTGAATCGCTGCATTAACAGATAAATATTTGAACATCATCGCAAAGTCCCTGATGCCCTTGAACATGGCTTCATCGTTATTGCCGAAACGTGCCTTTTCTACATATTCATATAGCTTATCAGCTAGGATACGGGCTTCGTGTGCAACTACCGCGTAACCTTTCCCATGCGCTCCGGCTCTTGCCGCTTCCTGCGACAAAGCTAATGATACCGTCCATGCCTTTTGCGCGTATTGCTCAATGAGCCATACTTTTTTTTCATTTTCCATGTGGGTTAGCCTCCTTGTTAGCTGTACTCAAAATACAGCGAGAGAATAGGGCGCAATTTCTCAAGTGCCCTGCGATGATGTGTAAGGACGGTATTCAGATTTATTCCATGCCGTTCGCTAATTTCACGGAAGGAAAAATCCCCGTAATACCGTTCGGTGATGATAACTTGTTCAACATGTTTAAGCGTATTGAGTGATTGCAAGATAGCGGCTGTATCACCTGCCTTTGCTATTTCATCAACAAAATCATCTTCATCGATAAGCGGTGACATTAAGTCAAAGCTCACCCAAACATTGTTATCGTAGTCATTTCGATGAAATATTTTGTAAGCGGTACGAATACACGCAAGTGACATATAGCCAAAATTATACTGTTCGGCACTAAAGTTAGGCGATTTCGCAACGTCCAGAAATGTCTGATTAACAATTTCATCAGCTATGTCTTTGATATTGCGCCGCGTATAAAATTTTTTACGAACATATGCGATAAGCTGTTTTCTTAGGCTCTCAACAGCATCCACCCGGCTTCCCTCCCCGTCCTTATACGCTGATGGCCATCATATAATATAAAGGCATTTCGCACTTCAAATTATTTCAGAATTTGCGTCAAACGAATATAAATACTTCACGCACCAGCGCAACGAAAAAACAGCTTGGCAGTTTATAAACCACCAAGCTGTTTTAACGGGAACACCACCGCAAATGCCTCCCCAACAAAGAACCAGTTGGGGGTGTTCGTATTTGTTCCTAATGACGGAGAAGAGGGGATTTGAACCCCTGCGCCGTTATTCACGACCTACGCACTTTCCAGGCGCGCCCCTTGAGCCGCTTGGGTACTTCTCCCTGTGTCCGTGGTGATATGGGCACGGGGGCAGTTTATCGCATTTTTTGTTGACGCGCAAGTATTTATACTAATCTCGACTTAAAAAGGCTATAATCATGCGGTCTTTTTCCGCAATTCTGCGTTAGCACCTCCTAGCGTGCCGCTAGCACGCCGCGTCGGCACTTCCTTGTCTTGCGAAAAAATCCTCGCAAGCTTATAGCCTTTTTAAGTCGGGATTAGTATTTACGCAATTAATAAATAGACGATGTAGCCCACATAGATGACGGCCATGACCAGTCCTTCGGCGCGTGCGATACGTCTGCGGGTGGTGACGAAGAGGAAGAAGAGGAGGCTCCCCAGCACCAGTAGGGAGAGGTCTATTACGCTTCCGGTGCTGATGGTGAGGGGGAGGATGATGCCGGAAAGACCCAGCACGGCCATGAGGTTGAAGACATTGGAGCCGATGATGGTGCCCACGGCCATTTCGTTTTCGCCTCTTTTACAGGCGATGAGGGTGAAGGTGAGCTCGGGGAGGGAGGTGCTGATGGCTACGATGGTGAGGCCCACCACGCGCTCGGAGAGGCCCAGGATGGGGCCCAGGGCTTCCGATGCCCAGACGGTGATTTGCCCGCCGATGAAAATGAGAAAGGTGGCCAGCAGGGCATGTCCTATGTAGCGGGAGAGCTTTTTCTCCCCGCCGGGGGGGACTTCTGTTTCCGTGGTGTCCTTGGGGGTGGTTTTGACGAGGATGACGATGTAGGCGATATAGACGACGAACATGGCCAAGCCACCCCAGCGGGGAATGATATTCCCCAGGGTGAAGAATAGCAGGAGCAAAAACGCCGGGGCGGCCACAGAGAGCCAGAAGCCCTTTGAAATATCCCTGAAATCCACGGGGATGGCCCGCACCATGGCCGCCAGACCCAGAATCATAAGTAAATTGAAGGTATTCGCGCCCACGGCGTTGGCTACGGCCAGGTCATTGGCACCGCCGGCGGCGGCAGATACGCTGATGACCAGCTCGGGGATGCTTGTCCCCATGGAAACAATGGTCAGGCCAATAATAACCGGTGACATTTTGAGCCGGTGGGCGATGCCCACGCTGGCGTCCACAAAGATGTCTGCCCCTTTGATTAGCAAGGCCAACCCGGCGATAAGTCCTACAATTACCAACACTGTGTGCATCAGTTATGTAACCCCACACTCACCAATAACGCTTTGTCTACCCGGCGCATGACGTTTTCGTCCAGCCAGCAAATTTTTTCGCGTAGGCGTTTTTTGTCTATGGTACGGATTTGCTCAAGCAGTATAACAGAATCTTTCACCAACGTGGAAGACACGGAATCTATCTCTATATGGGTGGGTAGCTTGGCCTTGCCTATCTGGGAGGTAATGGCCGCGCAAATCACCGTGGGGCTGTAGCGGTTGCCCACGTCGTTTTGAATAATCAAAACCGGGCGCACGCCGCCCTGCTCCGAGCCCACCACCGGGCTCAAGTCCGCGTAGAATATATCACCCCGCCGTACGGATGGCTTCATTTGTTGCATAATTGTCACACCTCCTTTCCAGTGAGAGTATCGCCGTCAATTTTCATTTGTATACACCCGCGGCACACGTTTTCCAATACCGCAGACGATTTCGTAATTTATCGTACCCAAGAGCCCGGCCAGGGCGTCCGCGCAGAGGCTTTCCCCGGTTGTGCCCAGCAATGCCACCGTGTCGCCGGGGGCCGCGCCGGGGATGCCGGTGACATCCGCCATGCACTGGTCCATGCACACCGTCCCCGCGATGGGTGCCGGCCTCCCCCGAATCATCACCCGCCCTATATTGGTCAGCCGCCGGGGATAGCCGTCGGCGTAGCCTATGGAAATCACCGCTATCCGGGAGGGGCGGGCGGTGGTGAAGCGATGGCCGTAGCTGATGCCCACCCCGGCGGGAAGTTCCTTCACCATAGTCACTTGGGCGAAGAGGCCCATGGCGGGCTTCAAGGCCAGTGGGCGGCATATTTCAGCCATTTCCGGGGAGGGGAGCAGACCGTAGAGCATAATGCCCACCCGTACCGCGTCCATGAAAAAGCCGGGGTGCTTTCGCGCTGTGGCGGCGGAATTGCACATATGCTTCACGGGGATATCCAAGCCGCGTTCCTTCAGCTCATCCAGCAACCGGGTGAAACGGCTGTGCTGTTCGTGGACAAAATCATTGTCCGGCATATCCGCCGTGGCACAGTGGGTGAAAATCCCCCCTACATCCAGCCGGGGGTCCCGGGCGATTTCGCAGATGGCATCGACGCCGGCAGGCGTTGGGGGGAATCCCAAACGTCCCATGCCGGTATCTATTTTTATATGTATTTGTGCCCGCTTGTTGTGTTGCTTCGCCGCCGAGGATAGGTCCCTCGCCCCCGCCGCGCTGAAAACACTCTGGGTAAGCTCCAGGCGTACCCCCGCGCGCATCATGGGCTCGGGGGTCGCGCCCATAACGAGAACCGGGGCGGTGATGCCCGCTTCCCGCAGGGCCATACCCTCCTCGCAGAGGGCCACCCCCAGGGAATCCGCCCCGTTTTCCAGCACGGTACGCGCCACCGGTATCATACCGTGGCCATAGGCGTCGGCCTTCACGACAGCGATGACGCTTGTGCGCGCCGGTACGATGCCTCGTATCGCTTGTGTATTATGGGCTATATGAGATAGGTTGACCTCCGCCCATGCGCGGTTGTGGTTGAGCAAATTAACCCCTGTATAACCGTTTTAAGTTCAAAACGCATTTTACAACGAAAACAGGGCATCATCAAGTACCACATTCATCTCAAAGGCGTGGTAGGTGATGATGATTCGTTCCGCGCCGTCCGGGTCGAAGATAATCAGCTTGACGGGTTGCAGACTTTGGTTGTCTACCCAGAGCCGCGCCGTGGCCAAATAGGGGTGATTGCCCGGCACCGCCGCCTCCAGCACCGTGCGCACGCCCTCGTCCATGTCGGCCACCATCACGCTCACTTCATTGCTTTGCAAATAGTTGCGGATAAAGGTGGTGAGGAATATTTCACTGCGCTCGGGGGTTTCCTCTACGGGAACGGCTATCCGGCCCTCCACCCGGGCGTTGAACTGCACGATGTTGCGCCCGTCGTTCACCGTCACGCTTCCGGCTACGTGCTCCGGGCCCGTAACCTCCACCCGGTACTCGCCGGTAATGCGGGCGTGCTGTACCGTTTCGTAGGTATTGCTTCCCTTGTTGGCGCGGTATTCCACCGTGGCGATGGCGCGGTAGGAATGCAATTCCACTAGCATACGCTGGATTTTTTCAAAGGCACTCAACTCTTCGGCACTGCCCGGCCCGCGCAAGCCCCCTTCGCCGCATCCCGCCGCGAAAACCAGCACCAGCAAAAGCGCGCATACCGCCAACCCTTTTTTGTACATGTTTCCCTCCACCCTCCGTGGTGCCCGTCACCGGCACCCACCGGAAAAATTTTGTATATTTCTTTGTCTTCTATGTATACTAAGAAAATTACAAATATATTACCGCCGCAACATCCGCCCCCGGCTTTCGTCAGTTGGGGTGAGATGAAAAATAATACCGCTTCCGGGCAAGTGGTACTAACGAGGTGTATGAAATGAAAAAGGCAAAAAAAGTGGCGGCCATTCTTTTGGCCGCGGTGGCAGTGCTTGTTATGGTAACAGGGGTGTCCGCCTTTGGCGCGGACGCAGGCGGCGTCATCAACGCCAACGGGCCCAATTACGGCTCCGTCACGGGGGAAGTGCTCAGCGTGGAGGAAAGCGGATTTGGCTATCGCATTCGGGTTGCGGCGGGGGAAAGCCACGCGGATTTCAATGTAACCCACGCCACCTTCATCAAGGGCGATTTCCCCCAGGTGGGCGATACCCTCACCGGGTTCTTTGACATGAACCGCCCCATGATTACGATTTACCCGCCCCAATACCCGGCGGTGGTGCTGGTAAACACAGACGGGGATTTGCCCTTTGTGTTTGTGGACCGCTTCCACACCGCCGAGGGTACGGATGAGCTAATCAGCGCGGACGGCTCCCGCCGCCTGAACGTATCCCACCCCGATACGGTTATCCGTTCCCAGGACGGCCAGGACGCCACGGATTGGGCACTGGACGGCCGCTTGCTGGTGGTGGTATACGATGTATCCTCCCGCTCCATGCCGCCCTTCATCTTCGCGCCCAAGGAAATTATCGTGATGTATGAAACCGCCATACACCCGGGCCCGGCGGAAATCGACTGGGAAATGGACTGGGAAAGCGACGACGGCTATCCTTCGCCGCCTGTGGGCGAAATCTCCGACTTGGAGGACATCGAGTACGACAACGGCAACGAGGTACTGTTCCACGATATCGTAGTCAACGGCGTGGGCCTCCCCGGCGAAACCTTCCACGCAGAAGGCACCCAGTTCCCCACCCATGTGCCCATCCGTGCCGTGGCTCAGGCCATCGACCCGGATATGACCGTGGGCTGGAGTAGCGGCCAAGTCACCCTGGAGGGCGCGTGGGGGCACATCAGCTTCCGGGCGGGGGAAGCGGAAATCATCGCCAACGGCGAGACCATCACCCTGAACCAGCCCACCGTCAACGTAAACGGGCGCGTGCAGGTGCCCCTCAGCTTCTTCCGCTACGTAGCGGGCATGAACAACGCCTACTCCATCGGCGGCACGGTGTTCATCGACAACTTCGAACGGACGGAGTAATCACCCCCAGAACGCGTTTTCAATATGTTCGATATGTATTTCGCCCTGGGCGACGATGATTTCCACTACATCGAAGCGCAGGGCGTTGTTATGTAAGCGGTGCAGGGCGATATAATGCTGGGCGGTGCGCATAATGCGCTGTTGCTTGGCGGGGGTGACGGCCTCCCGGGGGTGGCCGTATTTCAGGCTGGTGCGGGCCTTGACTTCTATGAAAATAATTGTTTCGCCATCGTTTGCGATGAGGTCGATTTCCCCGGTTTTGGCACGATAGTTCCGCGCCCGTATGCGCAAGCCTTTTTTACATAGGAAATCCTCGGCCTGTTGCTGACCCTCCATCCCGGCGGCGTGCTTATTGGGTGGCATGTTCCTGGGCGGCATCTTCCCGGGCCTTGGTGTATTTCTTGATGGTCTCGTTTTTGTCCAGGTCGCTGATAAAAATAAGAATCTGCGCCACCACCTCATAGAGCTCGGGGGGGATGCTGGCACCCAAATCTATACGGTTGAGCTCCTCGGCCAGTGCCGCGTCCTTGTGCAAGGGGACGTCGGCCAGCTTCGCGTTTTCCATGATGCGCTCCGCGATAAGTCCCGCGCCCTTGGCCACGATACGGGGGGCGGCGTCTTCGGGGTCGTATTGGATGGCCACGGCTTTCTTGCGCATGTTTTGCTGTAAATTATTTAAATGGGGGCGAAGGTCCTTCATGGGCGGTCTCCTTTTACACTCGGATATCAAAATTGAAGCGGGTGGGGGTGGGGTCGGCCATGGGGGGCGGGGTGAGCAAGGTGAAGGGCGCGGCGAGCCGGGCGTGGGCGTCCTTGGGGGCGCGGGCCGAAAGCAAGTCGAAGGTTTCCTGGGTTTCGCTCCGGTAGGTCAGGGCCATGGGATAGCCGGGGGCTTGGGAAATGGTGACTTCAATGCGCCCCAAAGCGGGGGCGTTGACGGCCAAAATCGCCGTGGTGTTGGCGGTTTCCTTAAAGACGTGCAACTCCGCGTAGCGGTTTACCCGGTAATATTTCCTGCGGGAGGAGGTGCGGGCAAGGAAGCGCGACACCTCCTGTATCTCCTCCGGGGAAGCCTGAAGGAGCGCGCCGGGGTTCTGCCAAAGGCGGTGCAGGGCATTGTTCTTCAAAGTGGTGGCGTCCACGGGGAGCCCGGCGGCCAGCATGGCCTGGCCCATGGCGAAATTCTCCTGGGTTGCGGAGAGCCCCGCGTTGTGCAGGGCTTCGTTGAGCATATTTTCCTGCTTGGTTTGGGGGGCCAGTTTGACCATTTCCAGCACAATGCGCCCGTTGAGGTCATTTTCCTTCACCAGAAAAATATTGTCCTCGCCGATACGGGCGTCGGGCAAAACCATAGAGCGGGCGGTGTAGCTGGTTCCGTCGTTGAAGCGTATCGTCACCTCACCGGGGCGAATGTCGGTAATCAAAGCTTTGAACATGTCGCCGGGGCGCATCTCGTGGAAACGCCGCACACCGATGACTTCATATTCATTGGGCCTTCTGGTGCTTATCATGTGGGAACTCCCTTAAATGTCCTGCGATGAACCGGGCAGGGGCCGTATTTCGCCAGGGCGCACAAATGCGCCTTCGTACCGTAGCCCTTGTGGGTATCGAAGCCATATTGCGGGTATAGCCGGTGCAGTGCGTGCATGATAGTATCCCGCTCCTCCTTGGCCAGTATACTCGCGGCGGCGATGAGATGGCAACAGGCGTCGCCCCGGATGATATGTATGGCGGGGCAAGGAAGGCGCGGCGGGCGGTTGCCGTCCACCAAGGCGGCGCGCAGGGGCGTGCCCAAAGCGGCCTGGGCGGCGGCGGCGGCCTTCTCCATGGCGCGGAGGGTGGCTTGGAGGATGTTCATGGCGTCGATTTCCGGCGGCTCCAACACGCCGAAGCCGTAGGCCAGCGCGGCGGATTTTATCGCTGTTGCCAATTTCCCCCGCCGGTCGGGCGGTATTTTTTTGGAGTCCCGCACCCCTTCGATGACCAACCCCGGCGGAAGCACCACAGCGCAAGCCACCACCGGCCCGGCCAGGGGCCCGCGTCCGGCTTCGTCCACCCCCGCGATGGGGAAAATATGCTGGTCGTAGAGGGCCTCCTCGCAGGTGGCGGAGGCGGTTTTAGTTTTCGTTTTCATTTCACCCGCAGTATAGCATAAAAATCCGTGTTGACTGTACTTTGTGCCCTGTATATAATTCTCGCATGAGGTGAGCAACATGGCAAAAAGTCCTGCCGATTTATTTACAATCGGCTATTCATCCTTTCACTTTGAAGATTTTCTTCGTATTTTAACGGAATATGATGTAAAGCTACTTGTCGATGTCCGCAGTCAGCCACATTCCTCGCAATTTCCTCAATTTAATAAAGAACCGCTGGAAAACGCATTAAAATCAACTAGGCGCATTTACCGTAACTACGCAAAGGAATTTGGCGCGAGGCAAACCGAGCGTTGTTATTATACCCAAGAGGGGTATTTGGATTTTGAGCGTTATGTCCAGTCCCCTGCTTTCATTGACGGACTGCGCAAGCTAAAAAAAGCCCTGGCAGATGGCTACACCTTCGCGCTTATGTGTGCGGAAAAAGACCCCTCCACATGCCACCGTTCCATTATGGTTTCCCGTGAATTTGAAAAATTGGGATACAATGTAGCCCATATATTACCAGATGGCAAGCTGGAATCCCAAACAGAGCTTGAAAACCGGTTGCTGGACGCCTATTTTGCCGACAGAATCCAAATGACGCTTTCAGGCGATACCTCCGATGATGAACTCATTCCCTTGGCCTATAAAAAAAGAAACGCGGAAATCGCGTTCAAAATACAGGAGCTGTAATATGCATATTTTTACCATGGGTTTTGCTAAAAAGTCTGCAAGACTTTTTTTTGAACTGGTAAAGCAAAACGAAATCAATTTGCTTCTGGATGTGCGGTTAAATAATAAATCCCAGCTGGCGGGCTTTACCAAATATGATGATATCGTCTACTTTTTAAAAGAAATTTGTGGATGTGTCTATGCCCATGGCGTAGATTTCGCGCCAACAAAAGAGCTATTGGATGGGTACCGTGATAAGAAAATGGATTGGCCAGCCTACGAAAATGCATATAAATCCCTGATACATCACCGCAACACAGAAAATAAATTTTGCGATAATTTTTTTACCCAATATGCGATGCACAAGCATATTTTGCTTTTATGCAGTGAGTCTACCGCCGATAAATGCCATCGCCGGTTGGCGGCAGAGATACTTTCTGGGTTGCATCCAGCCCTTCAGGTTACGCATTTGTAGTACGAAATCCCGGAGGAAGATATGCTGGAAAGGATAAAAATCGCAATACTGGCAAAATCCTTCAAAGGAAAAAACAATGGGAAACGGGGATATTGCGTGGCAGGTATTACAGAGGATGGGGATTGGATTCGGCTGGTGGATGATACCTACGGCGATTCTCTTCCCAACCGTGTAGAATTTGAAGTTGGGCAAATCATACAGGCCCAGGTGGAGCCCGCGCCCTTTGCATATCAAAGCGAAAATGCCATTTTGTATGATTATTCCGTTATAGAAGGCGACTGGAACGATTATATTGCACGCCTACGACAGCCCAATGAACCCTATGTTTTTGTTAATAATGCAGGTTATTTGAATGAGCTACAAATGCGGAAGATAAATGGAACACTACGCCTGGCCAGCGTAAACGCGCTTGAAATATACAAAAATGAAGGCCGTAGTGGATGCAAGGCAAGTTTTATGCACAAAGGCAAAACATATGAAGATGTTTCCATGACGACACCGGGATTCTATACCCGCGATACAATGCACGTAGGCCGTGCCGACATCGTTGTGAGCCTACCAGCTGAAAAAGGAAGTTATACATATTATTACAAATTCATAGCGGCTATTTTCCCGGTCTAATTGGAGGCGGTTTTCACGGGTTAGCGTCCTCTAGGTCAGGCGAAAGGTCACTGCTCAAACTACGCAAATCCTGTACGGGTACAAACACCGAGCCCCGGAAAATCACCGGCTCGTGGTGCAGGTTGGAGTGCTGGCCATAGCTGGTGAAGGCGGTTTCGCCCAGCTGAAGCCGGGCTTGGCCGAAGGTGATTTCCCCGTTTTCGTATAAATAGAAATCCAGCCTGGTGGCGGTGGCGACTTCCCGTAAGTCCACAAACCGGTGGCCGAACAAAGGAAATACGGGCATTTGTACTGAACTGCTGGAAATGGCTACATCCTGAAAGCCCCACCATCCGGGGCCAAAATTATAGAATATTTGTATGCTACAGGCTTCCTCCGGCTCCGCCGGGCTGGCGAAGCGGGAACGCACCGGACGCCCGGCCCGTGCGTTCAGTACCCCTGTCCGGTCCAGGCCCAGCTGGCCGTTGACGAATACATAGTAGATTCCCCGGGAATAGGACGCCACATTCTCCGGCGTGGCGGTGTCGATTATCGTGTCGAAGCAAAACAGCACGATGTCCGCGTCCGCGCCGATTTCCAGCCGCCCCTTGCGCCGCATGTCATAGGAGGCGTAGTGCAAATGCCGGGCGGGCCGTATGGTCATCATGGAAAGGGCCTCCATGAGGGTGATGACCCCCTCGTCCCGGGCATATTTCCCGATGGTGCGCGAGAATGTCCCCGCCCCACGGGGGTGGCTCTGCATGGCCGCGCCTATCATGGTATCACTGCCAATCATCATGAAGGGCTGTTGCATGGCCAGCCGGATTTCGTGCTCGGGCATGGTGCCCCGGGCGAAAACCAGCTGGGGGCGGGGGCGGAAATAGGCGAAAGTCTCCGCCGTAAGCCGGGTGGTGGTATTGGGTATCTGCAAATCGCTGTAGGTGATGCCAAAGCGGGTCTGCCAGTTGGGGGCGAAGCGGGCGGAATTGGTGTTCGTCCCCCAGTAATCGTAGGGGTAAATACAGGCCGTAACAAGCAGCCCCTCGGCAATGGCGGCATGGAGCATGGCGAAGGCTTCCTCGGCCACATGGGTGGCCCCGGTGGAATTGATATGATTAATATGCACCGCCGCCCCGGTTTCCCGCGCCAAGTCCAGCACTTCCTGGATGGCCACCAGGCTGTTGCGCTCGCCGTGGGGGGTGGCGTAGCGGACATGGAAATGCAGGGGGACGCCCATTTCGGCGGCCAAATGGGAAAGGGCCAGCATTTCCGCGCCCTGCACACCGGGGGTGTACTCGGGAATCATGGAAACCCCCACAGAGCCGTCCAGAATGTTTTGCCGCGCCCGGGCCACCACCGTGTCGATGCTGGTGGGGCTGGTCATAATCCGCTGGGGGTAGTAGCCCATATCACTGCGTATACCGGAGATGAAATTCGACTTGCCGAAGTTGATAATGGGGGGATTGTTTATCAGATGGGCGAACTCGTTACGGGCGTTGAAGGCCCCGCCGTGCATCTGCATATTGGTGGTCACGCCGTCGGTGATTTTAAACCGCGCCCCCACCTCGGTAATTCGGAAGGAAAGGATATCAATGAAGCCCGGCGCGGCGATAAGCCCCGTAGCGTCGATAACCCGGCTCCCCTGCAAGGGACGCCGGGTAATAGCGGCAATGCGCCCGTCCCGGATGCCGATGTTAAAGCCTTCCATATCGTTGCGGGTTTCCGGGTTGATGAGCCTTGCGTTGAGAATCACCGTATCGTAAAGGGTCATGTCATAGGAAGGCGGGGCCAGTATGGGGATGACGGGAAGGGGCACCTCGGCTTCGATGCCGCCGTTGCCCGGCACCGGAGAAGGGGCCGCCGTAGGCTCCGTTATGGGCTCCGTTATGGGCTCCGCTGTAGGATCCGCCACCGTGGGCGGCGGGGGCTCCGCGCTCGCCATGTTGCGTAGAATCAAACGCACCGCGTACCCGGTCACAAAAAGCAACCCAGCCAGCAAAATAACAAACACAACCAACTGCGACGGGGAAATACGTCGTTTCATTTCAACCACCATCCCGCAAGCCCAATAGCGGTAAGCCCCGCAAAGGCCAGTTTCCATTCCGGCGCGACCCCGCCCAAGGGCGTAAAAAATCCCTCAATGACCGCCGCCACCACCAGCAAAAACGCCACCCCCGGTATCAGCGTAACGGCTTTGCGTGTTTGCAGTATCAACGAATGTTTGCGGCTGTATACCCCCGGTACCAGCATTCCCTTGGCTATCATGAGTCCCGCGCCCCCGCTCAGGAAAATAGCCGCCAGCTCGATGACCCCGTGGGGCAACACCAAGGAATAGGCCATCATCATATCCGCCCCCGCCGAGTGTAAAAAGCCGAAGAGCGCGCCGATGATAAGGCCGTTATACACCAGCACATACAGGGTACCCACCCCGGCAAAAATGCCCCAAACAAAGGCGTTGATGGCCACGGTGGTATTGTTGGTGGCGAAGAAGGCACTCATGAGGGTGCCGTCCCAGCCCTCCGGCGGGCCTAAGTTATCCGCCAGGGCCTGGGGGTCGCCAAACATATCCGGCCATATATTTCCGTATAAGGCCGCAAAAAAAAGGCCCAAAAAAAACAGCCCCATGGCCAATCCGCTATACCGCCAGGTTTCGCGCACCGCACGGGGAAAGGTTCTGGTAAAATACCGGCCTATATCCGCAAAAGTTCCCCGCTCCCGCACATAGAAGAAATTGTGGGCCACCCCCACCAGGCGGTTCAAATAGGGCAACGCTTGCCCCTGGGGGAAATGGGTCTTGGCGTAGGCCATATGATGGGAGGCCAGCCGGAAAAGCCGGGCAAATTCCCGCAGTTCCTCCTGGGTCAGCCTCTTCACGCCGCGCTTAACCAGGCGGGCGTTAATTTGCTCCAGGGCCTTCCAGTGTGCTTCGTGCTTGCTGATAAAACGTGCTTCCCTAGTCATTGCTCCTGCCCCTGTATACCAAAGAAATCGCCGGCTTCGCCGTCCCGGGTACGCTGTCTGCGCCACACATCGGCGCGGCTGGCCCCGGCAATGAGTACGGTGTCGCTGTTTTCAAGAAAAAGGAAATCCCGCGTGTCCTGAAGGGCAATATATTCCCACAGACGCTCTCCTGTTACGGTTATGGCCGTAAAATTACGGTCTTTCCCCACAATAACCCCGCCATGCCCCATGGAAAGGGAAGTCACGCGCCGCCCGGCTTCAAAGGTGCCGATTTGCGTTCCGCCGGGGTCGAAAATCTTTACCGTGCCCATAGGCTCGGCCACTGCGGCATTCAGGAAGGCCGCCCCCAACGCCACGGCAAAGCGGCCGCTTTCGTCAAAGGCCACGTCCACCAAGTGGTTGTACAAAGGAATCGTAGCGGTGGTGGAAATCCTGTCGTTGGCGTCCCGGGTGTATACGATGATTTGGGTATCGGTAATGGCCACCAGGCGGTTGTTGCTGGTCTTACGCATATGAAAGAGCATCTGGTCTTCCAGCGAAACCTCGGCAAAGATACCATGCGTACCCCAGCCGTCACCACGATAAGTATATCTGAATTGTATCTTCGAATGCAAGCGACCCCGTACATCCAACAATCCCAAGGCAATAACACGCCCGTCGTCAGACATTTCCGACATAAGGGGGATGACGCCGGGGTGGTCGGCCTCGCGCATCACAATCCGAAACATGGGGCGGTACACGCTCTGCCGGTGGAAGGCTTGTACCGCGTAGCCGTCGTCCATTTGCAAAATCACGGAAAGAAACCCGTTGCGGTTTACCGAAAAGGTGTGCACCGGGTAATCAAAGCTTTCGCTAAAGGCCAGACCATTGGCATCGAACACGGACACCACCCGCCCCCGGTCGCCTTCGGAGACGGCAATATACCCCCCCTGCCCCCACAATATGGGCCGCCGCAAGGTCATGGTCGTATACCAGCGGCTCTCACCGAACTGGGACACATACCGCACCCCGTCACGGGTGGCTATAAAAAAAAACGGGCTCTCATGCCCATGGAAAACCGCGCCGGCATCCACGGTATAGGAAACGCCCCGCCCGGTATTGACCCAGCGCAAATCCCCGCCCCGCCCAAAGAAATCGGTGACATTAAAGGCAATGTGCAACACCCCCGCCGCAATAATCAGCACCAGGGCCACAAGGACTTTCGCCGTGGTAGAAAATTTCATCGGCCCGCTCACCCTCCTGCCCTGTGGGCAATCACCTGTATGGTTTCAATGGCGGTAAGTTCCTGGGCGATAACGCTCTGGTTGGTTACAAGGCAGAGCATATTGTTCATGTTTGTACCCAGAAATTCCCCCTCGATGGCGGCTTGCTGGCGGGTAATAATGCGGATAATGGTGCCGCGCTTGAAGGTCGTGCCATCGAATTGCAGGTTTTCTATGGGGAAAAGACGGCTGCACCGCTTGCGCACTTCCTCCAGGCGGGCGGGGTCAAAATTAATGTAGCGGGTGCGGGCAATCAGGGAACGCAACATCCAGCCCATCAAGCGTATGACGATGACAATTACCACCGCCCAAAACACGGCGTTGATTAAATCATCCACGGTCAAAGGAATCATATCCAGCATGGCATATCCCCTCAAATAAGAATGCGTGCTTTATGCGTATAAATTGATTTCGGTCATATGTGCGTACAGGCCACCCCGTTGCAGAAGCTCGTCGTGGGTGCCCATGTCTTCTATGCGGCCCTCGTTAAGCACGATGATTTTGTCCGCTTTTTTTATCGTGGAAAGGCGGTGGGCGATAATCACCGTGGTGCGGTTGCGCATCACCTCGTCCATGGCGTCGCGGATTTGCTTTTCCGTTTCCACGTCCACGGCGGCGGTGGCTTCGTCCAGAATAAGAACGGGACGGTTGCGCAACACAGCGCGGGCAATGCTTACCCGTTGCTTCTGCCCGCCGGAGAGGCGCATCCCCCGCTCGCCCACTATTGTAGCATAGCCTTCTTTTAGCTGACAAATAAAGTCATCCGCCCGGGCTACCTTGGAGGCTTCGATAATTTCCCCTTCGGTGGCTCCCGGCGCGCCGTAGCCGATGTTCGCCGCCAGCGTGTCATTGAAAAGGAAGACATCCTGTATCACATTGCTCATATGGTGGCGCAGACTTTTCAAGGAAACATCGCGCAAATCATGGCCGTCCAAGGTTATCGCCCCTTCGATGGGGTCATAAAAACGGTTGAGCAAATTGATAAAAGTAGTCTTGCCCACCCCGGTGGGGCCCACCAGAGCCACCCGCTCGCCGGGCTTGATGTCCACGGTTACGTTTTTTAAAACCTCCTGCCCGTCGATGTAATGGAAGCTTACGTTTTTAAAGGAAATATTTCCCTTCACATTCGCCAGCTCGTGGGGGTTTTCCTTTTCCTGCACGTCAATGGGCGCGTCCAGTATTTGAAAGACCCGCTCCGCCCCGGCGATGGCGTTTTGCAAGTCCTCATTGGTTCGGGCCAGGGCCGTCACCGGGCCGAAGAACATCCCAAGGTATAACAAAAAGGCCACGATGTCCTCCACAGGCAACCGCCCATGAAAGGCCATGTAGCCGCCGTACGCGATAACCACCACCGTGCCCACGCTGGAGAGATACTGCACCGAGCCGCTGTACATCGCGCTCAAGCGCAACGAGCGTATAATCGCGTTGGCGTGACCCTGGGCCGATGTATCAATTTTCTCCAGCTCCCGCTCGTGCTGGTTGAATACCTGAATCTCCTTCATGCCGGAGATATTATCTTGCAAATGGGCGTTCAATTCCCCCAAAATCTGCCGCGCCACACGGAAAATGGGCAACACCTTCTTAGCAAATATAAAGGAAAGCACCACCAAAACCGGCATGGTAATCAGGCTGAACAACGCGAGCTCCGCGTTCATGACAAACAAAATCGTAGAAATACCCAAGAGCATGGACACATTTACAATGATATCCGGCACGGCATGGGCAATCAACAGCTCCACATCGTTGGTATCGTTCACGATGCGGGTCATAATCTGCCCGGTCTGCTTGTCGTGATAAAATTTCATGGAAAGCTCTTGAAGCCGGTCATATATCCGGGTACGCAGCTCCGCCACAAATTTCCACGCCGCATAATGGGAATAATAGGAGCGCACATAAGAAAAGGCCGCCTGGGCCAAATACACCCCCGCCAAAAGCAACCCCAGCCGCAAGGCATACTCCACCAAAGCCGGGTCACGCTCCACCGCGTACCCCGTCAGCCGCCGCACCACCTGGGGCGCGTACAAGCTGGCCGAAATCGACCCCACAATGCCCACCAGCGTAATAATCAAATATACCCAATACTTGCGGGCGGCCTTGACCAAATTAACGAGAAGCTTCATATGTAACACCCTTTGCCAGAAGAAGTCATACTGCGTGGATTATACCCCTACCGGTGCAGAATATGCAACATCCACCCATCGAAGCACGCAACCAAAATATTGCCCATGGCTTTACCTTGTTGATTGTGATATCTTTAAAGTCGTTAGGCGGTGATATAAATGATTCAACAAATGAAACATGACGTAACAGCAAATGTTTTGCTCCATTCAGAAGCGGCGACGGCTGTTTGGAGCGATTTCACAAGTCGCTAAGTTAGACTGGCAATAGTCGTTGTCTGCTTCTTTTATTGCGAAAAATACACAATAAAAGGAGATTGACAATGCGTTCCATAAAAATTTACATTGCAGAAATGCGTAATTTCTTAACCCTTTGGCTTGGGCAGTCTGTGTCCTCATTAGGCACGACTATGACAGGATTTGTCATATCAATATGGGCTTTTGAACGAACTGGAAGCGCACTCGTGCTTTCTGTTTCTGCGCTACTTGTTATGTTGCCCCGAATGCTAATGGGTGTTTTTATAAGCCCTTTTGTAGACCGAAACAACAAAAAACGCATTATGATTTATGCCGACATAGGCACAGGCGTATGCACGTTTGTACTGTTCTTACTTTTGCGCTTTGATGCGCTAGAAATATGGCATATTTTTGGTATTAACCTCATCACAAGCATTTTGGGGAGTTTTCAAACCCTTGCAAATAATGTCGCTGTGAGCGCAATTATCCCCAAAAAGCATTATGTTAGGGCGGCTGGCTTGCAATCGTTTTCAAGCGGCATGGTGGAAGTTATCGCACCTGCTATGGCTGCTGTACTATTTAGATTTATTGGCATCGTGGGCGTTATAGCCGTTGATTTAATAACAATGGCTTTTGCTTGTCTGTCGCTTGTGTTTTTTGTAAAAATCCCTTCATTGCATTTAGAGAACAAGCGTAATAAACCAAAATTTAACGCTCGGAATTATCTAAACGATTTGGGTAACGGATTTAAGGTAGTTAAAGCTTCGGCACTTTTATACAGGCTGATGCTGTTCATGGCTGTACTTAATTTCATTACGAGCATGGCCGCTTATGGCTTGCTTGCACCTATGGTTTTAGCGAGGTCAGGCAATAATGAAGTTGCTTTGGCTGTTGTTAGTTCGGCTGTAGGTTTAGGTGGCGTGGCAGGGGCATTGGTGATACTTGCTGTACCCACACGCACAAAAAGAGTGCGCATGATTTTTTTATGCTATTTCATATCTGTTATAATCGGAGATATGCTGTTCTCATTGGGGAATAATCTTGCATTCTGGGCTGTCACTGCATTTCTTGGTGCGGCTTTTGTCCCTACAATTACTGCAAACGCAACATACCTTTGGCGTACAATTATACCGATTGAACTACAAGGGCGGGCATTTGCCGTAAGGTATGCGATACAATCCGCAGCTATCCCTTTGGGCGTTTTTGTTGGTGGGTTTTTAGCCGATTTTGTCTTTGAGCCGTTTATGAAGCAACCACCGCTTTTGTTAGGTCGTGTCTTCGGCGTTGGGAATGGTGCGGGCATGGCGTTGATGTTCTTCATCTCTGGCTTCATATGTGCGGTGATGAGTATTGTGTTCATATTTAATCGTTCAATGCAAAACGCTGAAACAACGGCAGAATAAACACAGCATAGCCGAATAAAACGGGAACGGGCCGCCACAGCGCACCTGTTGCACAATGAAATTGTCACACGAAAGACACGAAAAAGCCCAACAAAGGGGTTTATTCTCTTGTTGGGCTGATAATACTTAATCGTTTTTCTTCATGGCATATCGTCCTCTCTTTATGATTATTTTAGATGACGTTTCTGCCTGTAATTATTATAGCATACTTTAACGCTGTTTTCAATATTGAGATTGAATTTTGTTTGGGAAAATCCAAAAAACCATCAGCGACATTGCTAATGGCTTTTTGGATTGGACGGAGTTAAATGGTTATGTTAATGCCGCTACTTTGTGGTAGGCAAGGGGCGTTTATAATCTTTCAAGTGTGGAATCAAAATTAAACAGCTAAACCTTATCTTTTGCGTTGAATAATAATTCTTGTTGCAACTTCCCAAATGATGCCCAAAGTTATGATTATTAAGAAAGAGAGTGTCCATATTATCCACCAGTTACTTGTAGCACCACCCCCCGGGTCTACACCGTATGCGTTGAATAACGTCCCCAACGCAAATCCGCCAATATAGCCCGCTGAAGTGCATAACATTATTTTTCTTGCATCAAATAAAGCGGCAATTCCTGTGGTGACAATGGCTACAATAAACATAAACACTGGCCAATCCCTATTAAGATGAATTGCCCAAACTGCATATCTGCAAAACACAAAGCATATGAGTAAAAATATTTTTGTGCCGATAATCCAAAAAATTCTGGTTTGCGTACTTTTGTTTTTCACATATGTCTCCTTATAATTGTGCAAGTTTACAACAATCACACTTAACTATGACAGGGATAAAAACTTTGTGGATTTTTAAGTACTCAGTATTCGTTGTAAACCTTTGCTCACCCCCTTGGGGTTTATTGTTATTTCTATATTGTACCAAAAAATTATACAAACCCCGAGCATTCGGGTGAATGCTCGGGGTTTGTCTTCAGGCTGATTTGCTATATTACAATGTCGCCATACTGAGTTGCATCTCGAAATTGACGGGGTCATTGTTCAGCACTTCCCCCAGCCGTGACATTTGGCCGGTGAAGCCGAAGCCATCGGTGAGTTGCTCCTGTGCGGTGCCGTTTTCCACAGAGGCGGCGAGCTCGCCGTCGTCCACTTGTAAGCGACCGTCATCGCCGCGGGTCACGCCGACGCTTTCCAGGGCGGGTTCGTTGTCGTAGTAGATATTATCCAGCCTGCGGCGGAGTGCCTCCGCACCGCTGTCCTGGTCGGAATATTCCACAGCGGCCTGGCGCATCACGTTGAAATGTGCCACCAGTTCGCCAATGGCGTCGGTGATGCCTTCCACGTCACGCTCGGTAGCGGCGGTGATTTCCTCGGGCCCGGGGCGTTGCAAGGTGGCGCGGATGCCTTCGGTCAGGTCCACGGTATTGGTGGGGGCGGCGCGTTCCTCGCCGTTGACGGTATATAGGGCGTCCTGGGCTTCGCGGGTAATATTGCCCACGCCCACAGCTTCCACGGCGTTGCCCTCATCGGGCGCGTCCGCTATGGTGAAGGCGTTGCGCTCGCCGGAATTGACCGCCGTAAGTACCAAAGAGGACTGGCCCCCCTCGTCGGATTGCACATGGGCCCGGACACCCGAGGTGGGCTGGTCGTTGATGGCGTTGGCCACGCGCTGTTGCACGCTACGGTTGGACGCCGTTTCCGAGATATTGACCGAAAAATTGAAGGCGCGGCCGTTGCGCTCTATGGAGAAATTGTTCCTTCCGGGGCTCGCGCCGTTTCGTTCGCCGGCAGGCATGGACGGCCCGTTATTTTGCTGGGTGGAGGCAAGCTGGTGCACCCGGACATAGGCTTCGTAGCCGTTGCCGTTCCCATTGCCGTTTTCGTAGCCGTTGGCATAGCCGTTGCCGTTTTCATAACCGTTGGCCACCACCGTCATGGCGTCCCCATGGGAAGAGGTACCAATCATGGTGTCGAAAAGGTTCTGCGTGTTGGACAATGCCGCCGCCGCCGCACTGCGCATGGCTTCGCCGAAGCCTCGCACCGCCGCGATGAAGGCGCGGTTGGCCTCCTGCTGCGCCGAGGGGGGCTGTGTCCTGCCCTCGATAACCAAATGGGGATGGGAACCGCCTATGGGCTGGGTATTGTTCAAAGGCGCGGCGGGGGGAATAACGGGCTGACGGATTGCATTCGCGTTCATTTTCAACACCTCACTGACATAATTCCCACAATCTCTATTCCACTCCATATAGCATAATATGCAAAATTTGTCAAACGCACCCCTCGGTAGTCACGTTAAAGTTGAATTTACCATGGCATTGCTGTTTGCGTGTCTTTTGTGTCTCCGTGGAAAGGGGCGGGTGAATGGCCCGCGCGTTCAAACGAAATAGGCAATGGACGGCACCCATGCGGCAAGTGGTTGCGTTGGTCTTCTTTCAGAAGCCTCAACGCCAACCACATAAGCCGCCCGGGCACCGCTCATTACCTATTTCGCTTAGACGCGCTTACCCATTCACCCGCCCCTTCCCACGGAACAAGAAATACGCAATCAACGTGACAAGTAATTTTACTTAACGTGAACAGCCGCCATTTATGCGGTGGGGTAGTGCAAGTAAAATTACTTACCACATACCTACGAGTAAGGAGCGTGGTGGGGTGAATGGGTACGAATAAGTTCGCGCACTGAATGTGTGAGCGGCAAGCGCGTCTCACTCAATCGCGCAGATTAGTGGCGAAGGCGAGGGCTAGTGCCACCGTTGGGCTTCGGAGAAGACCGACACAGGCACTGCCCAAGACAAGCCAATCATCGTGCGATGAGTGCCAGCGCGGGTCGCTCACACATTCAGTGCGCGAATATGTCCATACCCACTCACCCCGCTTCACCCCACCACGCGCTTTATTATTCCACGGTGGTAAATAAAATTAACGCACCCCTTCAATTCCAATTTCGCGCCACAGCCATTCCAGCTCGGCGGGGGTGTTTTCCCGCACGCGCCGGAACACATAGACCCGCACCCCGTCGCGCAGTGTAAAGGTTTCGTCCATGGGCGCGAAGGCGGCGGAAAAGGGGGTGGCGGCGAGCATGGCTTGTGCGGGTATCACCACCACCTGCTGTTCTGCCGGATCGAGATGGGTCTGCGGGGGGTACGCCACCACGATGTAGTGGATATCCGCCAGGGCGAGGGGCAGTCCGTCCCGCCGGTCCACCTGTGCGGTGTGGATGATATTGTATGCTGTGTCCATGGGGTGCAGTGGGTGGAAGGAGGCGCGCACCATGGCCAGCAAGTCTGAATTGAGTACGTAGGAGGAGGCCAACACCGCCACTTTTCCGGCCTTGGGCGCAATAAAGTCGTGGAGCGCGCTCAGTTGCGCCGCGTCCTCCCGTATGGGGGGACGCAGTGTGATGCTGGGAAAGAGGGCATATCCCGTGATTTCCTCCCGGGTTTGGGGCTGGGCGCGGGGCAAAAAGACCGCGATGGCGCACAAGGCCGCAACGCCCAAGGCGGTAAGGCGTATCCACCGTGTTTTTTCCCCGGCCAGATGCACCGCCACCAAGGCCATGGGGGCGGCGAACAACAGCAAATGTTGCATCCCGAAGAATTGCTGTACGAAAATGAAGGCAATAAAAATCACCGCGCCGCATACCAGCGGGAAGAGGAGGCTCGTTTTTCTCCGGTACAGGCAGTACGCCAGCGCACCCAGCAGGGGCACCAGCCCGAAATAACGCAACACAAACCGGATATTTAGCAAAACCGGGACATGGTACGCGCCATACCGCTCGCCGTAGCCGCCCCGCAACAGCACATCGGAGATATATCCTTGGAAAAACAAGAGCATGGAGCCGCCGAATACGAAAAGCGTCATGGCCAGCTTGCGGCGTATCTTCCTATTGGATAGGGCGTACACCGCCGCGAAGAGTAGAAAGCCGATGGCGAAAAAGATATACCACCGCCGGAACATCACCGTGGCGCACAGCAACAGCCCAGCCACCAGCCCGTCCTCGGATTCGCAGTGGAAAAACAAGTAAACCGTCCCCAAGGCCAGCGCGACGCCCCCCACATCCAGAAAGCCCATGACAGCCAAAAAGGGGACGAAAATCAAGGCCATAGCCCCCAGGGCAAAGCCGTAGAAGCCGCCGTTTTTGCCCGTTCTCGCGCACGCCGCGTACAAAATAGCCCAGAAGGGCACCACATAGAAATTGACTACCGACAGCACGAACACCATCCGGCTGGTGTTGAATACCGCCATGGCATAGGCGGGGAGCACCGCAGGCAGGAAATGGTATTCATGCCAAAAAACCGAGCCCAGCACCCCTCCGAAAAAGCCGACGGGCGCGGAAAAGGCCGTGGCACTCAAATCCGCCGCCGTGCGCCAAAAGCCCGCGTTGTCCCAAAAAAAGGGCTGTCGGGCGAGAAGCAAAAACGCCACGGCAAATCCGTTCAGCCCCAGCACCGCCGCCACAAACCGCCAATCCAAAAACGCCGCCAGCACCCCGCGCACATATTTTATCGTTTGCCTGCACCTGCCGGACACCAGCAATACAAATACAAACATCGCCACCCCGGCACCCGCCATGGCCAGCATACCGGAAAGTCGTCCCGCCGCGTTTTCCAGCCCCAGAAAGGCCACATAGGCCCCCGCCGCCACCGAAAGCAAAATCATGGCCGCCTTTATCAAGGCATTATACTTGAACCATTGGGATTGCAAAAACGCGGCTATTTTATCCCCGGCCCATATCGCCGCCGCCCCGGCGCAAACCGCCGCAAGGAGCACGACCCATCCAAAGAAGGGCTGATAAAGCCCCACCGTGGATTCCAGAAAAATAAATGCCCTGCGCCACAAAAAATAGGCGAGAAAAAAACACAAAACACCTTGAACATAGCGCAAGCGCGTCACCTCTCCAAGTAAAACACACCCTGCCGCACCACAAAGCCCAGCCCCGTCAATTCAAGCAAATCCACCATGCGGAAAAAAGGCTCGCCATATACATAGTAGCGCATGGCTACCTTGTCCGCGCCGTCCACGCGGACGCGCTGACCCGCGAAATAGGCCGCCCGGGGGGTGGATATGCCGCTCACGCGCCCTTCGCCGCCTACGGGGGTATACCTATGGCCCAGCATTATTTCATATTGGGTACCGTCCCAGGCCACATCGAAAACATCCTCCAGAAGCCACCCAAAGTCCCGCAAGCGCAGGTACCGGTTGTCGTTAATCGTGAATGCTTCGAGCCGGCCCTCGCGCCCGCCAAAGGAAAAATACGTCACCCCCGGCACAGCGCGGGTACGGGGGGGCGGCAATCCCACGACGTAGTCCCAGCCGAAATAATTGGCTATGCCCCGGTTCACCAAGAAACTATGGCCAATCCCCAGTTCCGTCCACAGGAAGGGTTCTATCCCGTCCCACCAGGAAACCAAGGCCATGGGCGGCGCGGAATAAGCGGGTAAATAAACCCGCCCGCCCCCGCCTTCCAGCAAAGCCATCCGCGCCCGGTGCTCTGCCCGGAATTGCCCGGCGGCACCGCTTCGCAAATCCTGGGCCGTCCGCCAGGTGGAGGCGTTTTCGTAGCCCAGATATATCGCCGCGCCCAGGAGTATTACCCCCACACAGGCGAAGGCCATTTTGCGCGGGAGCAAAGCCCTTCCCCGCCCCACGATGCGTTGCAGTTCATAGTTGCGCGCTATCCAGCCCAGCAGGTAAAAAACATTCCCGAACACGAGCAGTACATAGGAAAAATACACGATATTGCGCAACCGGGGCGGCCCGCTAATCATCTGCCCGAAGAAGGGCGGCGCGCTTAGGCTGGCGAACAGCAAAAAGGACAATCCCGCCACAATAAGGGGTGCCTTAAAGGTATAGGCCGATGCCTTGGCCGCCCGCCAAAGCCACGGCACCGCCAGAATCAGCAAAATCACAACTGCCGGCGTGGTCCACGCCACAAGGTCTTCCCCCGCCGTCAGCATGGCCGCACGCACACTCCAGAAAGCGTGCCTCAAGCCGCCCAGGCCGCCGCTTCGCACGGTGTTGCCCGGTGCCGCCACGTTTATCAACAGCCCCAGCACCGCCGCCCCCGCATACACAAGCGTAGGCCAAAGCGTTTTCCGGCTCTTCCAAAGGGTATACAGGGCGAAAAGTACATTCACCTGGGCCGCGAAAAGAGCCGTCACCAGATTCCCCCCGCCGATGAGGAAATCCAGCACCGCAATCCCCGCCACAGCCGGCCACCGCGTAGGCCGCCCCATTTTCAACGCCAGGCTCGTCCACATTAGCGCGAAAAAAAAGACATAAAAAACCCCGCCATTGTACCAGTAAAATCCCTGCCCAATGTGGGGAACAAATTGAATGCACGCCGTCAGCACCAGCATACACGGCATCAGCCAATGGGTGCGAAGCACGGTCTTTGTTAGAAAGCCCAAGGATAAAATCAGGGGGAGCAAGGTGAAAAGCATCGTCAACGGATAGGCTCCATGACCGAAAAACACCCCCGGATGTACAGAAAATAAGGCTATGGCCGTAAAAGTACCCTGCCAGTCCCGATAATTGTCAACCACGGTACGCACCACAGCCCGGGGCACATCCAGCACACCCCCGTTCACCCTGGCATAGCGCACACTCCGCTCAAAATAGCGGTGGCGCACCGCCGCGTCCTCCACCCAATACTGCGCCGTAGGCAAAAAGGACGACGACGCAGAGAAAATATAGTCATCCTTGGCCGGCCGCGCATACAACCCCAGCCATACAATGGGCACCAGCGTCAGCAAAAACAATATCCCCGCAACAAGCAACAATCTTTTGGAATGCACCCGGCACCATCCCTTCCCTTCGTCCCATATTTTATACTACTCTCCGGTAAAAAAACAGACATCGGCGCGCGCTTTTTCCGCAATGCTTCATTATCACCTCCTTACGCACCGCTGGTGGGATGGGGTGGGGTGAATGGCCCGCGCTGGCACGGAAACGCTCATGAACGGCTCTGTGCGGCAAGTACTCGCGTTGGTCTTCTCCGAAGCCTCAACGCCGAGCACATAAGCCGCCCATTCGCCGTTAATTTCTCGTTCCCGCGAGACATACTCCCAGCGAAGCTGGGCGACGCGCTAGCGTCGGGCCGTCCGGCCAGCTTGCGAAGCAAGCGAGAGGACGCGCTTACCCATTCACCCCNCCCCATCCCACCCCCCTCCTTC